>JAKAKG010000076.1 GCA_021813555.1 Acidobacteriota bacterium
CAGCAACAACACCGTCAAGAAGTTCAAGCTCTCCGTCGTCGGCGCCAAAACCAGCGGCGAAGCCGACCAGTGGGCCGCGGCGGCCGCCGACAAAATCGCCAGAACCGGCTTCGCCGACATCAACTAGCAGCGCGGCCAACGATCCCCGGCCCCCACCGCCGGCCAAGCCCGCGCTCGCCCTGCGGCCTCCCTTCTCGGGCCCTGCCGCATGGGGCCGCGCCCCAATAGGGGGCAGGCCCCCGCGCGCGCCTGGAGCCGCACACGAAGGCCTGCCGGGGGGTATACGTGTTCCTTTTGGGGGGATTCTTTTCCCAAGAAATCCCGGTACGGGTGTTACGCGGTGGCCGCCTTTTCGACGGGGCTCACCAGCGCGGGAACCATCGCGGGCACAGCCTTGGCCTTCACGCCCTTGGGGGCGGGCTTGAAGTACGAATCGGCCTTCTTGGCGTCCTGGTAGAACATCTGGGAGAGGGTGCGGTGGTCGAGGACGTAGGCGTCGAACCACGCCTTCTTTTCGTGCTCCACGAGGCCGTGGGCCTGCGAATGCGCCTCCGCCGCGCTCTTGTAGGCGGCCAGGGCGACCTTGAGGTTTTCCAGGGCCACCGTGATGGGTTTGACGTGAGCTTGCAGCTCGGGCTCCTGCGCTTCGGCAAGCTTGCTGAGCAGCACCGCCACGCGAACCACTTCCTGGTCCACGGGCGCGCTCACCATGGCGCCGAGGCCGTCGGGAAAGTAGGTGGAGAACAGGGGGCACTTCCGGTTGTTATTGGTCTTGGCGATGAGCGTGCCGTAAAGGGCGCGCACGGCCACGGTGAGGAGATGTTCCTCGCCGTCCCTCGTGGCGAGGGCGATCATGGCGCCGGTCTGCGCGTCGTGCTGGACGCCGAGGCGTTCTTTAAGGCGCTCCTGGGCGCCTAACCAGCGGACCGCAAGCTCACCGAGGGCCTTATCGGCGCTGAGGCGGGTGTAGTGATAAAGGCCGTACTCGTTGAGGAGGGTTTCGCCGCTGGTGGTGGTGCAGGGAAGTTTCATTTGAGCTCCTTAGTGTGACCCCCGAGGGCCATCCTCGGCGGGCCTTGCGTCAACCCGTCCGGGCCGCCCACCAGGGGCGCGCCCAGCCGTCTTACCCTGTAACCTCCGAGGGCCGCCCTCGAAGGGTCCTGCCTAAACCCGTCCGGGCTGCCCGCAACGGGCCCACCCAGCCGTCCTGCTTGATGAATGTTACGTGTCTAAGGGGGACCGCGGATGGGGTCGGCCCTTGCTTTCGCCGGGTTGCTCCTGGAATGGAGAGCCCAAGCGGGATGAAACGACATCATCCGCCGGGGTTGCGCCGCCCACGTGCGGTGGGGCGGGCCAATCCATCGGGATTGAGGCCTGCTCGCGCCATAGGGAGGCGCACTCCCACGGGAGCGAGGCCGGCCTTCGCGGTGGGGAGGCCCACTCCCACGGGAGTGAGCCCGATCATGGCGATGGGGACGGTCAATCCCACGGGAGTGAGGCCCGCCATCGCGACGGGGCGGGGCAATCCCCAGGGAGCAAGACGATTCAGCCCGATGGTGCGGCGCAATCCCGCCGACTTTCCTCAGGGAGACCGGACCAAGCCGCCCATCGCCCCGGGATCTTCCCAAGTCGTTCCGGTGAACTGCCCCGCAGCCCGGGAAAGAACCCCGGAGAGCCCGCCGCCTCCCCGTCTTTCCGTTCACGTTTTTCGTTTCACCCGAAACATGACGATTCATAGCATCCATCCAACACTAAACTATCCTCACCATGCCACACTCATAAGTATACCACAATAGAGACGGTTTTTATTTTCCACACCTCTACATACGAGTTTCACGCGGCGGCCATCCAGGGGGTCAGCCCTGGCGCAAGTGATATCTAACTAGTTGTATTATATGGTTTTTATTACGTTACACGGGTAGGGCAAACCCTCCCCAAAGCCCAAGCCTAAAACGAGGGATATAATACTTGACAAACGAAAGAAACTACGGGGCATATTTCGAGCCCAAGTTGCAACTTAGTTCACAGGTGTGGAGGTTTTCAGCGGTCCCTACCTGAAGAAGAGGGGCGCTGTCAAGAGGGGGTGCGATCTTCCGGCTGCGGCTTCCGGCAAGCCGGTATCAGGCGCGTTTCTTTGACTGGCCTGACTTTTCACTCGGCCTGATCTGCGTTGGGGGGCGCCGCTTAAGATGCTCCTTCACCGGCTTGGCCTTTTCCCTCTGCGACTCAACCTCGCGGACGACGTCCTGCAAGTTTACGGTCGGTAGGATGTAGCGGAAGCCCGGAGGGAAACACCCGCTGACGGGAAGCAAGACTCCACGAAGAGACGAGTACAACATCGCGAGACCATTGCCCAAGAGCAGTTTCACTCGATCTTCTTCGACCAGACCCTGGGCTAACCGGAAGAAACCCATGATGTGGACCGAGAGGGTGTAGCTCTCCTTGCCCTCCGGGCCTTTGGCCAGATCGCTGAATGTCATTCCAATTCTCACGACGTCCCGGTCCGGCATCTGATCAAGCGTATAGCCGATATCGATTTTGGAGTCCGTCTGCGCGCCGGACCTCTCAGCATCCTTCCACTCGATGCGCAGGTCTCTGACGCCGAAGGTCTCCATAACAATTGAAGGTTGGCTCGCCATGGGCATCCCCCTAAACAGCCGCCTTGCCGATCGAGTACATAGCCGCGGAGTCCTGCACGAGGTGCCCTGCCGCGCAGCCAAAGGTGTCCTCTGGGTACCCTTGGCGAGTCGTGAGGGTCAGGCTGGCATTCGCCGCCTGGCCACCCTCAAGGGCTCGCCAGAGATCCGAAGAAACCGCGGGGGCGGTAAAGGTGAACTCGAACTTGGCTCCCAAGGCGATAGAGAGGGCGGCAAGGCTCTCTAACGTAAAGTTGGTGTTTCCCTTCAGCATCTTGGTCACATACTGGCGGCTCTTCCCAAGGCGCTTGGCCAACCATGCGGGGCTTTTGCCCTTCGCGCGCAGAATGGCCAGCACGTCGCTGCCCACCTCGAACTTCAGGCGGGTAGCTATGTAGGCGGGGTCTGAATCGAGGTTCCGCAAAGCTTCCTCGACGCGGGCAGAGAATCGCACCTTTCCGTCACTCATTCATATCCCCGATCGGCAAGAAAGTCTCTCATAATGCGCACCGCCTTTCGGAATTCCTTGTTCTGTTCGTCCCGGCTTGGCTTGCCCTTCGAGTATCCGTGCGTGCAGATGACCAGCGCGGCTCCTAAGCCGTGGTCTTCGCCGTAAAAATAGAACAGGCGGAAGAGCTTGCCCGGCTGCTTCAATTCGAACACTCCCTTGCCTTCCCCTTTTCCCATCTTGGCGTACAAATGGTGATCGTCTCTCGCCGCACGGCACAAGGCCTCAACCTGGGCCACAAGGGAGCCGAGTTCATTTCCGCCCTTGGCGAGAAGGTCCAGGAAATCTTTGGCCGGGCATTTTTCTCCCTTGACGAGAAGCTTGATGCCAAAACGGGCCCCTCGCAGCCGCTTTGAAAGGAGCTCATTGTCCGCCATCTTCCAGCCATTGTCAACCTCCATGTTGACAGAACCGTCCCCTCCACGCTTTTCTTCCATGAACGGGGCCGGAACCGCACTCGGATTCATTTTCTTGGGCTTGGGCTTATTTCTGTTCTTCGCGGCCATCTAGAATGGTCCCCTCCCCCAGGACACAGGCGAATCCCCACGCACCATTTGCCCGAGAGCGACAGCGCCCGCGATGAAGACGACTATCTAGAAGCCAGCGGCAACGTACCCACGGTGCTCCCGATTCATCTCTCCCACTCTTTTCTATTGCGTGCGTGCCGAGGACCCGCAGCGTCCGCCAACTCGCACGGCTATTCCTAACCCCGCGCTTGGGCCCCCAACTATGCCCAATCCAATTGACTATTTGCCCCAAGGAAAAAAGCTGCGGGTTACCTCCAGGTGGTTTTCATCGAGGGTGCGTTCCAGCAAACGCAGGGCGGTAATGCGGCGGGCGGTGTTCATGAAGTGGCGGGCCTCGGCGTCGTGGAGGGGGCGGCCTAGGAGGGCTTGCTCGCGGTAGGAGAGCCACTTCTTGAGGACCTGATAACCGCCTAACGTGTAATTCCAGACGGCCTCGGGGACGTTGGCGAAGAAGGTGGACTCGTTCAGGTAAACGTCCACCGTCGCCCCGCCGAGGCTGGCGGCGGCCTCGCCCAAGCCCTTGAGTTCGGACGGGGTGAAGGAACGGGGCAGGACCTTTCCCTTGCCGGGCATGGTGATGTTCGATTGCCCGGCGTGGCCCCAGCCTGCGGTGACGGCGAGGCTGACGGCTTCGCCCGGCAGGGCCGAGAGGATGCCCACGGCCTTGAGTTCCGGGCGGATGGCGCCGGAGGTGACGCCCGGCACGTCGCGCTCCGTGTCTAGGAGCGCGGCCACCTCCTGGCCCAAGGCGGCGGAGCGTTCCAGCGCATCCTTGGAGGATGGAAGGGGGATGCGCGGCCAATCAAGGCGCAGGGCGCCGGAGTTTTCCTCACGGTAAGTCGGCGCGTGCATCACAGTAAGGGCGTGGAAGAAGAGATTCTCGTGAGCGGCACCAATAGACTCAAGGTAGGCCATTCCCGCGCGCGAGAGGTTGCGGTGCCTGCTGTCCGTGGACGTACCGGCTGCGGGCTCTAGGCCCAAGGGATTTGTCGCCCCATCGTCCGTCGCTCGCAAATACAAGGGAAAGAAACTGCTGAACCCGTTGCCGAAATTGTCCACCAGGCCTGACGTCGCAAAGCCCCGAGACCAGACCGCAAGGGATTCTTGCTTTCTGGCCTCTATGAGGAGATTCCCAGGCAAGATGTTCGCGAAGAGGTCCGGGCTTTTCCGACCCAGGAGGTTAGTTTCTGGTTCCCAGTAGATAAACCGTTGGTCGAATGGATGGTAACAATACGGCAGTATGTACTCAGGCAAGAAGCCCCTGCGAACTAGGTACTCCCTTATGGGCTTCGCGGCAATCGACTTCGTACTCTTCATCGCGGAAGGACACAGTCTTGCCATTTCGACATCTTCGACATCCTTGTCGAAATAGGTTCTCATCCGCTGAAGGAGGGCTTCCTTATCTATGTCAACGACCAATTCATCGCGTTTGGTCTGTACTCCTGGAAACGAAACGGGTATTAGCTCGGGAAGGAGTGGCCAATCTAGGTACTTCTCGCTCACGACGACCGGCCAGAAGGGATGGCCAAGCCGAAAGTCAGAGAGAATATTTTCGTAGCTGTTGTCGCTTGCGGTTCGCGCCTCAGCCTCCAACTGCGAGAGTTTTGCCTTGCCCCAGAGATGGCGGAAGTGGACGAAATGCCCGATCTCCGTCATTCCGGCTTGCCCGGAATCCGGTTCTGGACTCGCTTCACTCGCCAGAATGGCGGGATCATCGTGTATGTCATTCAAGCATATTCGGCATCCTTGTCGCGCGCCCCTTCTCACGAGAGTGGCGACGGCGGTCCCCACCTGGATGCCTTCATGGTTGTGAGGCGTGGAAAAGACGCTGGGGTCGGGTTTGCCCTCGGGGGTGAGCTTGCCGGTCTTGTACTTGTCCCCGTTGAGGCAGTCTACCCAAATCCGGTCGAAGGCTTCGAGGTATTTCTCCCTCATGCCCGTGAAGGAGAGTCCATCCAGCCACGAGTAGTTGGAGATGAAGCACACGACGCCCTGGCCCGAGACCTCGGCGATTCGCCGCTCGGCCATTCGGAAGAAGCGCACGTACAGATCGTTGAGGCCCTGGCCCTGGGGCGCCGGGGCTTTCTTCGTGGTCTTGTAGGCCGTGGAGAGGTCCCGCTCCTCCTCCACCGCAACACCTGCAAACCCGTTATAGGGAGGATTGCCCAGGATGACGAGGATGGGCGCCTCGCGCTTCACCCGGTCCGCCGCATCGCGCTCGGCCTCCATCTCCGGGAACGGGAGGTGTTTCTTGGGCTCCTTGGGCGGTTCCCAGCCGGTCAAGGCATTGGTAAGGAACACGCCCGCGCGTTCGTTCTGGTCTTCAAGGAAGGGCGCCCCGATGCCTTGGAGGGCGAGACCGATTTGCAGGTGCGAAACCACGAAGGGCGCGGGAAGTATCTCAAAGCCGAAGACGCGAGAGGTGGCTGCCTCCTTCACGGCGCGGGCGGCGAGGGCGCGGCCTTCCTTCTCTGCCATGTCTGCTTGAATACGGCGGAGGACTTCCACGAGATAGGCCCCCGTCCCACAGCACGGGTCCAGCACCACAACGCGCTCATCCGCGAGCCCGTCGGCAAGGCCCAGCTCGCTCTTGAGCACCGAGTCCACGCGGGCCACCATGTACTTCACCACCTCGGGCGGCGTGTACCAGACGCCCAGCTCCTTGCGAAGCTCCGGGTCGAAGGCCTCCAGGAAGGGTTCGTAGAAGTATTGCACCGCCTCCGCGTCCTGGAAGCGGGCGAAGAAGGCTGGCCTGTCCACGCGGTTCAAGACCGCCTCGGTCCAGTCCAAAACTTCCACGAGCCCCAAAGGTCCCAAGGCGGAGGGACGGGCCACCTGCTCGAAGAGCGCGCGAATCATGGGGACGTGGAGGGTCCACTCGGCGGCCTTCCACGAGAAGCGGCCCGTTCGCGAAGGGTCCTCCTTATGCCACAGAACCCATGCCGAAAAGACCCCGTAGAAGAGGGTCTGCACGAGGGTGGAGTGGAAGAAATGGTCCCCCTTCTCGCCCTTGAAGGTGAGGCCAAGGCTCTCCTCCAAAGCACGGCGCAGGGGCGCCAGCGGCGAGGGGGCTCCCCCTTCGGTCGTCCTCCCCTCCGGTTCGACGGCCTTCACTCTTGCTCTGGCGTCGCGGGCGTAGGAGGCCAGGAACCACGCCACGTCCTTGGGCTCCTGCAAGGGGACGGGGTGGAGCATGACGCGGGTGAGAAATTCGGCGAAGCGCTCTCCGTGGGCATCCACGAGGCTCTTGATGGGGTTCTGCCAAAACGCCTCCTCGCCCGGCGCGAGGCGGAAGCTTTCTAGCTTGGCGGGGCGGCCTTCGGCGGTCTTCCCCACCAGAAGGAAGTCCCGGTAATTCGTGACGAGCACCTGGCCATAATGCTCCCAATACTTGGAGACCTGCGGCGTGTCGGCGGTGAACCAGGCGTCGTCCTTGGTCGATTTGACTTCGATGACCCCGCGGGAGGGAGTCTGCCCGGCGCGCGGCTCCTGAGAGCCCTTCTGCATCTGGTTCTTGTCGAAGAGCCCGCCGTCGGGGTTTCCCGCGCCGGTATTCTGGAGGATGGAGAGACACCCCACTTTGGGCTTGAGGGACGCCCCCACCCCGTCCAGGAGGTTCACAAGGCAAGGATAGTAGGAGGTCTCTTTCGTCCCCGCCCCATAGGAGCGCTTGTCCCTCAGGCTTACGATGTAGTCTCTAAGAAGGTCCACATCCCCCCCTTGTGCTGTGCTTCAATGATACCACGCGAAGCAAGCCCGTGGCAGGGCATCGCGAGGACAAATCATCCCTCAATCGCTTAATGGGGGTGGGGGGATCTCCCTGAGCCGCCTCGGTGCGCCCGGCCCGGCCCAAGGACGTAAGTGGCTGGGCAGGACTTCCGTCCACGGACGAAGAGGCTCGTTTCCTCGCCGTGGGCGGCGGCGCCTACTTCAAGGGGCGATCCGAGATTGCCTTCGCCCGGTCCCCGTGCCGCTGTTCGCACCCCTCGAACGGGTCGGGCGGGGGCGGGCTTGGCTCCTTCGGGGGCGCTACCGGGAAGAAGGTTCCGTCCTCCAACTCGATTCCGTCAAGTCGGTAGCGCGGGTTGTCTAGGAAGCCCTGGAGCGTCTCCGGGTGGCGGTGCGGCGGCTCGCTTGGCTTGCTCGGTGGCGGCGCCGATTTCTGCTCGGGTATGTCCTGTGCCATGGCGGACTCCAATGCTGTGAGTGTAGGCCTTGCTCTGGGGAGTGTCCACCCCAGCCACCGCCCGGACCTTTGACCTGGGGCGGGTGTCGGTCCCAAGCCAACCGAGGAGGCAAGACCGGCCCCGGAGGACGGATACTCTCCGGAGGTGCTCTTGCACGAGCCAAGTGATGAGCGGAAGGGCAAGGGTGTACCCTAACAAACCCGGCTCTTGGCCACATCCGCTTGCATCTCCGCTATGGGTGGGCCTATCCTTTGCTATGGAGGCACGAGCATGGTCCTGAAGGTGGAATTCGACCGCGAGGAAGACGGGCGGTGGATCGCGGACATCCCACAACTGCCCGGCGTGACGGTGTACGGGCGCACTAAGAAAGAAGCCCTTGCCAAGGTGCAACGCCTCGCCCTCGAAGTCCTGGCCGAGGAGCTGGAAGAGCGCCAGGAGCCCAAGGAGTTCTTGAGCGTGTCCTTCGTGGCCGCATGAGTGAGTGGCCTGCGACCCAGGCCAAAAGGGTATTGGCTGCGTTGCTCCGCATCGGCTGGACTCTCCACCGGCAACGCGGAAGCCACAAGACTTTGATCCGCCCCGGGTGGCCCAAGTTTCGCTTCGCCTACCACGACTCCGAAGAGATAGGCCCGAAGGCCCTCACCGTCATCGCCAAGAGAACCGGCCTCAAGCCCGAAGACCTCTAATCCCCCATTAACAGGGCCAAAATCGTCCCTTCTGGCACGGAATTGGCGAGAATACACTCCCCTAGCCTGACACACTCCTCCCAGGCCTTTATCAACTATCTGATCATTAAAGGATTTTGCTGGAGCCGACGCGCGGAATCGAACCGCGGACCTACTGATTACGAATCAGTTGCTCTACCAGCTGAGCTACGTCGGCCCCCGAGCGTTACGTATTCTACGCGAAGGCCGCTGGCGCGTCAACCCGTTATGGGGAGAGGCGGGCGGAGCTCAGGCCGTCGCGGCGGAGAAAGCCATGCCGCAGCGAGTGCAGAAGGAGGCGGACCCGTCCGCCACCGCGGCGCCGCATTTTGGGCATTGGGCTGGAACGGTGGCCACGGCGGCCGCGGCTGTCGGCGCGGGTTCGTCCTCGGAGTTGACGCCGTCCTTGTAGGCCCGGATGGCCTTGCCCAGGGAGGACCCGAGCTGGGGCAGCTTGGTGGGCCCGAAGAACAGAAGGGCGATCGCCAAGATGAGCAGAAGCTGCTCGGGTGAGTCAATGAACGCCAGCGCCTGAATCATGTCTGCCTCCTGGGCGCGCCAGAACGCACCTGGCACTCACCCTCGCATGGGCCCCATATGTTTAGGCAGAACGTTGGCGGATCGGGGGCCGGACATTGCCGCCGGCCCTCCCATTCAAAACGGAATCGTACTCCCGCCCCGGGCGCAGGTCAACAGGCCGAGAGCAGATAGCAGGAATTTTGGAATACCACCCACCGAAGGCTATGCCTTTCTGTTCCCCGCTCCCCGCTCCCCGCTCCCCGCTCCCTACACCCCCAAATACAGCTCGAACTCTCTTGGGTGCGGCCGCTCGGCGAGGTCGCGGGCTTCGTCGCGCTTGAGGGTGACCCAGGCGTCGAGAAGATCTTCGGTGAAGACGCCGCCTTCGAGGAGGAAGTCGTGATCACGCTCCAGGGCGTCGAGGGCCCAGTTGAGGGTGCCCGGAAGGGCGGGGATGGCGTCGAGCTCGTTCTTGGGCATGTGGAAGAGGTCGCGGCTCAGGGGCTGGCCCGGGTCCAGCTTCCTCTTGATGCCGTCGAGGCCCGCCATGAGCATGGCGGCGATGGTGAGGTAGACGTTGCACGTGGCGTCCGGCGGCCGGTACTCCACGCGCACGTTCTCGGGCGTGTTGGCGTAACCGGGCACGCGGATGGCCGCCGTGCGGTTGCCCACGGAGTAGGCCAGGCGGACGGGGGCCTCGAAGCCGGGGACGAGGCGCTTGTAGGAGTTGGTGGAGGGGTTGGCGATGGCGCAGAGGGCCTTGCCGTGGGCCAGCAGGCCGCCCACGTAGTGCAGGCCCGTCTTGGAGAGGGGCGCCTTGCCCGTGGGATCGTAGAAGGCGGAGAGGTCTCCTTTGGCGAGGAACTGGTGGAAGTGGAGGCCCGACCCCGCCTCGCCGTAAAGCGGCTTGGGCATGAAGGTGGCCACGAGGCCGAAGCGGTCCGCGAGGTTTCGGATGGCCCATTTGGCGAGGGCCACGCTGTCACCTGCTTTGACGAGGGGCATGAAGTTGAGCTCGATCTCCACCTGGCCGGCGGGGCCGCACTCGTGGTGGTGGTACTTCACGGGGATGTCCATGCCCGCCAGAGTGCCGCACATGGTACCGCGCAGGTTCTCAAAGCGGTCTTCTGGCGCGGCGGCGTGATAGCCCCTGCGCCGCGGTTCGTGCTCCGGAACGCGGGGATCGCCGTCGGCGGCGCCCGCCTCCCGCGAGAGGATGCGGTAGCCCGCGTGGCCGGGCCGCCCGAAGATCTCCACGCTGTCGAAGAGATAGAACTCCAGCTCGGGAAGCCACAGGCTGTGCTCGCCCTTGCGCAGGCGGCCCAGGGCGCGCTCGGCCTTGCGCGCCACGTAGCGCGCGTCGCGAGAGAAGCCCTCCTTGGCCCCCACGTCCAGCAAGTCTCCCAGCACGCAGAGGGTGGGATGATCGGCGAAGGGGTGCATGAAGCCCGAGTCCAGATCGGGGACGAGGACCATGTCGCCCGATTTGACCTTTCTGAAGCCTGTCACCGAGGAGCCGTCCACCCCGACGCCCTTCTCGCACATGGACCCGGTGAAGCGGCCCGATGGCACGGTGACGTGGTGCCAGCCGCCGAGGAGATCGGCGTACATGAGGTCCACGAATTCTATTCTTTCCTTCTTGATGCGCTCGAAGATGGACGCGGCCATGGTATCCCCCAAGGAGTTTAGGAAGGGGCGCGGGGCCCCTGGTTTGGCCCTAAGGCTCGACCCTCGGACGCTGGCCGGACTCGGGTGCGAGGCCGCCGCGCATGGCTTGAGAGTCTTCGGCGCTGATGCGGTGGAGGCCCGAATCGGTGAGGCCGGGGCCCCTGTTGCCCTCGTCGCCCTTGGCGGCGTTGGCGCGGGCCGCGTCCCTCATGAGTTTCAGAAGCCACACGCAGACCCCCAAACCCCCCGCGAAGAGGACGAGAAAGAGGCTCACGGCCACCCACTGCGAATCGGAGGGCAGGGCCCACACGTCGTAGGCGGGCTTGAGGAGGGCGTCGCGCAGGGTGTCGCGCATGAGAACCATGCAGATCAGCGTCACGGCGAGGGCGTGGCCGGCGCCCATGAGCATGGGCAAGGGCTTGAGTGAGTTGATGCCCATGAGGGCCAGCACGAGGGCCGACACGCCGAAGACCAGGCCCGCGATGAAGGCTCCCGTTGCCAGCGCGCTCCCGCCCATGAACAGCAGCATGGCTTCACGCGGGAGGGCCGTGAGCCACCAGGCCCCCACGCCGAGGTTCGCCACGGTGGCGGCGGCAAACCACGTGATTCCCGCCTTGAACTGCCAGCGCCCCAGCTCGGGCTCCAGGCGGAGCCGTCTGGTCCCCAGGTAGGCCACCAGGAGGCCTGTCACGGCGAGGGAACCGAGGACCATGTGGAGGAAGCGGGGAAGCAGCATCGGGTCCCCGAAGAAATACTGGACGCCATCGGGGTGAGCCAGGTACATGGCGCGGAAGCGGTCCGGCGAGGTCATGAGGGTGAAGACGTGGGTGTAGGTGAAGCCCACGTACGCCAGGAGCAAGAAGATCGCCGCCGCGAGCCATCCCTGCGCCCGGCCCAGAGCGGTCCACTTCCAAGCCAAAAGGTACATGCCGTAGTAGGCGGCGATGAGGACGCCGATGATGGCCAGGAAGGGGGCGGCCATGAGGATGGTGGCGGAGTAGAAGAGGGGCCCGTAGAGCACCTGCACGAAGAGAAGGGGCGCGACCCCGAAGGTGATGGCGAAGGGCATGACGAAGGGCAGCATCTTGGCCAGGGTCTTGGCGAGGGCCCGGTCTCGGTCTTTCCCCTTCAAAGCGTAAACGGCGGACAGGATGGCTCCGCCCAGAGTCACGTTCATGAAGAGGAGGTGGACGGTGAAGGTGACCCAAAGCAACGCCTTGACGAGCCAGATGGGCGCGGGAACGGGCATGGGATCCAGCGGAGGGATGGCGGGGATCATTTCGCACCTCCCTTGGCGGATGCCTTGCACGCCTCGGACAGGTACCGCGCCAGGGCCGTCTTCTCGACGTCGTTGCCCGTCCAGCGCGGCATCTGGTCGTTCATCATCTCGATGGAGGCGATGGTGTCGGCGATGTCTTCCGCCTTCTGCCCCGCGAAGGCGTCGGCCACGGGGCGGAAAGGCCCTGAAATGGTGTGGCACTCGCCGCACCGCCGTTTCCAAACGGCCTTCCCGTCGTTGGGTACGGGCTCCTTCGGGGCGTTGTCCATGAGGTACCTCGCCACGGCGGCGGCCTCCTCGGGCTTGCCCACGAAGGGAGGCATCCCCGCGCGCATGAGGTCGGTCTTGGAGACGAGGGCCGTGACGAAGGCGTGGTCCAGGCCCGTGAGGCGAGGGCCGAGGGCGTTGAAGCCCTTCCGTGGCACGTGGCAGATGGAGCACGCCATGCGGAAGAGCTCCTCCCCCGCCTTGGCTTCGTTCGCCGGGGTGATCTCCTTCTCGGAAACCCACGGCGACGACGCCAGCATGCCCTTCTCCCGGATGGCATCAGCCTGCTTCACGGGGATCTGGTTGATGTAGAGGTAGTCCGTGATGAGGTAGGGCTCGCGGATGTCCTCGCGGACCCATTCGGCGGCCCCCAGGGCGGCGAAGGCCAGGACCATGAGGGGAAGCACCACGTAGGTGTTGAGCGAACGCGGCTTGAGCCAGATGAAGAGGAACGTGACCACGACCAGCAGGCAGCTCGCGGCGACCATCACCCACGTGAAGTTCTCCACGATGGGGTTGACCCTGAACAGGAGCTTCTGCGGGGCGGGGACGGTGCGCAGGAGCCAGTACATGGCCGGGGGAAGGCCCAGGGCGGGCAGCACCACCCAGTAGGAGGCGTACCTTCCCATCTCCGCCTTGAGGGTGCGGTCCTTGCTGAAGGAGAGAATCAGGAGGGCGAAGAGGCCGCCGAGCATGGCGCAGATGAGGCTGCGGGCCACGAGGGACGGGAGGTAACTGGGATTGAAGAAACCGTCGAAGAGGGCGTGGCTCTGGAGCCACTTCCCGGGAGTGAGCATGAAGGAGAGGATGCCGTCGATGGCCACGAGGCTGAGATAGGCGGCGATGAAGTAGATCCAGCCCACGACGCGGTGGGCGGCCTTGGGCATGGAATCCCACGTGTAGGCGTAAACGATGATCGAGAGGATCTCCACGAAGAAGAAGACCCATTCGATGGCCCAGACCCAGACGAAGGAGTGGATGAGGGTGCTGGTCGCCTCGGGGCTGATGAGGCCGATGGTGAACCAGATGCCCACGCCGGTCACGGCGCCCATCACGAGGGTGAGGAGGATGAAGAACTTCGTAAACCGCCTGAGCCACTCCACGAGGGCCGGGTCGTAATGGCGCCGCGTACGCGCCTCGCCCGCCACGAGGAAGAGGCCTCCTCCCACGGCGAAGTGAGAGATGAAGACGTGGACCACGGCGATGGCCACGATGAGCCACTCCGGGCCGAAGGGCACGTACCAGACGGGGTAGTTCACTTCTCTCGTCTCCCTGCGGTCGGCGGGCCGGGAGCAGGAAGTCGGTAGCGGGGAGGAGGGCGAACCACGTCCCCCACGGGATTGCTCACGGCCCTACCCCACTCCCTGCTCCCTGCTCCCTGCTCCCGTCACTTCAACGTATTCTTCGCGACGACCAGACGCTGGACCTGGTTGGTACCCTCGTAGATCTGGGAGAGCTTGGCGTCGCGCATGATCTTCTCGACGATGTAGTCCTGCGAGTAGCCGTCGCCGCCCATGATCTGCACGCAGTTGGTGGCCACTTTCATGGCCACGTCCGTGGCGTAATATTTGGCCATGGCGCTGGTGGTGCCCACCTCTTTGTCCTGGTCCGTGAGGATGGCCGCGTTCCACACGAGGAACCGCGAGGCGGTGATCTCCGTGAGCATGTCGGCGAACATGAAGCCGATGGCCTGGAAGCTGGCGATGGGCTGTCCGAACTGGCGGCGGTTGAGGGACCACTTCTTGGCCGTCTCGTAGGCTTCGCGGGCCATGCCCACGGCGGCGGAGGCCACGCCCGCGCGGGTCCGGTTGAAGGTCTTCATGGCGATGAGGAAGCCCTGGTTCTCCTTGCCGACCACGTTGTCCAGCGGGACCGCCACGTCCTTGTATTCGATCTCCACCTGGCAGGAGGCGCGCTGGCCCATCTTGGGCAGCTCCCGGCCGATGATGACGCCGGGCGTGTCGGCGGGCACGACGATGGCCGACATGCCCCGGGCGCCGCGGCCCGGATCGGTGTTGCAGAAGACCGTGTGGTAGATGGCCTGCTTGCCGTTGGTGATGAAGCGCTTCTTGCCGTTGATGACGTACTTGTCGCCCTGCTTCACGGCGGTGGTGGACACGGCGCCCGCGTCGGACCCGGCCTCGGGTTCGGTGAGGCAGAAGGCGGCCAGCCCCCGGCTCTCCACGAGGTGGCCGAAGACGCGCTTTTTCATGTCGTCGCTGGCGCCCACCAAGAGCGGCGTGAGCGCGAGGTTGTTGGCGTCAATGCAGATGCCGATGCCCGAGCACGCCGCGCCCAGCTCCTCGCTCGCCAGGCAGCCTTCGAAGGAGTTGTGGCCCGCACCGCCGTACGCCTTGGGGATGGCGCCGTTGATGACCCCCTCGTCGTAGGCCTTCTGGACCACGGACCAAGGGAATTCGCACGAGAGGTCGTGCTGCCGCGCCACGGGCCGGACGAACCGGTCCGCGAAATCCTTCGTCTTGGCGACCAACTCCTGGTGCTCCTTGCTCAGCTCAAAATTGACCATGCGCAGGTCTCCTCGTAATGGCACCGTAGGGTGGACAGCGTTACTTTGCTGTCCATCATGTATTCTTTCCGCCGCCCAGCGGGCGGCTCGCTGGGGATCCGTGGACGCTCGCGCCTCTGGCGCCCGGGTCCACCCCGCATCTTATCGGACGACGCCTTCGACGGGCGACGACGCCGACGCATACCGCTTCATGGGCATGCGCCCCGCGAGGAAGGCCTCACGGCCCGCCTCCACGGCCTTGCGCATGGCGGAGGCCATGAGGACCGCGTCCTTCGCGCCCGCCACGCCCGTGTTCATGAGGACGCCGTCCACACCCAGCTCCATGGCGCGGCAGGCGTCACCCGCCGTCCCCACGCCCGCGTCCACGATGACGGGGACGGTCATGAACTCCTTGATGATGGAGATGGCCACGGGGTTCTGGATGCCCATGCCGGAGCCGATGGGCGCCCCGAGCGGCATCACCGCGGCGGCGCCGGCATCCTGGAGCTTTCTGGCGTTCACGAGGTCGTCGTTGGTGTAGGGCAGGACGGTGAACCCCTCCTTCACGAGGACTTTGGTGGCCTGCAACAGTGCCTCGTTATCGGGGAAGAGGGTCTTTTCGTCGCCGATGACCTCCAGCTTGACCCAATCCGACATGCCCACCTCCCGGCCCAGGCGGGCCGTGCGGATGGCTTCGTCGGCGGTGTAACAGCCCGCCGTGTTGGGGAGGAGGAAGTATTTCTTGGGATCGATGAAGTCCAGCATGGACGCCTTGGTTCGGTCCAGCTCCACCCGGCGCACGGCCACCGTGATGACTTCGGCTCCGGAGACCTCAAGCGCCTGGGCCATGGTGGCGTTGTCTTTATATTTTCCCGTTCCTAAAAATAATCGGCTCTTGAAGGGCCTTCCCGCGATCACCAGGGTGTCGGTTGACATAGCTGACCTCCATAAGAGGAGCAGAATACCATACTCGAAGGCGGCGAGGGACGGCCTAAGCGGCCACCTGATTAAGGTTAGCGCATGGGCCGCCCGATCTGCAAGCCGGCGGTCTCATTTTCGCGACGACCTTCTCATCCTTACGACAACGTGTTACTGGCAAGGCCCACTGGAGTCTGAAAGGCCTGCGTGGGTAGCCCTTGGAAGTTGGCCCCGCTGGCCGGCGGAGGCGGCACGGGTCTTGCTAGGTCATGAGTGCGAGAAGTCTAGGAAGCAATCACGGGATGGAATTGTTTTGTGATCTTGGTTGGAGGAGAAGCGGCCATGAAGAGCCTGAACGGGAGCATGAAACACGCTCTGGGGCCGCACGCGGAGGCCATGCCAGAAGGGTCCCGGCACGGCACGGAGACCATGGTCAAGATCATCCTCGCCGCCAGCCTCGCCCTGTTGGCCATGCTCCTCGCGGGCGGCCATCGGGCTTCGCTCTCGTTCCGCGACCTGCCCGTTTTGGCCCTTCCCGGAGAGTCTCCCGCCATGGCATCTGAAGGGCGGACCGAGGTTGGCGTGCTGACTTCAAACCAGGAAGCACCCAGGCCCGCGGTCCAGCCGCCCGCCCTGGCCACGCCAGCCCTTCTGTCCAAAGCGGTTGAGGCCGCGCCGGAGCATCTGGATACGTTATGGGCCAAGCCCCGGCGGTGGAAGCCCGAGAGACCGCCGGCCAGGCCCTAGCCGCCCATTCCCTGAGACGAAAAAGGCGGCCCGAAGGCCGCCTTTCGGACAAACCACAGACAACACACGCTACTGGAAGATCACCGTCCGGGCCGCCGGGGCGTTCGCCGTGCCCTGAAGCGCCCTGAACGAGGGGTAGTCCTTGGCGGCGATGACCGGCTTGGGGATGGATGCCTCAAAGGACAAGGTGAGGGCCCCATCGGCCACGTTCCATACCTGCGTGAGCGAGCCCGCGGCTCCCTGCTCCGCAAGGGCCTTCGGCAAGTAGACCGGCTTCAGGCCTTCCGCCAGCGTGAGCTTCAGGTCGATCCGCTCGCTGCCTCCGTGGCTCAGGACCAAGGGCAAATCGCGGGCCTCCAGGAAGCTCCCATGGACGCCTTTGAGAACGGAGCCGTCCGGAAGACCTGTTTTGAGGGCTTTCACGGTCCCCTTCTCCGGGGCGGAAGCCTTGAAGCTCA
>JAKAKG010000184.1 GCA_021813555.1 Acidobacteriota bacterium
GCCGGAGACCACCATGACCCTCGCGGCCGGCGGCGCGGCGGCGTAATCGCTGTGGTACAGCTTGTGGCCCATCCAAAGGAACAGGACGAGCACCATCAGGAATACGGGCCAGGCCTGGAAATGGACCTGCCGGGTGAGCCGCAGGGCCTCGTTGTCCGTGAGCATGATGCCGAAGATGTACAGGACCAGAATGCCCCCGGCGTAAACGAGAACCTGCACCGCGGCCACGAACTCGGCCTTCAGGGCCAGGTAGAGGATCGCCACCCCGACGAAGCCCACCAGAAGCGAGAGCGCGGAGGCGATGGGGCTGCGCGAGATGACCACGCCCAGGGCGCACGCGATGATGAGCGCGAACAGAAGAATCCACCCGATCGTCATCCCCACTCCTCCGAACTGCCAATCTACTTCGCCAAAATCGCGGCGCGCCCTTCGCCGTTGGCTGCGGGCTATCGGCTTCTAGGCCGCCCAAGGGAAAGCCGCGACGCCCCTCTCGGGCCGGCCTTGCCGACGCCGGAAGCTGGCCGTGCCGCTGCGCCTTGGTGGCTCCTCATTGCCCCTTCTCCACGACGTTCTCCAGGATCCCCTGCTTGAAATGCTTGACGTCGAGGTCATAGGGCAGGGTCGTCTTGTCGAAGAGAAAGTCGTTGCGCAGGTAGCTGGCCATCTCAAACTCCTGCGAGTGGTGGATGGACCCCGTGGGGCACGGGTCCACGCACATGCCGCAGTGGATGCAGTGTTCGAGCGAGATGAAGAACTGCACGGGCCGCTTGTCGGTCTTGAAGACCTCCTTCGGCGGCTGGAAGACCTTGATGCAGTCCTCCGGGCATGCCCGCTCGCACATCTTGCAGGAGATGCACGTCTCCAGGTCCACGTGGAGCCGGCCCTTGGCGCGGTAGGGCAGCACGGGCCGCTTATCCGGGTAGAACTCGGTCACCTTGGGCTTGTGGAACCACTTGAAGGTCACCCCAAGGCCCGAGGCGAGTTCGGGAAAAGTCATCATCCGCACGAGGCGGTGCAACGCTCCGGGCATCATGTCACCTCAAAAGCCAGAGCTTGATTCCGGCCACCAGGAACAGGTTCAGCAGCGCGATGGGCAAGAGGACCATCCATCCGATCCTGAGGAGCTGGTCGTACCGGTACCTGGGGAAGGTGGCGCGGATCCAGATGTAGAAGTAGAGGAACAGGACCGCTTTCACCCCGAACACGGCGAGGCCCAGGGCGCTCACCAGGATGGGATGCGCGGCCAGGAGGGTCTCGTAGGGAACGAAGGGAATCTTGTAGCCGCCCAGAAACAGGGAGGTGGCCACGCAGCACACGAGGACCACGTTGGCGTATTCGGCCAGGAAGTAGAACGCGAAGCGCATGCCCGAATACTCCGTGTGGAAGCCGCCCACCAGTTCGCTCTCGCCCTCCGGCAGGTCGAAGGGGATCCGGTTGGTTTCCGCCACGGCGGAGATCACGTAGACCCCGAAGGCCAGGATGAGCGGAATGGCGAAGGGCAGCTTGGACTGGGCATCCACGATGTCGCTCAGGCGGAAGGAGCCCGCCATGAGGATCACGGAGAGGACCGAGAGGGTGAGCGGGATCTCGTAGGAGAGCATCTGGCTCGCGGAGCGCAGGCTCCCGAAGAGCGGGTACTTGGAGCCCGAGGACCAGCCCGCGAGGACGATGCCGAAGACGCCCAGGGACGTGATGGAGAGGAGGAACAGGATGCCGAGGTTCACGTCCTTCACCACGAAGGGGTGCAGGACTCCCGCGCCCGTCACGAGGGGCGGAGCGAAGGAGATGATGGCGAACCCCACGAAGGCGGGCACGATGGCGAAGATGGGGGCGATCCGGAAGAGGAAGGGCTGGGCGTTGGCGGGGATGATGTCCTCTTTCAGGATGAGTTTGAGCCCGTCCGCGATGGGCTGGATGAGGCCGAAGGGTCCCACCCGGTTCGGGCCCACCCGCGACTGGAAAAAGCCCAGGAGCCGGCGCTCGATGTAGACCGTGTAGGCCACGCAAAACGCCACCACTCCCAGCAGGATCACGATCTTGATCAGGGGCCAGCCCACATAGGTCATGAGCGAATCAAAGGTCATGCCCGTCCCCCTACCGGTCCACTTCGCCGAGCACGATGTCAAGGGAGCCGATGTTGGCGACGACGTCGGCCACGAGTCCGCCCACGACCATCTTCTCCAGGCCTTGGAGGTTGATGAACGAAGGCGACCGGACGTGGCATTTCCACGGCTTGTCTGTTCCGTCGCTCACGAGGTAATAGCCCAGCTGGCCTTTGGCGGCTTCCACGGAGAAGTACACCTCGCCGGCCGGCGGGCGGATGATCTTGGAGAGCTTCTCGGGCATGAGCGGACCTTCGGGCATGCCGTCCAGCGCCTGCTGGAGGATCCGGAGGCTCTGGCGCATCTCCCGGACGCGCACGATGTACCGGTCGTACACGTCGCCGTTCTCGCCCAGAGGAACCTCAAAATCGAAGTCCTCGTAAGAGCCGTAGGGGATGCACTTGCGCACGTCGAAGTAGACGCCCGAACCCCGGAGCGTCGGGCCCGAAAGGCCCAGGGCCACGGCCTCGGCGCCGCTGATGACCCCGATGCCCTTGGTGCGCTGGAGCCACATGCGGTTGCTCGACAGGAGGGTCTCGTACTCGTCCAGGCGGTTGGGGAGTTCGGCCATGAAGTTCCTGCACGCCCGCTCCCAGCCCCGGGGGAAGTCCAGGCGGACCCCGCCGATGGGGTAGGCGTTCTGCAGGAGGCGCTGGCCCACCATGGCCTCGAAGAGATCCATGATGACTTCCCGCTCTCGAAGGCCGTAAAAGAGCACCGTCATGGCGCCCAGGTCGAGGGCGTGGGTGCCCAGCCAGAGGAGATGGTTGGCGATGCGCTGGAGTTCGTCCAGGACGACGCGTATGTACTGGGCCCGTTTGGGTACCTCGATCTTCATGAGCTTCTCGACGGTCCCCACGTACCCGTGGCAGTTGAGGATGGCGCCCACGTAGTCCAGGCGGTCGAAGATGGGCGTGGCCTTGGTGTAGGTGCGGTACTCGACCCATTTTTCGATGCCGCGGTGGAGGTAGCCGATGACCGATTCGATGCCCACCACCCGCTCGCCGTCCAGCTGCAAAACGGCACGGTAGACCCCGTGAGTGGCGGGGTGCTGGGGCCCGAAATTGAGCTCCATGGTGGTCGTT
>JAKAKG010000137.1 GCA_021813555.1 Acidobacteriota bacterium
CCATGGTACCGACAGACGCTTCCTTGAACAAGGTCTCCATGGCGCGGTTATCAGGGGCGATGCACCCGTCGGTCCAATCGTAGCCCTTCCCTCCTTCGCCGTGGATTTCGATGAGGCCGCCGATGGCCGTGCGCCGGGTCAGCTCCCCTCGGGCCTTGGCGGCTTGAAACCTGCGCCGGTCCTCCGCGTTGGGGTAGTCCAACAGGAGTGCCATGCCGAATTTGCTCTGCCCGTAGCTTTTCTTCTTGGTGATGTGGTAGAGCCCTTCCGGCGTGGTGCGATCGCCGGCGTGGAGCTTCTGGTTGATGGAATTGGCGCCCAAATCTACGGGGACCGACTTGACGAGCTTCCCGGCCCGGTAAACCTCCAGGCGATGCCGCTCCTTGATCACCACGAAGCTGACGCCCCCGGTCTGCCGGGAGGTCTCTATGGCTTGCCGGATCCAGCCATGCCACGCTCGCAGGTGCCCGGGATCGTCGTACCGGGCAAGGGCGATGCTGGAGCGGCGATGGGCGAGGCCGCTGTCGCGGATCGAATCCAGGGCGCAGGAGAGCGCCTGGTCGTAGCGTCCATCCTTATGGTAGGCACGAGACCGCTGGAGGTTGATGGACGCCGCCGCGAGTCTGGCGTGGACGTAAGGCTCCTGGGCGCTCACGGCCGTCACGGCTTCGGCTTGGCTAAGATCGGCCGATGCGGCGGAGATGGCCTTTTCCGCGGAGGCCTTGGTGGCGGTGCGGTGCGCGCTGACGTCCCGCCATAGCCGGACCGTGTCCCGCTGGGCCTCGTCCATCAGCCGGGTAGGGCGGCTGAAATCCCTCGTTCCCCACAGACCTGCAAGCTGAAGGTTCATCTCGATTCTGGCCCGCCTCAGGCTGTCCTCACAGGCCCCGAATCTTTTGGGGGCGAGAATCTTGCCGCCCGCCCTGTGGACCGACGCCAAGATTCGCTCCGCTCCCAGGCCCGTAGGGTCTCCAGGCGGGATTTGGCTCCCATCGAGGTACAAGGACAGGGCCAAAAGGCCGGCCCAGCATAGGGCGACCGTCAGGCCGGTGACAAGAACCTTGAGGATGATCTTGAAGAGTTTGCGCATGCTGGCTTGTCTCATCCACGAGAAAAAAAGGGGCGGCAAAGCCGCCCCTTTTTCGGTGATTCGTACATCCGCGGAAGGCTTACTTCGCCTTCTTGCCACCCTTCTTCATTTCGATGGCGGCGGCGATGTCGGCGGACACCTTCTCGGCCTGGGCCTTGGCGCTCTCGGCCTTGGTCTTGGCGTCGAAGTACTTCTCGGCGGTGGCGTCAGCCTTGGCATCTTCCACGGCCTTGGCAGCAGTGTCCACATCGCCCGTCATGGCGGCGATGTCGGCGGTGGAGCCCTTACCCTTGGGGGCCTTCTTGAGGTCCTCGCGAGCGGTGTTCACGGCCGTGTCGGCGGCGGTGATGGCGGCTTCGGCGTCAGCCTTGGCTTTTTCCTTGCCGGCAACCGCGTCGGCCTTGGCCTTGTCCGCGAGCTGCTGGAGATCGGTCGTCATCTGGGTAGCGACCTTGTAGCTCTTGAAGAACTTGCTCTGCTGGGTGGCCAGCTCGGCGTCCAGGGCAGCGTCCTTGTCCTGCGCGGCCTTGAGGGAATCGGGAGCATAAACGTCAGCCTGGGCAGCCTTTGCGGCGGCCAGGGCGGCCTTGGCGGCATCAATCTGCTGCTGCGGCGGCTTGGCGCAAGCGACCAGGGCGATCAGGGCAAGAACCAACAGACCAGCGTAAAGTTTCCTCATTTCCTCCGCTCCTTTCTGAACCCGTACCTTTTTCGCCAGCGCGCATGCGCTGGTACCGCTAGAGCTAAAAATGACTCGACCGTTCCGATCCAGCCCGAGCCACCTATGGGTTGAGGCCCAGCGCCGGTGGTGTTGGACCTACGATAGGCCGTTCACCATGGCGTACTCTACACCCGCGCCTGGTTGTTGTCAACACCCCAGCCCCGTAGGTTATCTTCGCGGTGCGGACGCAGGGGTGGCCCTCACGAGAAGCCTTCGGAGGTATGATAGAAACCTTGGGAGGCCAGGCGAACATGAACAGAACGATTTTGACCATATCCGCCTTTGATTCTTCGGGCGCGACGGGCGTTGCGTGCGACCTCAAGACGTTTCAGACCTTTCGGGTGTACGGGGCCGCCGCCGTTACGGCCATCATGGCGCAGAACTCGCTGGCCGTTCAGGCTCTCAGCGCCGTATCCATGGAGATGGTCGGGCAGCAGATCGAAGCGATCGCCTCAGACATGAAAGTCCACGGTGTCAAGTCTGGAATCCTGGCAACGGCGGCCAACGTGCAGATCGTGGCATCCCTCATCGATGCGTTTCACCTCAAAGACGGCTATGTCCTCGACCCTGTCATCTTGGCGGCCACCGGGGAGCCCATGCTGGACGAGGACGGGCTACGAGCCATGAAGGATAAGCTTCTTCCCCTGGCCTTTGTGGCCACACCCAACCGGCATGAGGCGGAGGCCCTTTCCGGGATGGCCGTGACGGATATCCCCTCAGCCAAGGAGGCGGCAAGGCGAATCCAGCAGATGGGCCCCCGCAATGTCATCGTTACGGGTGGGGCCCTGGAGGGCACCCGCGCCATCGACGTTTGGTACGACGGCCAGGGCTACCACCTCTTCGATGCCCCCCGCCTGGCAAGCCAGAACGTCCTGGGCATCGGCCACACCTTCTCTGCGTCCCTTTGCGCCCTCCTTGCCAAGGGCTGCCTCCCGGCGGAGGCCATCGACAGGAGCAAGAAATACATCGCCAAGGCCGTGCAGCACCCTTTCCAGATTGGCAAGGGCAAGGGCCCGCTCAACCACACCGTTCCCATGTAACAGATAGGTCTCACGAAGGGCCGGCGGCGGACGAACATACTCAAATCTCCTTCGGTCCGAAGGGGTTGCAAAAGAATAGTTAAGATTGTATACTCACCAAGGATCGGATGCCCACATGACACGTGCGGATTTGGCCAGAAGGGTGTATCTCGCTCACGGGGGGATGACGTACGCCTCCGCCCAACAGGTCGTCGAGCAAGTGCTCGAGGCCATGACGGAGGGTATCTGCCACGAAGGCCGCCTGGTTCTCTCCGGCTTCGGGACGTTTCGGGTCGTCAAGCGGAAAGCGAGGACGGGCAGAGACCTGAGCAAGGGAAAACCCGTCTCAATACCGGAGCGGAAGACGGTCGTTTTCGTTCCGTCACGTCAATGGATGGCAACGGAAGACCATGAGAAGCACGGCTAAGAAAAGCGCACCTCCAGGGGAGACGCCGTTCACGGCGGACGCGTTTCCCCAGAAGTTGTACTACAAGATCGGCGAAGTGGGCGACATCACGGGCGTGCCTTCCCACGTGCTCCGGTTCTGGGAGAAGCAGTTTCCCCAGCTCGCCCCCAACAAGACGCGGTCGGGCCACCGTCTGTACAAAAAGAGGGACATCCAGGTCATTCTCCACATCAAGGACCTCCTGTACAGCAAGCGGTTCACCATCAAAGGCGCCAGAGAGTCGCTGAGCTCCTGGAAGGATGGGGTGCAACTTGATCAGGGGGGAGCGCAGGGTTCGGGAGAGTTGCTGGGGCAGCTCCGCGAAGGCCTTCTTCGCCTGCACGACATCTTGAATCGCCCGCGGCCTTTTGACAGCTGAGCCGGCCTGTGGTATAAATCATGTCCCCGGGAGCGTCTGCTCCCTTTTCACTGGTCGGGACGTGGCGCAGCCTGGTAGCGCACTTGCTTGGGGTGCAAGGGGTCGCTGGTTCAAATCCAGTCGTCCCGACCACTAAACCGTTCACAAGAGCCCCAGGAGCATCCTGGGGCTTTTTCGCTGGCAGAGGCCTCTTCTCCGGAAGGCGAACCTATGGACTACCGGCAGTTGTTTCGAAAAGTCGAGAGGCACCTCAACGACATCGAAAACCAGCAGAGCCTCACCCAGACCCTCGGGCTCATCATCGAGAGCATCCTGTCGGACTTCGCCGAGGAATTCGGCTTCACGGGGGCCCGCCTCTACGTGCGAGACGAGGGCTTCTACCGGCTGGAAGCCAGGTTCGGGGCGGGGACGCAGGCGCCCATCGGATTCAGCATTCCCATGAGCTATCCGCCCATAGCCGCTCTCATGCGCTCGGGTATCATCTATGCGGACCTGGATACCAAAGGCGTGGATCCGGCCATCGAGGAGCAGCTCGGCGTGGAGCGCTTCACGGCCATCACCGTGGGCGCCGAGAACGGGTACGTGGTGGCTTTCAGCATCGAGCCGAAACGGGAGGACAACGGGGACGACGTCCTCTTCGCCCTCTCGAGCATACGACATTCCATCAACCTCAAGCTCGCCAAGGAAAAGCTGGAGAGCATCATCCTCCAAAGCCAGGAAATCCAGCTCTCGCTTCTGCCCGAAGGGGACGTGGCCTTTCCGGGGTATGAAATCTCAGGGCGCTCCCAGCCCGCCGAAATCGTGGGCGGGGACGTTTACGATTTCGTCCAGATCAATCCCCACATTCTGGGGGTGGCCATCGGGGACGCCACGGGGCACGGGCTGCCCGCCGCCCTCCAGGCCCGCGACGTCATCACGGGACTGCGGATGGGGATCTCCGAGGACCAGAAAATGGTGAAGGTCTTCGAGCGCCTCAACAAGGTCATCCACCGGTCAAGGCTCACGTCCCGGTTCGTGTCCCTCTTCTACGCCGAGCTTGATGCGGGAGGCAACATGATCTACTGCAACGCGGGGCACCTCCCACCCTTCTACTACCGGCGCAAGAAGGACCGGTTCTACCCCATGAGCGAAGGGGGAATGGTTCTGGGGCCATCCTCCGCCTCCACGTATTTCAGGGGCTTTTTCAAGCTGGAGCCCGGGGACTTCGTGATCATGTACACGGACGGTATCAGCGAGGCCATGAACGCTGGGGGCGAGGAGTTCGGCGAGCGCAGGATCCTCGACTACGTGCGCGCGCGGGCCGAGCGGAGCCCCGCCCGCGATGTGGTGCTCGGCCTCCTGGAGGAAGCCGCCGCCTGGGCAGCGCCGGGGTCCTACGTGGATGATCGCACGGCGGTCTTCGTCCGGCGCCTTGAGTAGCCGCCCGGCAAGCATTTTGCTGGCTATTTGGCCCCGCCGGGTGTATGCTCGTGGGCATGGATCGGGCGCGGGAACGCCTCCTTAACGCTTACGGCTACATCCAGCTCATCCTCGGCCTCTCGCTGTGGGGAGCCATAGCGCTTTGGGGCCCGCCGGGGGCGTTTTCCTTCTCCTCGGCCCCCGCCCGAGTTCTGGGGCTGCCCTCCTCGGCAGGGTTTCTGGTCATCCTCGTGAGCCTCTTCGCCGCGTCATGGGCGGCCGTCCGGGTGAAATTCAGGATGGCGGGAGGCTACTTCATCTCCTTTGACATCTCCTTCGCGACGGCGGCCTTCTTCCTGGTTTCCCCGGCGGCCGGCGCCCTCCTCGCCGCCGTCACGAGTCTCGTGGACTTCGCCTACCGCGCCAAAGACAAGGACCGGCTTTGGTCGGCCCTGACGGATACCCTGTTCGGGAACGTTGGCAACCGCCTCCTGCGCTTCGGGTCCGCGTGGATCGTGTACAGGCTCTCGGGAGGGGAACTGGTGCCCGCCGCGGAGCAGCGCGAGCTAGGGCCCGCCGTGGCCGCGTTCCTGGCCTACTTCCTGGCGAACAACCTGTTCTACATGCCCAGGGACTTCCTAAAAGGCGAGGACCTCAAGGCTTACATGAAGGACACGTTCACCGTGGACGTGGTCCACTCCTTCGCCATGTGCTCCCTGGGATTCCTCATGGTTCTCGTCGTCCACCTGCTGGGGTTCGGCTCCTTCGTCATGCTGGGAGGGTTCATCCTCTCCGCCTCATGGCTTCTGGGCACCCTCACCAGCACGCAGGCGGAGCTTCACCGCCGGGTGGAGGATTTGACGATCTTGAGCCGCGTATCTGCGGCGGCCAGCTCGGGCCTCGACGTCATGCCCATGGTGGAATCCTACACTCGGGCCTTGGCCGAATCGCTGCCCACGGATGGCATCGGCGTCGTGTTCTATCAGCGCTACGCCAACGCCATTTACCTGGTCCAGGTTGAGGGCGGCAAAAGCCGCTCCACGTACCTCTCTGAAGAGAAGAGGTTCCAATACGACCAACTCCCCCTGTCGGAGCCCAGCAAGCGGCTTGGTGAGCGGCTCTTTGAATTCCTCATGCCTCTCGAGACGGCACCCTTCATGATCCCCGACTCGGTCTTTGGGCTTCCGCTGATGCACGGGGGAGAGCCCTTCGGTGGCATCGTCGTGTACTCGTACAAGAAGGGGGTTCCTCTCGACGAACGCGAGTGGCTCCTTCAAACGTGCGGCCAGACGCTTGTCGTGGCACTGGAGAACTGCTTCCTGCACTTGCAGGCCATACAGGACCCCCTCACGGGACTGTACAACAGGTCCTACTTCATCTACAGGCTAGACGAGGAATTGGCTTACTCCAGCAGGCACCGGGCTCCTTTCGCCCTCCTCATGTTGGACCTGGACGACTTCAAGGCCGTGAACGACCACTTGGGCCACAGCGGCGGCGACAAGGTGCTTCACCGCATCGGGGAACTGCTTCGAAAGGCCACGCGCCGCGAGGACGTCCCTGCCCGGTATGGGGGCGACGAGTTCATCATGCTTCTGCTCAATTGCCCGCCGGCGGACGCCATGGAAAAGGCCGAGCGGGTCCGGGCCATGGTGGCGGACTCGGGCCTCCCCAAGGAGGAGGCCTTCGGCCTCCATCTGGGTTGCTCCGTCAGTGTCCTCCACTCCGACGACCTCAAGGGCGAGCAGGATCTCCCGAATATCCTTCGGCGGTTGGATGAGGCGCTTTACCAAGCCAAGGATCAGGGGAAAAACAGGATCGTCCGCGCGGATGGTTGACTGCGTGGGATGGTTCGGCGGCACCTGGCCCCGGGTGTCGCGCCGCCGCGCGTGGTCAAGTTTTCACTCGATCCGGTCCGGGAATTCGGGCCGCAGCCGGGCGAAGGTCGAGGATAGATCCTCGGGAATGACGCGGGTCTCGCCGATTAGGGTCACGAAGTTCGTGTCCCCGTTCCACCTGGGCAGGATGTGCCAGTGGAGGTGCTCCGCGATACCCGCTCCCGCCGCGTCACCGAGGTTGAGGCCCACGTTGACGCCGTGGGCATGGTAGAGGCGGCGCAGCAGGGCCTCGCAGAAGGTAATGGCCTCGGCGGATGCGGCCCGGGTGCCCGCCTCCAAACCGGTAAGCGTATCCACGTGGGGGCGGGGGATGACCATCATGTGCCCGTTGGTGTACGGGTAGCGGTTGAGCATGACGGCCAGGCGTTCGTCGCGGTAGAGGACCAGGTTGTCGGGGGAGGGTTCCCGCTCGAAGGCCTGGCAAAAGACGCATCCGTCGGGGCATTTCTTCGACGTCACGTAGTCCAGCCGCCAGGGTGAAAAGACGAAGCGCATAGGACCTCCCCCATTGACGCGGGACTGGCCATGGAACGGCCGGGAGATCAAGAGGTCATGGGACCGGGAAAAAGAGAAGAGGCACGGAACCCGGCCATCGCTGCCCAGCTCCGTGCCCCATGTCTTTCGATCACCTGATCACAAGATCACCCGATCACGGACTACTTGTTTACCGCTTCCTTCAACTCTTTGCCAGCGCGGAACGTGGGCACCTTCTTCTTGTCCACTTGGACCTTCTCGCCTGTCTTGGGGTTGCGGGCGGTGCGTGCTTCGCGCACCTTCATGCGGAAGGAGCCGAAGCCTCGAAGCTCCACTTTCTCGCCCGACTCCAAGGCTTCCGTCACGGACTGGAAAATGGTGTTGACGACGATCTCCGCGGGCTTCTTGGGAAGGTCGGAGCGCTTGGCGATGAGTTCGATGAGATCCGCCTTCGTCATTGCTCCTCCTCCTCCGTTTTCTGGAATCCCCGGAAGTCCACCACGTCGCCCAGGCTGGTGCGGCTCTCATCCGTGGGGGCCGGGCGGGACACTTCCTCCTCGCGCTCGCGGTGCTGGCGCTCGCGCCTCTGTCCCTCTTTGAGGGAGAGGCCGATGCGCTTGTCGCCGGGCTCGAGGCGGATGACCTTGAAGGGGTAGGTTTGGCCTACGTCGACGACCTCGGCGCAGTTGCTGATGTGCTTGTCGGAGAGCTCGGAGATGTGGACGAGGCCTTCCACGCCGTCGCCCAGATCCACGAAAGCGCCGAAGTCCACGATCTTGGTCACGGCGCCGGGGACCACGTCACCCACGTAATGGGTCTGGAAGAATTTCTCCCAGATGTCGGGCTGGAGCGCTTTGATGCTCAGGGAGAGGCGCTGGTTCACGGCGTCGATGTTGGTGATGACCGCCTCCACCTCGTCGCCCTTCTTGAGAATCTCGCTCGGGTGGTTCACGCGCTTCCAGGAGAGGTCGGAGATGTGCACCAGGCCGTCCACCCCGTCCAGCACCTCGACGAAGATGCCGAAGTCCGTGATGTTCCGGACTTTCCCGCGGACGTGATCGCCCTCGCGGTACGTTTCCGTGATGATATCCCACGGGTTCGGCTCGGCCTGCTTGAGGCCCAAGGAGATGCGCTGGGCGTCCGAATCGATGTCCAGAATGATCACCTCCACCAGGTCGCCCACGTTCAGGACGGCGGAGGGGTGCTTGACCTTCTTGGTCCACGACATCTCGGATACGTGAATCATGCCTTCGATGCCCGGCTCGAGCTCGACGAAGGCGCCGTAGTTGGTGAGGGAGATGACCTTGCCCCGGACCTTGCTGCCGATGGGGTAGCGGTCGGTCACGTTCTTCCAGGGCGACGGGTCCTTCTGCTTGAAGCCGAGCTGCAGCTTCCCGTTTTCCTCGTCGAAGTTGAGGATCAGCACCTCGACCTCATCGCCCACCTGGAACATCTCGGAGGGATGGTTGATCCGCTTCCAAGACATGTCCGTCACGTGCAGCAGGCCGTCGATGCCGCCAAGATCCACGAAGGCGCCGAAGTTGGTGAGGTTCTTGACCACGCCCTTGAGAGGCATGCCGGCCTTGGCGGCTTCGAGAATGCGCTCCTTCTGAACGGAGACTTTCTCTTCGAGGCAGGCCTTCCGGGAGAGCACGATATTGCCTCGCTTCCGGTTGACCTTGATAACCTTCATCTCAACTTCCTGGCCCTTGAGCGCCCGCAGGTTGCGCACGGGCTGCAGATCCACCAGGGAGCCGGGGAGGAAGGCGCGGACGCCCACGTCCACCGCCAGGCCGCCCTTGACCCGGTCGAGGATGACGCCCTTGATGGGGCGGCCCTCCTTGTAGGCATGCTCCACCTCTTCCCAGGCCTTCATCTTGGTGGCCTTGGATTTGCTGAGGACCACGTGGCCGTTGGCATCTTCCATCCGCTCCAGGAAGACCTCCACCACGTCGCCGGGCTGGACGATGACCTCGCCGCGCCCGTTCGTGAACTCCTCGCGAGGAACGACGCCCTCGCTCTTCAGGCCCACGTCGATGAGGATGTCCGTGGGCGTGATGGCCACCA
The DNA here is from genome assembly GCA_021813555.1 of Acidobacteriota bacterium. GTDB lineage: Bacteria > Acidobacteriota > UBA4820 > UBA4820 > DSQY01 > JAKAJA01. The sequence goes on from JAKAKG010000137.1 coordinate 9,489, forward strand.
CGCGGCCCGTGATCAGCTGGCGCTCGGTGTGTTCCGCAACGTTGGCCTTGAGGAGGGCGCCCATATCAACGGGGGACCCTTCACCAATGTTGTCGGACGTCAGGTTGAGCCAATCCGCGGGCACGCTCGGGGTCTCGATTTCACCCGTGTGGCCCTTCTCGTCAGTTGTGGTCATGTACAACTACCTCCTGCTTTGGGTTTCGATTTTCCGTTGCTAGAACGGAAGCGCTAAGTATACGCCCCCCTAGAGGCGGCTGTCAATGGCTAAAGGTCGAAAAGAGAAGCGATTAGGTGCGAGAGGCGAGGGGGGAGAGGCGAGACGCAGGAGGCGAAACGCGGGACGCTAGACGCTAGACGCGAGACGCAGGACGCGAAGAGAAGAGGAGGGAGCTTCGCCCAGTGGCTTGTGGTGCCAGGCGCGGGCGGGGAGCGGCGCGTTGCAGGGCCGCCCAGCCGGCACGGCGCCGTCCTTAGAACTCGATCCCGCGCCGGGCTATAAGCCCTGCGTCATAGTAATGCTTGATTTTTTTCATTTCAGTCACGAGATCGGCCTCGTCCAAAACCGACTGGAGGCGGGTCCGGCCGGAAAGGACCAGTTCACAGCGGGGGCCCTTGCGCCACAGGCCGATGAGCTCCAGGATTTCCGCCTCCGTGATGAGGTGGTACTGCTGGGCCGACAGGATCTCGTCGAGGATCACGAGGCCGGCCCCGTCCGAGGTCACGGCGTCCCGGGCCAAGGCGAGGCCTCGCTGGGCCTCGGCCTTGTCTTCGACGGTGACGCCGAAGCGGAAATGGCCGTCGGGCTGAATCCTCTCGCATCCCGTCGGGTCCAGGCGGAGGCCTGGAAGGGAGCGGAGGATGTGGCGCTCGGCGTAGTGCTCGTTAACGCCGTTGTACCCCTTGTCAAACTGGATGAACCAAACGCCCATGCCCGCACCGAGAGCGCGGATGGCCAGCCCCACGCAGGCCGTGGTCTTGCCTTTGCCCTCGCCCGTATAGACGTGAAGCTGGGGCCGGGTAGGTTCGATGAACGTCTTCTCCGCCATGGGCTCAGCCGGGCCCGCCAGGGGGCGCCGCCGGCAGCGCGGGCAAGCCCACCACCACGAGCCTGTCGCCGGGGACCAGATGGTGCGCGGCGCAGAGGCCGGCCTGCACCTCCAGGACGTTTCGGATGGCGCGGGATGGAAAGATGTTCGGGCATGGGTCCGCTTTGCAGGGCTGCACGTTCGCGCTGATGTCCACCACGCGGAACTGCTCATCCAGCCAGACCAGGTCCAGGGCGATGAGGCAGTTCTTCATCCAGAAGGGCCGCCGCTCGTCGTCCTGAAAGAGAAACAGCATGCCCCGGTCAGGCGGGAGATAATTCACGTACATGAGGCCCTTGGCCTGCTGTTCCGGCGTGGTCGCAAGATCCACCTGGACGGCGAATCCGTCGGGGAAGATCACGGCTGGCTCCTGGGGCGGCGCCTGTGGCGGCGGCGGGGCCTGGGCACGCGAGCAGGCCGTGGCGAAGCTCAAAATCACGAGGGCGAAAACGGGTCCTGCGAGGCTTTTCATGCGGCTCCCTTGATCAGCTCTCTCATCTTCCAGATGTAGTGCAGGCCAGAAACCAGAGTGAGTCCCGCCACGCTCCACATGAGAAACACGAGGAGCGGGCCCGGCAATCCATAGGAGTTTTTCAATAGGACGCCCACGATGAAGGAGATCTGGAAGAGGGTCGTGGCCTTGCCCGGGATCGTGGGGGGGAAGCTCTTGATGCCGTAGGTGAGGTGCAGGATCAACGTGAGCAGCACGATGACCACGTCGCGGGCGATGGTGAGTACGGGCAGCCAGACGGGGATGGAGTAGGCCAGGTTCATAGCCGGCAGAGCGAGGACCACGAAGGCACTGGTGAGCATGAGCTTGTCGGCGGCAGGATCGAGAAATGCGCCCAGGGCCGACCGCTGGTTGAAGAAGCGGGCGATGGCCCCGTCGAGGGCATCCGTGATTCCCGCCCCGAGGAAAACCCACAGGGCCACCACCGAATGACCGTAGACGATAGCCATGATGAAAAAGGGGATCATGGCCATTCTGAACATGGTCAGCAAGTTCGCTAAGGTCATAAAGAGGGCATCCGGTTGGTGCCTCCGGGGAGGAGGGAAGTTGGGCCACGGGGACGGGAACCGTGCCCGTCCCCGCGGGCCGAGTCCGCGCTATTTTTCAATGAGATCGCCCACCTGTATGGAACCGCTGTCCGCCACGCCGATGGAGAGGTGTTCGGCCACCACCTTCGTGACCGTGAAGGTGCCCAGTCTGCTCTTGTCCTGGCCGAGCTTCTTGCCCGTATCCGGGTCCGTGATCTCCTCGCCGAGGCGGTAGAGCGTGTAGGTGTCACCTTCCCGCACGCCGTCCGTGCTGCCGATGCTCACGTACACTTTGCCGTCGCTCACCTTGGCCACTTTGCCGCGGGAGACGGCGACGGAGCCGAGGGAGTCCTTGATACTGCCCACCTTGTTGGCGATGGCGGCCACGGCGCGCTCCACGGCGGGTTCGAAGATTTGGCGTGCCTGGGATTCGTCCCAGTCCACCCCGCCGCCGAAGCCCGCCACGTCCACGTTGCTAAAGGAGTGTTCGCCCTTCTCCGATCCCGTGTAGATGATCTCGGCGGTGGTCGTATTCACCAGGCGGATGTTGAGGGTGCCCTCGGCCTTGGTGACGCCCACGTTAAAGCCGATGCCGAAGGCCCCGTGGGCGCCAGACCGGTGCGTCGAGAAATCCGTGATGGCGCCCAGGACCACCAGTTGGCACCCCAGGATCTTGCCCGCGGCCACGGCCGTCTTGTCGTCCACCGCGCCGCTGAGGGAGAAGCCCTGCTCGTTGAGGATCGATTCCAGTTCCTGGCGCTCGATGACGCGGAACTGCCCGGTCTTCACCAGGCCGTCCACGAGCCAGTCCTCGCAGGCACGGGCCATCCTGTCGGCCCCGTAGGCGCTCTTGTTCTTGATCTTCAAGACGGCGATGCGAGGCTTCTGCTGGGCGAAGGCCGCGGTCACCGTGAGGATGCCGAGGATCGCCAAGATACCGATGAGTAGACGTTTCATGGGGTGACCTCCCGTGCGGGTTAAGATATCCCGCTCACTTGGAGACTGTCAAACGGTTCGCGCTCTTGTCCAGGATGTGCCATCCGGGGAAGAGCTTGCCCACTTCCTGGGCCAGGTCCGATGCGTCTCCCTGCATGGAGACGTTGATCGTTGCTTCGCCGCCCGAGGCCTGGCGGACCACGACATCCTGGATGCCCCGTCCCTGGGTGCGGAGCTTTTGGGCGAAGCGCTCCGCCTCACCGGCACCCGCCCCGCGAAGTTCAAGGGCCAGGATGCGCGTGGAGGAGGCCTCCCTGGACCACTGCTTGGTGATCTGCCTGAGGAGGTCGTTGCCCGCGAGGGTCGTGGCCTCCTTGAGGGCCTGAGCGAGCCCGGCGTCCCCCACGTGGACCGCGGTGCCGCTGCCCGTGGCCGTGCCTATGACCTCCTTGGAGTCGGTCTTGAGGGCCTTGAGCGCGACGTTGGCCTGATAGGAGATCATGCTGGAGTTGCCCACGCTGCCTCCCGCCTGGCCCCGCGCCGAGCCGAGGATCACCACCTCCGCACCGTACGTTTTCATGAGGTCCGCCTGCCCGGTCTCCGACATGCCCGAGAATCCCGCCGGAGGCTCCTTTGAGCCCGTGTCCACGACGAGGAACCCCTTGTCTTTGAGCATGCGAAGGAGCTGGCCCGAGGCCGTGTCTCCGTCCTCGGTCAGGGCCACGGCCACGCGCGGCATCTTCATGCGCCTGAGCAGGAGGCCCATGGATCCCAGATCATCCTGGAGGTTGCCTTCCTTGACGGCCGCGTCCAGGGTGACGGTGTAGATGTTGGTGTCCGGGTCTGCCCTCTCGCGGGTCACCTTGTAGGTGGAAATGTAGCCCGTGGTCTGGGTGTAGATTTTGTCGGAGAGGAGCTGGTTGTTCTGCACCAGGCTCTCCGAGTCCACCATGGTGCCCACCACCTGCTCCACGGCGGCGCGCAAGGCGCTCTCCACGGCCCTGTCCCGGGCCTGGGCGGCGTCCTTGTTGAGGATGGCCGCCGTTCCCGTGGCGGTGACGGTCTGCTGGGCCGGCAGGGCCACGGCCAGCAGGACGGCTGTGGCGGCGAACAGTGAAATGGCTGTCCCTCTCATGGTCCTTCTCCTTCTCATGTCCGTGCTCTTCCCAGAACCCGGAGGATGGGGATGGGTTCAGACTTGCCTTTGACCATCACCGGATCGAGGCGCTCCACCTCGTAGGTGTCCTCGAAGCCGGGGACGCGCCCGGCCGTGGCAATGGTGGTGATGACGTCGTCTCGCACCGCAAGCCCTTGGAGCCGCGCGGCCAGGTTAACCGTATCTCCGATGACGGTGTAGAGGAAGTTGGTCTCGGATCCGTTGTTGCCCACCACGGCCGGTCCCGTGTGGATGGCTATGCCGATGTGAAGGGGCGGCTTGCCCTCACCCTCGAATCGCGAGCGGAGGGCCGCCGCCTCCTCCTGCATGGCTACCGCGCAGGCCATGGCCCGGGCCGCCTGATCGGGCTGGTCCAGAGGATCGCCGAAGAAGGCGAGGATGGCGTCGCCGATGAACTTATCCAGGGTGCCATCGAAGCGAAAGAGCACCTGCGTCATGACGGTGAAGTATTCGTTCAAGAGGGCGCTGACCTGCTCCGGAGGAAGGCGCTCCGAAAGATGGGTGAAGCCCCGGATGTCGGAGAAGAGAATGGTCAGCTCCTTGCGCCGTCCTCCCAGGTGGACCAGGTCCGGATTGGCGAGGAGCTCCTTGGCTACATTGGGAGACACGTACCGCGCGAAGAGGCGCTGGACGGCCCGCTTCTCCTGAAAATCGCGGTAGCGGTGGTAGGAGAAGGAGGCTCCCGTATAGGCCAGCCAGCAAAGGGAGAGGGCCAGGAGGGGCAGAGCCAGGCCGTGGCGAATGGCCAGGAGGGCGCTTCCCAGGATGGCCAGGCCGAAGGCGAGCCAGATGGAGAGGGACAGGGCCGGCTTGAGGGGGAACATGGTGAGGACGGTTCCCAGGGCCGCTAACACGAGAAAGAGGGCCGCCCTTGCTTTGCCCGACGGCGGGTGAATCGCCTCTCCCTTGAGAAGGGCCGACAGTGCCTGGCCGTGGACCTCTACCCCGGCCATCGTGTGGGTCGTCATGGTCTGGAAGCCCCTGATCGCCGCGCCGCGCGCGGGGTAGGGCACGGAGAAGTAATCGTGCACGCTAGGGCGGGTCGAACCTACGAGAACGATTTTGCCCTTGAGATCGGGAAGGCGGGCGTCACCGGTGAGGAGGGTCTTGAACGAGAGGCGTGGCAGGGTACTGTCGCCTCCGCAGAAGGGGATGAGCCAGCCCGTCCGGCCTACCGGGTAAGGATGGTTTCCGAGCCAAAGGGTGGTCCCCTCCAGCTTCACCGGCGGCGATCCCCCGGGAAACCATATCTGGCTCGCGCAGGCGAGGGCGAAGGGGAGATCGGTCACGGCCAAGCCTGCCCCCGACGGAGCGAGGTACGGTGGCGGGAGGCGGCGCAGGACTCCGTCCCGGTCCGTCATCAAGTCTACGGAGCCCACGCCGACGGCCTGCTCTGCGAACCGGCGGATGGGTCTGGCGCCCGCGGCGGGGTTGGCGGCCAGCACGGTGTCCGCCGAGGCCAGCGCCTCCTGGAGGGGCTTGTCCTCTTCTTCGCTCCGAGGGCTCGTGAAGAGAAGGTCCAGGGCGACAAGGGTGGCTCCTCCGTCCCAAAGGCGCTTCACGGCCCTGGCGATCTCAGGGCGAGTGGGTGCGCGGCCCCCGAGGGCGTTGAAGGTGTCGTCGTCCATGCCCACCAGCAGGATCCTGGGGTCGGCGCTGGCCTGCCTGGAGCGGAGGAGGAGGTCGTAGACGGGGCCTTCCAGCGAAGCCGCGGCTCCGAGGCCCAAGGGGAGCGCCACGGCCAGGCCCAAGGCCAGGCCCAGGAGAAGGCCTGCTTGCCATGGGCGCGTTCGGGCGCGGCTGGGCCTCATGATCCCCCCTTACCTGCGGGCGAGTTCGGGCGCCGTTGTCGCCGCCGGGCCGCGGAAGCGGCTTTCCACGCCGCCCACGTCGGCGCGGACCACGACCACGACTTTGCCCTCCGCCAGAACCCCAGACGATGCTTGGGCCTCCCGCAGCTTCTTGGCCGTCTCCTCGGTCACCACGATGTCCGCTTTCAGGGGGCCCGAAGCCGAGAGCGCGGTGACGTGCAGGCTCTGGTCCTGGCCCCGCGGCCGGGCTGACGGGGCCCGCTGGGCGAAGAGGCGCCATGGAGGGCTCACGAGGGCGAGGGGCAGATTCGTAAAGTCCCGGGGGCCGTTCCACGAGGAGGGCGCTGCTTCGCCGGTTCCTGACGGCGTCACGTAGCGCGCGAGCATGGATTCCTTCGCCACCTGCGGGTTCACCGTTTTGGCGGAGTAAACCTCTCGGCCCTCAGGGTCCAAGATGCGGGGCTGGATGGCCGGCTTGATCCCCGCCTCCATCCCGTCCACCGTCACGGAGGCAAAGGAGGCCAGGGAGGAGGACGGAGGCGCCGTCGCGCCGCTGGAGGCCTGGGGCGCCGGCTTGGAGGCCCCGGTCTGGGGCGCCGGTTTGGGTTCTGGAGGGGGCAGGGTCACCTTCGTGACCTCGGCTGCAATGCCTTTCACGCCGTTGATGGGCACGCGGAGGGACAAAGTGTAGGCATGGCCCCGGAGGCCCTCCGAAAGAATCTCCCCGCCGGCCACGATGCCCTTTACCCGGATCTTCAAGGCCTCGAAGGCTTCGAGGCGCTGCTCGCTGTTCACGGGCAGGCGCATGGCGATGCGCAGGGCGGAGGCCTGCGCTTTCATCATGGCCACGCGTTGAGCGTCCACCTGCGCCTGAGCTGCGGGCACGCCCGTGGCGAGCGGCACGGAGGCGTCAGCACGGATCCAGCCCTCGTCCCAATTGACTGCGCCCTCC
>JAKAKG010000090.1:0-1865 GCA_021813555.1 Acidobacteriota bacterium
CCCTCCATCCGGGCGGCCCTCGGGCTGCTCGACGACCCCATCCTCAAGCTCGATACGGCCCGGGAGGCCACCTTCCGGTCCCTCAACGGACCCGCCAAGGGGGTAACCCTGGCGGAGGTGGCCGACGGCCTGCGGGCCATGGACGGCAACCTGGTCCTCCAGGCGCTGTTCGTCACGGGCTCCGTGGACAACAGCACCGATGACGAAGTGGCGGACTGGATCCGCCTCACCACCGACATTCACCCCCGGAGCGTCCAGATCTACACGCTGGACCGCGGCCCGGCGGATAGGGGCCTGGCCCCCGTCCCCGAAGGCCGGCTCCGGGCCATCGCCGCCGCGCTTCGGAGCGCGGGGCTTGACGCATATGCCTTCATCTAGATTCACCGCAAGTCCCAAAGGAGGGATAGGCGCATGACGGCCTACTACTGGATCATTCTGGCACTGCTCCTTGGTCTGGGAGGAGGGATCCTGGGCGGATGGTTGCTGTGCAACAAGCTCGGCGTTCAATCGGTCGCCAAGGCGCGGGACGAAGTGCAGCGCCTCCTGAGCGACGCCAGAACCCAATCCGAAAACCTTCGGAAGCTGGAGATCGCCAAGGCCCGGGAGCAGTGGTCTTCGGAACGCTCCGAGATGGAACAGGAGTACCAGAAACGCCTCGAATCCGTGAAGAACATCGAGCGCGCCATGAACCGCCGCGACGCCCAGCTCCAGCGGGTCGAGCGTGAGCAGGAGGCGGCCGCGGGCGCCCTCAAGGAGCGCGAGGACGCCATCGAGGCGGACTTTCTAGCCCTCGATGCCAAACGCGAAGGGATGAAGGATCTTGAGGAGGAATACAACCAGCGCCTCGAGCGGGTCTCAGGGCTCACGGTGGAAGAGGCTAAGAAGCAACTGGTGACCAACCTCAAGAGCGAAGCCGAGCACGAGGCGGCCAACCTGATCCGCCAGATCAAGGAAGACACCCAGCGCACGGCGGAGATGGAGGCCCAGAAGATCATCACGCTGGCCATCGAACGCGTGGCCACGGACCAGGTGGTCGAGCGCACGACCTCCGTCCTCAAGCTCCCCGACGAGGGCATCAAGGGGCGCCTCATCGGCCACGAGGGACGAAACATCAGGTATTTCGAGGAGCAGACGGGCATGCAGCTCCTCATCAACAACGACGACCCGAACACGGTGGTCATCTCGGGCTTCAACCCCGTCGCGCGCGAGATCGCCCGCCAGTCCCTCGAACGCCTGATCCAGGCCGGCAAGATCCATCCCCGCAAGATTCAGGAGGTGGTGGCCAAGGCCGCCAAGAAGGTCCAGCGGGACATCCAGACCGCCGGCGAGGAAGCCTTCGCCGCCCTCAAGCTCGATCCGCCACACCCCGAGATCATCAAACTCGTGGGCAAGCTCCGGTACCGCACCTCCTATGGCCAGAACGTGCTGAACCACGCCAAGGAGGTGGCCGAGCTGGCCGGGAGCATGGCCGCGGAGCTGGGGCTGGACGCCACCATGGCGCGCCGAGCGGGGCTCCTCCACGACATCGGCAAGGCCATCGACTTCGAGAAGGAAGGCACGCACCCCGAACTCGGCGGAGAGGCCGCCCGCAAATACGGCGAACACGAGGTCGTGGTGAACGCCATCGAGAGCCACCACGAGGACGTGGAGGTGATCCACCCCATCTCCATCCTCGTGGCCGTGTGCGACGCCATCTCCGGCTCCCGCCCCGGCGCCCGCCGCGCCTCCCTGACGGACTACATCAAGCGCATCGAGACCCTGGAGGGCATCGTCAACTCCTTCGAGGGGGTCGAGCAGAGCTTCGCCATCCAGGCGGGCCGCGAAGTGAGGATCATCGTGAAGACCGACGTGGTGAACGACGACCG
>JAKAKG010000090.1:1965-16416 GCA_021813555.1 Acidobacteriota bacterium
ACCCTGGTGGAGGTGGACTATTACGCCAAGCGGGAAGGAAAAACTCCCGCGGAGATCCTCGCGGCCATGCGCGAGGCGGGCATGGGATCGCTCCCGGGCGGCGGCGCGGAGATCTTGGGCGAAGAGCTTCGCAAGAAGATCTGCCCCCACAAGATCAGCGGCGAGCGCTGGCTCGATCTGGCCCGCACGGCGCACCAGATGGGCATTCGGACCAACTGCACCATGCTCTACGGCCACGTCGAAACGGTGGAGGACCGGGTGGACCACATCCTGAGACTCAGGGCGCTCCAGGACGAAACGGGGGGCTTCATGTGCTTCATCCCCCTGCAGTTCAACAAAGCCAACACCCCTTACGCGCACCTTCCGGACGTGACGGGGGACGACAACCTCCGGACATTGGCGGTTTCGCGCCTCCTCTTCGACAACATCGACCACATCAAGGTGTATTGGGTCATGGTGGGATTGAAGATCGCCCAGGCGGCCCTGTGGTACGGGGCCGACGACGTGGACGGCACGGTCGTGGAGGAGCGCATCACCCACGACGCGGGAGCCGTAACACCCGTGGGCGTCGGCTTGGAAACCCTCCTCCACCTCATCCGCCGGGCGGGCCGCGTGCCCGTGGAGCGCGATTCCGTTTACAACGCGAGGCAGGTCTTCACAAGCCCAAGGGACCCCCGTCAGATCTAGCCTTGCCCCCCCCTAACGGATCTCTCTGCGCACGGCGGCGAAACCCCAGGCTTCTGCGGTTCGCTCGTGTCTTTGGTGACGCGTTCAGTCCAGCCCGGGCCGAGTGCGAACAAAAAGAAGCGAGGCCCCGCGGGGCCTCGCCGTGAGAAAGGAACGGGTGAAGAAAGAGAGGACGATGTTACCTTCGATGTCCGCCGCCGCCACCGCCGCCGGAAGGAGCTGGAGGAGCGGAGCGAGCGCCACCTCCGCCGCCCGAGCGGAACTCACCGCCACCACCTGAGCGGAACCCTCCGCCACCGCCCGAGCGGAATCCTCCCCCGCCACCTGAGCCTAGCGAGGGCCGGCTGGGAATGTAGCGCGGAGCGGAGGGCTCGCCGCCGCCCCAAGAACGCTGCGGAGCCTGGCGCTCGGGAGCATACCCTGAATACCCGCCCCGGTTGTACGACCGCTGCTGCGGCTGGATGGGCTGGCGGTATCCGCCCGACTGATCCGGAACGCGTGAGTACGGGCGCACCTCGCTCTGCGGAAGCGGCTGGCGCGGTTGCCGGCCCTCTTGCGGGGATCGGCTGTTCTGGAGGGTTCTGCCTTGCCCCTGCGGTGAGGACCAACTGCGCCCCGCGGCATCTCGCCGCCCCGGCCGGGGCTCAACTGGCGTGCGCTGACTGCGGGAGAGGTTCCCCCGATCTTGAGATGGGAAGTCTCGGCTGGAGGAGAGGTTGTTTCCCCGTCCCACGGAAGGCTCGCCGCGGCCAAGGCGTGAATTGGATAGATCCCGCTGCGAGGGATTCTCTCTCGGCATGGTGTTCCGGTCGCTGGCCTGAATGGAAGGATAAGCCCGCCGGTTCAGAGAGACGGGTTCCGTGAGCCTCGCCCTCAGGTCGCGGGAGGAGAGGCGCCCGTCTCTGAATTCCCTCGCGTCCCGAGGGGAAAGGTTCAAGGAACCCGCGGCGGTCAGCGAAGAGCCGCGAGGGCCGCTGCCTCGAAGGGTGCCCGGGCTGCCCTGGGCTCGCGGGTAAATGGGATGAGGAGGCGGGGCATCCCTGTGGCGGACGATGATCGTGTTGATGTTGGTGTTATAGATGTTTCCCACGGGACAGCTGTACCAGCCTCCGGGGCCCCAGAGGGGCGAACCCCAGTAGTCCAGAGGGCACCAGCCGAGCCAACCCGCGTCGCCCCACCAGAAGCTGACCCAGGCGGGGGCGAAGTAAGGCATGGGACACCAGCCCCAGCCGATGCCTGCTGAGTAAATCCAGCGCCCGTAGTGGAAGGGAGCCCAGCCCCAGGGCTCATACGGTACCCACGTCATGCCCCATGAGTTGTACGCCCACTGGCCGTCCGTGTAAGGAGCCCAGTCCGGTCCCACGTCACTGGGGCACCACACGTAACCGTACGTGGGCTGGTAGTTCCAGTTGCCGTAGGAGTCCAGGTCCGAGGCGTAGGCCGACAGGTCGCTCGGCAGGTACTGCCTGGAGACGTCAGTCCCCCCCCGCGGCGCCGCGTTCGAGTCTCTGAACTGCATGAGGCCCGCGGGCAAGGTCGTGGAATTCATGGGGGCGAGGGGAGGATAGCCGTACTCCGCGTAGGTCATCTGGCGCCCGTTCAGGGTCACCGTCTGGCCTGCGCTGGCTACTGCGCAGGCCCCATCCACGCAGACGGCGCGCGTGCGGTCCACGTTCTCCACATCGAGGAGGTAGAGGCCCGCCCTGGAGGGGCTGAGGGAGGCCGAAGGCGTGGTAATGACGTAGGACGTCATGGCCGGGCTCCAGGATTGCACGTCCAAGAGCAGGTTCCCCTTCCATAGCCGAAGCCGCAGGGCCTTCGCGGTCCCAGCGGTTTGGGCAGGCAGGCGGTCGATTTCGATGCGCGTGGAGCCGTCCATGTACAGGTGGTTCCCGTCCTGCATGAGCAGATCTACGCGGCCATCACTATCCGTCCACAGCGTATCTCCGTCCATGAGGGGGAGATTCCGAACGAGGGCCTGGTTTTGGCCGCCGTTGGCGGGCTGCAATGTCCCGCTCCCGCTGATGGCCCGAACGATCGTGTAATTTCCGTAGTCCTGGGCTCGTGCGGGCAAGGGAGCGAGCCACATCGCGGTGCCCGCAACAGCGGCGATCCAGAAGGCTTTGGCGCGATTCATGGCAACCTCCAAGGGCTCCTCTACGCAACGGCCGTGCCACTTGAGAGCCTCAAAACGCGCTGTAAATGAAGGGGGTTCCGGCCGCGCCCAGGGCCCTGTTTGTCTTCAGTACAGACTCCTGTCCGCCCTCCCGGACAGGTTGGTTCCCGCGACGCGAAAAGGGGAAGGAGTGGTCCCCTTCCCCTTACGACATGCCCGCCTTAATTTCCTGCTAGTGGTCGCCGCGGTTGATGTCCACTTCCACCGGAGCGGCCATCATCTCCTGCTGAGCCGACGAGATCTGCCCCTGGAGACCGGCCAGCTGGTTCTGAACGGATCCCAGCTGGGCCGACACGCTGTCAATTTGGCTTTGGATCCGCTGTTTGTCGTCGTTCTGGGGGCTCTGGTTGTAGCTGTCCTTCAAGTCCGAGAGCTGCGTCGTGAGGCTGTTCTGCTCCTTCTGAAGGGAAGACTGCTGCTGCATAAGATCCGCCAGCTTCGTTTGCAGGTCGCTCCGGTTGACGCTCGCCTCGGCGGGCTGGGAGCCTTCCTTGGCCGGGGCATTTGCCTCCGCGGGCTGGGAGCCGGCGCCGAGCTGGCCCTCGTTGGCGAGGCGGCTGCGCTTCTTGATGACGTCGAGCTGGTCCTCGCCGATGACCACGGGTTTGGCGGCCGGGGCCGCGGAGACCTCGGGTGAGTGGGCCGCCTGCGCTGGAGCCTCCGTATTCAGGCGGTCCGTGGCCGCCTGGTCCACCTGCTCCGCGGGAATGTAGAAAAAGACCCCGGCCTTGGTGAAATAGACCATGCCGTCTTTGACGAGCATCGCATCATCGGACGTGATGACCTTCCCGTCCCGAAGTTGAATCGTATAAGCGGCCTGCGCCGCGAGGGTGGCCGAAGCCATCAGGAGGAAGAGCAATGCCATGCGTTTCATGGGTTAACCCCCTTTCTCAGGGTGAGTATGGACCCCCGAACCAAGGCCGTCAAGTAGCCTCCGCGAGTCTCCGTTGGAATTTCCTTGCCTTCGAGAGGCTGTAAGAAGTGGGTCATAATTGACACACAGGGGCCCAGGCAGTAGTCTTCCCTTCAGTGGAGGTTATGTGTCCCAGCTAACCCGAGAAGCATGGCGGGCCTATTTCAAGGGAAATTATCTCCGGGCCGGGGATTTGTACAAGGCTGCTGGGGACAAGGATAAGGCGGCGAAAATGTATATGAAGGGCGGCGACCTCCGCGCCGCCGCCGACGTGGAGGAATCCCTGGGAAGGATATCCTCCGCCGTGGAGCTCCTTCTCCGTGCGGGCGACCCCGCCTCCGCCGCGGAGATTCTCAGCCGGCACGGCCAATACGCCAGAGCCGCCCAGATCATGGGTGAGACGGGAAACCGGGCCCAGGCGGCGTTCATCGCACTCAAGGGAGGCAACACCCAGCTCGCGGCCCACTACTTCGAACAGAGTGGCCGATACATGGAGGCGGGCCGCCTGCTGATGCAGGAGGGAAACGTAGGCAAGGCCCTCCTCCTCTTCGAAAAGGCCCTCAAACAGACCCCCGCCGACGAGGCCCTGACACCCTCCGAACAGCTCCAAAATCGTGAGCTTACGGCGGAGGTGGCGCGCTATTTTGAACAGGGCCAAGCCTACGCCAGGGCCGCGGAGGTCTACGAATCGCTCCACCGGGACATCCAAGCGGGCCAGTGCTGGGAAGCAGCCAAGAGCTACACCAAAGCCATGGAGTGCTACCGGCGCGGCGGATCTCCGGACCGGGTCGCCTCCCTGGCGGAAAGGGCCAAGGATACGCCCCTCGACCTTCAGGCCGAGGCGCTCGCGGCCAAGGGAGAAAGTGAGGAGGCGGCCCGTCTCTTCGCACAGGCAGGCAAGAAGGACCGCGCCGCGGCCCTCTTCGAATTGGCGGGCAATCTGCCCGGGGCGGCGGAGCTGCGGCGGGAGATGGGCGACTACGAGATGGCGGGAAACCTCTTCTTCAGGGTGCAGGCCTACCTTCCCGCCGCGGAGTGCTTCCAGCAGGCCGGCCTCCACGGCATGGCCAAGCAGTGCTTCCTCGCCGCCGGAGACACCAGCGCCGCCAGCCGGATGGCGTTCGAATCGGGCGAGTGGGAAGAGGCCGTCGACTTGTCCGCCGGCGAGGAGGAATGGCAAGGACTCCTGCAGCGCCTCCAGGCCCTGCCGAGCACAGCGGCGGACCCCGTGAGGACGAGCGTCCTCAAGTCCCGGCTCTTTCTTGCCCTGGGCCAGCCGCGGCTGGCCCTCACCTGCCTTGAGGGGTTGCCCGAGTCGGCGGGGGAGTCCAGACTCTGGCGCCTCTACGTTGCGGGGCGGGCTCGCCAGGATTTGGGGGACCGCGATGAGGCCGCCGAGAGCTACCGCCAGATCCTAGCCATCAACATGGCTTTTTTGGACGCCAGGGACCGCCTGGAGGAGGTCCTCAGCCAGCCCTCCGGATCCGAGAGGGCGGGCAGCGGGCGGTACCTTTTGGGGAAGTCCCTGGGTGAAGGCCGATACGGCCTTTGGCACGAGGGCCGCGATGAGGCCCTGCACGTGAGCGCGCGGATTCTCGTGGCGCCCTCGGAGGGGCCCGCGCGAAGGCTCGCCGACGACCAAGAAGAGGTCCAGCGCACCTTGGGTCTGAGCCATCCGTCGGTTTTAGCCTTGCGGGACCTGGAGACGGACCGGCGCCGGGTGCTCCTGGTCTACGAAGCCTTCGAGGGCCGCCCCCTCGCCGACTGGCTGCGGGAGGGCTACCACCCGGCCCCGTACGCCGCGCTCGACAAGACGAGGCAGGTCCTGGAGGCCCTCGCCGAAGCCCACGCTCGCCACCTCCTCCACGGGCACCTCTCTCCCGATTCGGTCTTCATGGACTTGGACGGACGCGTGAAAGTCCAGGGCTTCGGGCTCGTGCACGGGTACGAGGACCTGCTCCTCGCCTTACCCTCCGACCCGCTGGCCCTCTACCTGCCGCCCGAGACCCTCCAGCACCAGAACCTCTCCACGGCCAGCGACATGTACGCCGCGGGCGCCCTGCTCCTCCACCTGCTCTCGGGAGGCCCGCCCGGAGGGACCTGCGAAACGCCCGGGGCTTGGGACCAGGATCTGTTCAAGGGCCTCTCCCTGAGCGCTCCCGTGAAGGATTTCATCCGCCGGATGCTCGCCCCCGACCTGCTGGACCGGTACGCCAGCGCCAGCGAGGCCCTGAAGGACCTCTCCGCGCTGGAACTGCCCCCGGGCTCGGTCATCGCGGGACGCTACGAAATTCTCGACGAGCTGGGGCGGGGCGGCATGGGCCAGGTTTTTCGCGTGAAGGACCGGGACCTGGACGAGGTGGTGGCCCTCAAGACCCTGCGCCGCCGGCCCGAGATGGACGAAGCGGCCCGGGCCCGCTTCCTTCGGGAGATCAAGCTCACCCGCAAGATCACCCACCCCAACGTGGTGCGGGTGTTCGACCTGGGCACATGGCGGGACCTGACCTTCCTCACCATGGAGTACATTCCGGGCCGGACCTTGAGCCAGTGGATTCGGGAAGGCGAAGGCCGAAAGGCGACGCTGCGCCAGAAAATCCAGATCCTCCGCGGCATCGCGGACGGCCTCTCGGAGGCCCATCACCTGGGCATCGTCCACCGGGACCTCAAGCCCCAAAACGTCATCCTGACCCCCGCGGGAATCCCCAAGCTCCTGGATTTCGGCATCGCCTACGAAGCGCTGGGCGACACGGATCTCACGGGCGAGGGCCGGTTCGTGGGCTCGCCCAAATACGTCTCCCCGGAGCAGATCCAGGGCCAGCCCCTGGACGGCCGGTCGGACATTTACTGCTTCGGCCTCCTCTGCTACTTTCTCGTGGTGGGCCAGGACCCCTTCACGGGGGACAATCCGACGCTCATCATCCTGAAGCAGCTCAAGGAAGAGCCCGTGCCGCCTTCCCGGCTGGCCCGGCTTCCCGCGAGCCTGGAGCATCTCATCCTGTGGTGCCTGAAGAAAAACCCCCAGGAACGGCCCGCCCAATTGGCCGACGTCGCCAAGGTCCTCAAGGAGATCGTATGAGCCGCACCTACGTCCTGGACACCAACGTTCTGCTCCACGACCCTCGCTGCATCTACCGCTTCCAGGAGCACGAAGTGGTGATTCCCATCTGGGTCATCGAGGAGGTTGACCGGTTCAAACGGGAGGTTACGGAGATCGGCCGCAACGCCCGGGAGGTCTCACGCGAGCTGGACCGCCTGCGGCTCAAGGGACCGCTCTCCAGCGGCATCGCGCTCGAATCGGGGGGAACCCTCCGCGTCGTCGTGGAGGAGCTCGATCCGGTCTTGCCGCGCTCCATCCGGGAAGGGAGCGCCGACAACCTGATCCTGGGGGTGGCCCTCGCCTACAAGCGCCAGGGCAAGGACGTGGTCTTCGTGACCAAGGACACGAACCTCCGGGTGAAGGCCGACGCCCTGGGCGTCCCGGCCGAGGATTACGAGACGGACAAGGTCCAGGTGGAGGAGCTCTACGGCGGCTGGCGCACCCTCACGGTTCCCCGCAAGACCCTCGACGCCCTGTTCTCCAAGAAGGCGCTTCCGTGCGAATGGGACCTCCACCCCAACGAGATGGCGCTGCTGGTGGACGAGGAGAACCCCTCTCACACAGCCCTCGCCAAGCACGTGCCCACGGAAGGCATCCTGGCCCCCGTGGAGGAAACCAAGCCCCTCTGGGGCATCACGCCGCGCAACAAGGAACAGCGGTTCGCCATCGACCTCCTCCTCAACGACCAGATCCCCCTCGTGACCCTCGTGGGAAAGGCCGGCACGGGCAAAACCCTCCTGGCGCTGGCGGCGGGGCTGAACAAGGTGAGCGATCAGCAGGTGTACCAGCGCCTCCTGGTCACGAGACCCATCTTCCCCATGGGCCGGGACATCGGCTTCCTGCCCGGAGAGCTCGAAGAGAAGCTCAAACCGTGGATGCAGCCCATTTTCGATAACCTCGAGCTCCTGCTCAACCTTTCCTACAGCAACCGCGGCCACGACGCCTACCGTGAGCTGGTGGACCAGCGCATCCTCCAGATCGAGGCCCTCACCTACATTCGCGGGCGCTCCATCCCCAACCAGTACATGATCATCGACGAGGCCCAGAACCTCACGCCCCACGAAGTGAAGACCATCATCACCCGCGCGGGAGAAAACACGAAGGTGGTCCTCACGGGAGACCCCTACCAGATCGACAACCCTTACATCGACAGCTCCTCCAACGGACTGACCTACGTCGTGGAGCGGTTCAAGAATGAAGCCCTGGCGGGACACATGACCCTCTCCAGGGGCGAACGTTCGGATCTGGCCGAAATCGCGGCGAACGTGCTTTAGGGACAGTGGGAAGTGGGAAGCGAGGAGTGAGGAGTGAGGAGCAAGAGAACGAGACGGTGAGCGCAGGTGATCTTCTCACTTTTCACTTTTCACTTTTTACTTTTCACTCTTTCTTAAGAAAGCCGAAGGTAACCGGGTGATACCAAGACATCGTGCGGTTGTTTGCTTCCTGGCGCTCCTCCTCGCGGCTCTGCCCGTCCTCGCCGCGGGCGGCCCCTTCGTGAAAGGCCTCACCTGGCGCTACCAGGACCAGAACCTGGTGGTCTCCTTCGCCGTGGGCTCGGCCTTCGACCGATCCGACCTCAAGGAAGCCATCATGTCCACCCGCCCCGTGAGCCTCACCTTCACGGTGGAGGTGCTCAAGCACCGCTTTCTGTGGTCCCCCAGGACCGTGGTCCGCTGCAAGGTGGTCCACACCGTCCAATACGACAACCTCACGCGCCAGTTTGCCCTGAAGACCAAGGTGAACGGCGAGGTGACGGACGAGCGGGTGGTGGGAACCTGGGATGAGATGGCCAAGTACATGGAAGAGGTGGCGGACCTGAAGGTCACGTCCGTCGCCAACCTGGACCCCTCCGAAGGTACCTACACGGTGAGGGCACAGGTTCACGTCCTGGACGATTTCACGCTCTGGATCATCCCTTGGGACGTCCAGACGCCCTGGGTCAGCCAGACCCTCTCGACGCCATGAGACCGCACCTTTCCCCCCGGCTCGCGATCATCCTCGTGGCCAGCGCGGGCCTGGCGCTGGTGGTGGGATTCATTCTCGCGACGCGCCACCAGCAGGACTCCTCGGGCTTGACGCCCGCGGGCAGCTTCCTCCTCACGGCCCTCTCCCTCGCCAACCTCTTTCTCATGACGGTCCTCCTCTTCATCCTCTTTCGCGAGCTGGTGAAAGGCTTCTTGGAATGGCGGCGGCTGCGGGAGGGAGCCCGGTTCCGCACGCGCCTCCTCACGGCCTTCGTCCTCCTGGGACTGCTGCCCTCGCTGCTCCTGTTCATCGGGGCCATCATGCTCATCGAATCTACCGTGGACCGATGGTTCAGCTCACCCGTCAACAGCCTCGCCGCGGCGGGCCAGCAGCTCGTGGACGAATCCATGGACCTCGTGAGGGACCAGACGTACCGGAAGGCCCATGCCCTCGCCTGGCAGCTTCGCCAGGTCTCCCCCGGGATGCGTCCGGCCCTCGCGGCGCAGCTCTGGAACGCCGGCGACCTGGACGCGCTCGGCCTGGTTGCCCGCGACGGCACCTTCCTCCTCAAGCTGCCTGCCAAATTTCCGGAGATGAACGCCTACACGGCCGGCAAGATCTTCCAGCCCGGCGGACTGAAGGGATGGGTGGACCTGTCTCCAACCCCCACGGTCCTGAGCGGCGTGGTGGTGGACCCGCAGCTCGGGGTGGTGGTGGGCGCGACCCTCCCCCGCAAGCTCTTTGAACGGGCCCGGTTCATCGCAGAGAACAACCAGCAATACCTCCAGATCAGGAGCCAGAGAAAGGCCCTCAAGACCTCCATGGTGTCCTCCTTCCTGGCCCTCACCCTCCTGGTGACGTTCGTGGCCGTGTGGGTGGGCTCCCGCCTCTCCCGTGAGATCAGCGTGCCCCTCCAGCTTCTTCTGGAAGGAACGAAGGAACTGTCCCGGGGCAACCTCTCCCACCGCATTCCCTACGACGCGAGGGACGAGATCGGCACGGTGGTGGAATCCTTTAACCGGATGACGCGCGAGCTGGAGGTGAGCAAGAGCGAGCTGGAGCTGAGCAACGCCGAACTGCGCCTCACGACCGAATCGGCGGAGCGCCGCCGGCGGCATATCGAGACCCTCATGGAGACTCTTAACATCGGCGTGGTCTCCACGGGACCCGACGGGGAGATCCGCACCCTCAACCCGAAGGCCCGAGAGATCCTGGGCGTGGAGCGCGGCCAGTCGCTGCGGAGCGTCGTGTCGCGGCCCGAATGGGCCCCCGTGGGAGCCATCCTCGCGGGCCTGCCCCAGAGGCCCGTCTTCAACCACGAGATGACCCTCAACGCACGGGAAGGCCAGATGATCCTTTCCGTGTCGGCGACCCCCATGAGGGACCCTTCCGGCGAGGTCTTCGGCAACCTCATCATTCTGGAGGACGTGAGCCAGCTCTCGCGCGCCCAGCGCATCGCGGCATGGCAGGAGGCGGCCCAGCGCATGGCCCACGAGATCAAGAATCCGCTCACGCCCATCCGGCTCTCCGCCCAGCGCATCCACAAGAAGGCCCTGGAAAAATCCCCGGACATGGAAGCGGCGGTGATCGAAGGCACGGAGGCCATCGAGAGGGAGGTGGAGGCCATGATGAACATGGTCAACGCCTTCTCGCGCTTCGCACGCCTCCCGGAGCTCCGGCTGAGGCCTTCGTCCCTCCCGGCCCTGATCCGTGACACGGCCGCGGCCTACGAAACGGCCTCGGCGGAAGTCCGCTTCAGCCTGGACATCCCCGACAGCTTCCCCCCCGTGCGCATGGACGTGGAGCACATGGGCCGCGTTTTCAAGAACCTGTTCGAGAACGCCCTTCAGGCCATGGACATGGCGGGTACGGTCAGCATCTCGCTCCGGGAAGACGAAGGCCGGGCCGTGGTCACCGTACGCGATACGGGGCCGGGCATCGATCCCGAAGACCGGTACAAGATGTTCCTCCCCTACTTTTCCACCAAGAAAAAGGGCACCGGCCTTGGCCTGGCCATCGTGGTCCGCATCCTGGAAGAGCACGGGGGCGGCATCCACGTGGACGAAGGCTACGCGGGCGGGGCGGGGTTCATCGTAACGCTGCCGCTGTGAGGTACGAATGAGAGAAAGGTCATGGAGCGAGGCGCGATTGCGCGAGGCGCAAAACGCAAAAGGCGCAGCGAAACAGGGAGATGGGAAGATGAGAAGGTTGCTCCGTGAGGGCCTGCATCCGCTCCTGACTCTTCACTCCTCACCCCTCACTCCTCACGTTAGAGGTTCACATGCCTAAAGGCCGCATACTGATCGTAGACGACGAGTCGGGCATCCGAAGCACCTTGAGACAGATCCTCCAGGACGAGGGCTACGCCGTGGAAGAGGCCGAAAGCGGCGAAGAGGCCCTCCCGCTGGCCATCCACGGAGACCACGAGGTGATCCTCCTGGACGTATGGCTCCCGGGAATGGACGGCCTTCAAGTTCTGGCCAAGCTCAAGGAAAGCGCCGTGCCGGCGGAGGTCTTGGTCATTTCCGGCCACGGCACCATCGAGACGGCCGTGAAAGCCACCCGGCTCGGGGCCTTCGACTTCATTGAAAAGCCGCTCTCCCTGGACCGGGTCATCCTCACGGTGAGCAACGCCCTCAAGAAACGGCGCCTGGAGGAGAAGAACCTCATCCTCCAAGAACGGATGCGCGAGGAAATCACGCTCGTCGGAGAGAGCGAGGCCATCCACAAGCTCAAGGACCAGATCAGGCGGGCCGCGCCCACGGCGGGCCGCGTTCTCGTCTACGGCGAAAACGGCACGGGCAAGGAGCTCGTGGCGCGCCTCATCCACGCCTACAGCGACCGCAACGACGAACCCTTCGTTGAGGTGAACTGCGCCGCCATTCCCACGGAGCTCATCGAGAGCGAGCTCTTCGGCCACCGCAAGGGCTCCTTCACGGGCGCCATCGAACACAAAAAGGGCAAATTCCTCCAGGCCGACGGCGGGACACTTTTCCTGGACGAGGTGGGCGACATGAGCCTCACGACCCAGGCCAAGGTCCTCCGGGTTCTCCAGGAACAGACGTTCGAACCCGTGGGGGGAACCGAGACCCTTCGAGTCGACGTCCGCGTCCTGGCGGCCACCAACAAGAACCTTGCCGACGAGATCATCGCCGGACGGTTCCGCCAGGACCTCTACTACCGCCTCAACGTCCTGCCCATCACAGTGCCTCCCTTGCGGGCGCGGGCCTCCGACATCCCCCTCCTGTGCGGCTACTACCTGACGTTCTTCGCCCGCCAATACGGCAGGCCGCCCAAGGTTCTCGGGCGGGAGGCCACGGAAGCGCTCCTTCGCTACCCCTGGCCGGGCAACGTGCGCGAACTGCGGAATCTCATGGAGTGGATGGTCATCATGGTCCCCGGGAGCGAGGTGGGCGTGGGGGACCTGCCCATCGTCGCGGGACAGATGCCCGCCTCGTCCCAGGAAAGCGGCCTGCCCTGGACGGGCCCCCTGAAGGAGGCCCGCGAGACGTACGAGCGGGAGTTCATCAAGCGGGCCCTGGCCCGCCACGGAGGAAACGTCTCGCGGACGGCGGAGGAGCTTCAGATCGAGCGGCGCCATCTCTACCGAAGGTTGGCAAGCCTGGGGATGCAGAAGGAGAGCGACCATGGTCATGATCAATAGGGCCACGAAGGAGATCACCTTCAAAGTCGTCTATTACGGCCCCGGGCTCTGCGGGAAGACCACGAACCTCGAACACATCTACGCCTCCACCCACCCCGACCGGAAGGGCAAATTGCTCACCGTGGCCACGGAGACGGACCGCACCCTCTTCTTCGATTTCCTGCCCATGGAGCTGGGCACCATCCGGGGCATGAAGGTCCGCGTCCAGCTCTACACGGTCCCCGGCCAGGTCTTCTACGACGCCACCCGGCGCATCGTCCTCAGGGGAAGTGACGGCGTGGTCTTCGTGGCGGACGCCCAGGCCGTCATGATGGACGCCAACGTGGAAAGCCTGGAGAACCTCAAGGCCAACCTCAAGCTCAATAGCCTTGACCCGGACGCCATCCCCTTGGTGTTCCAGTACAACAAGCAGGACCTCCAGGGCCTCGCTCAGATAGACGAGCTCGAGGAGCGGCTCAACTGGCGCGGGGTCCCCTCCTTTCCGTCCGTAGCCATCACCGGCAAAGGGGTCAACGAAACCCTCAAAAAGATCATCGAGCAGGTGATTCGTAAGGCCCAGAGCCAGGATGCCCGCTTTGCCCCGGCCCGCGATGAAGCGGAGCGCCAAGGCGAGAGAGCCCCCGCCCGGGCCATGGAGCCAGCCCTTCCCCCGCCTCCTCAGCCTCCTCAGCCTCTCCCGCTTCCCCCGCAGGCGGCCCCCGCGCCCGCGCTCAGGGAGGAGCTCCCCGAGGTGGAGATCGAGGAGGAGGGGCCCCACCTTGCCGGCGAGGCCGAGGACGATGTGGAGGAGGTGGAGATCGAGACTCTCCAGGAGGTGGAGCCCCTTTCCTTTCCTCCCCCTGCCGCGGTCCTCTACGAACCGGAGCCTGAACCCGTCATGGAGGAGGCATCCGGAGACGCCCCGCAGGAGGAACCCGCGCCTTTGGCCGCGACCGGTGCAGACGCGCAGCGGGCCCGAGCCGCCTTCGCCGCTCTCGGAGAGGCCCTCCGTGCGCTGGCCCTTCGAGTGGAGGCCCTGAGCCAGGAGGTGGAGACCATCCGGCGGAGCGTCGAGCAGGCCGAGCGCGATCTGCAGCCATGAAAAGGCCCGGGCCGGATCGGCCCTCCCCTTGGAGCCTTCAGGGCGGGCATGGTATGGTATTCCTTTATGCGAGATCCCATGAGACGACGGACTAAGCCTTCCGACAAGCCGGAAGCCCATCCCCTGCTCAGGCTCGTTGACCCGGAGCGAGTGCCCGTGCACGTGGCCATCATCATGGACGGAAACGGCCGGTGGGCCAAGGCGCGCGGGCTCCAGCGCATGGAGGGGCACAAGGCGGGCATCGAGGCGGTCCGGCAGGCCGTTTCCGCCGCTTCCAACCTCGGGGTCCGCTACCTCACCCTCTACGCCTTCTCGGTAGAGAACTGGAAGCGGCCCGCCACCGAGGTGAGGGCGCTCTTCCAGCTCCTCCAGAGGTTTCTCAGGTCCGAGGCCGAAAGCATCATGAAGAACGGCGTCCGCTTCCGCACCATCGGCCGGACCGACGATCTCCCTCCCTCGGTGAAGAAGCTCCTTCGTGAGATGGAGGCCAAGACGGCCCATGCGGGAGGATGCACGCTCACCTTGGCGCTCTCCTACGGAGGCCGCACGGAAATCGCCGACGCCTGCGATGGGCTGGTGCGTGAGGCCTTGGCGGGGCGCCTGACGGCGAAGGTGACGGAGGAGGACGTGGCCCGGCACCTCTACGCCCCCGACTTGCCCGACCCGGACCTCCTCATCCGGACGAGCGGCGAATACAGGGTGAGCAATTTCCTCCTCTGGCAGATCGCCTACGCCGAGCTGGCCATCCTGGACATTTTCTGGCCCGACTTCACGGAGGAGCACTTCTACGAGGCGGTCCTGGACTACCAGCGGCGGGAGCGGCGCTACGGGGGCGTCTCACCGGGCACCGAGGGCCAAGGCGCCACCG
>JAKAKG010000056.1 GCA_021813555.1 Acidobacteriota bacterium
GGACACGGCGCCGCCCAAGCTCGTGGACCTCGTGCGCGCCCTGCGATACTTCCTGGGCCAGAGCGACATGATGGCCTACCTCACCATGATGGCCCTGCGCCTCGTGGAGCTCCACCGTGTCCTCAAGCCCACCGGGAGCCTGTATCTCCACTGCGATCCCACGGCGAGCCATTACTTGAAGTTGGTGTTGGATGCCGTGTTTGAGCCTAGAAACTACCTGAATGAGATCTCTTGGCGCCGATATGGAAGTCACAACGACCACGGCCAGGGGTCCCGTCACTTCGGGAGAGTCCGCGACGTTATCCTCCTTTACGCGCGAGACATGGCTTCCGTGAAATGGAACCAGCCCTTCAAGCCCCTCTCGGAAGCCTATGTGGAATCAACATATCGGCTTGTCGAAGAAGGCACAGGACGTCGTTTCACAACGACTCCACTTACAGGTCCGGGTGGGGCAGAAAAGGGCAACCCCGTTTACGAATGGAAGGGACATACACGGGCCTGGCGGGTGAGCCGCGCAACGATGGAAAAGCTGGATGCCCAGGGACGGTTGCACTACTCGTCAACCGGCTATGTCCGTCAGAAAATGTATCTCGACGAGTCCAAGGGCGTTCCCGTTCAGGATTCTTGGGAGGACATCGGCTCGCTTTCTGGTGCTCATAAAGAACGCCTCGGTTACCCAACCCAAAAGCCCGAAGCCCTGCTGGAGCGGATCATCCAGGCCTCCTCGAACGAGGGCGATCTCGTCCTCGATCCCTTCTGCGGTTGTGGCACGACCCTCGTGGCGGCGGAGCGCCTGAAGCGGCGCTGGATCGGGATTGACATCACACACCTCGCCATCACCCTCATGCAGAACCGGCTTCGGGATACCTTCGACTACGAGCTGGCGGACTTCGTGGTGGAGGGCGTGCCCAAGGACCTGGAGTCGGCGCGCTCGCTGGCCCAGAACGTGGACCGCCACCACTTCGAATGGTGGGCCCTGAGCCTCGTGGGCGCGCGACCCGCGCAGGACAAGAAAAAGGGCGCCGACATGGGAGTGGACGGCGTCTTCTACTTCTCCGACGACGAGAGCGGGATGCCCAAGAAGGGCGTCGTGCAGGTGAAGAGCGGCCACGTGAAGAGCGGCGACATCCGCGACTTCAAGAGCGTCATCGAGCGCGAGAAGGCCGCCGTGGGCCTGTTTCTCACTCTCGACGAGCCCAGCGACCCCATGAAGAAAGAAGCCGCCACCGCAGGGTTCTACGAACCCGAGCACTTCCAGGGCCGCGGCGTCCCCAAGCTCCAGATCCTCACCATCGAAGCCTTGCTCAGCGGCCACCGCCCCGAGCTCCCCAGATTCGCCCCCGCCGCCACCTTCAAGAAAGCACCCAGGAAAAAGGTCCAAGAGGCCCAGGGGAATTTGTTCTAATCGCCCGGTCCCGTCTCAGCCCTCCACGGCCTGGCCGAGGAGGGAGTTGACGTTGGACCGGGTGATGTTCACCTGGACGAGGGTGTTCGTGGCGGCGGGCTGGTTGCTGGTGAAGTTGACGACCTTGTTGTCGGGGGAGCGGCCCATGAACTGGCCGCCCTTTTTGCTCGGGCCTTCCACGAGAACCTCCACGGTGCGTCCCACGGCGGCGGCGAATCGCCGGGTCTGGATCTCGAGCTGGAGATCGAGAAGGCGCTGGTGGCGCTCGCGGGCCACCTCCTCGGGAACGGGTCCCATCCCTTCGGCCGGCGTGCCTGGGCGCGGGGAGAAGCGGAAGGAGAAGAGGGTGTCGTACTCCGCCTGGCGCACCACGTCGAGGGTCTGCTCGAAATCCTCCTCCGTCTCGCCGGGAAAGCCCACGATGACGTCCGAGGAGAAGGCGATCTCGGGGACGCGGGCCCGGATCTGGCCGATGAGGCCGAGGTACCAGGCCCGGTCGTACTGCCGCCGCATGGCTTTGAGGACGGCGTCCGAGCCCGCCTGCACGGGAAGGTGGAGGTAGGGGCAGAGGTTGGCCCGCTCGGCCATGAGGTCCGCCGCCGCGAGGGGGAAGTGGCGCGGGTGGCTGGTCGTGAATCGGAGGCGCCTGACGCCGGGCAGGTCCGACACGGCGGCGAGGAGGTCCGCGAAGTCCCGGCCTTCCTCCTTCCAGCAGTTTACGTTCTGGCCCAGGAGCTCCACTTCGAGGTACCCCTCGCCCACGGCGCGGCGGGCTTCTTCCAAGATGTCGCCCAGGGGCCGGCAGACCTCGCGCCCGCGCGTGGCGGGCACGATGCAGAACGTGCACTGCTTGTTGCATCCCTCCATGACGGTGATGTAGGCCTTGGTGGGGTGGGAGCGCGCGATGAACTGATCGGGAAAGAGGATGGAATCGTCGTGGAAGTCCGTATCCATGGCGTGCTGGTAGCGGGCCTGGAGAAGGAGCTCGGGGAGGTGCTTCACGCCCCGCGGCCCCATGACCAGATCCACGTAGGGAGCCCGCCTGAATACCTCGACCTTCTCCTGCTGGGCCACGCACCCCACCAGCCCGAGGAGGACGTTTCTGCGTTCCTTGAGAGGCCTGAGCCTGCCCAGCTCGGTGAAGACCTTGTTCTCCGGACCTTCGCGGACGGAGCACGTGTTCAGGAGGATCACGTCCGCCTCGTCCTCCTCCTCCGTGGCTTCGTAGCCCAGGCTCTGGAGGAGGCCCGCCATTTTGTCGCTGTCCAGGGCGTTCATCTGGCAGCCCCAGGTTTTGATGAGGAATTTCATAGATGAGGGCCTCTGGGGCTCGTGATGAAGAGATGAGGGAATGAGGAGATGCGGACAAGGCACCGCGGGCCGCGATCGTGTTCCCTCATCTCGGCATCTCCCAATCTCCTCATCTCGATTCACCAATGAGGCTCGTGATGAAGAGATGAGGGAATGAGGAGATGCGGACAAGGCACCGCGGGCCGCGATCGTGTCCCCTCATCTCGGCATCTCTTAATCTCCTCATCTCGATTCACCGAAGGGCAGCTCCGGAGAGCTTTCCCTTTCGCGCTGCTTCATGAGGTCCCACAGTTCGTCCATCTCCTGGAGGCTCATGCCGTGCAGGTCGCGGCCGCGGGTCCTGGCCTCGTTTTCGATGCCCTTGAACCGGCGCATGAACTTGGCGTTGGCGAGCTGGAGCGCGTCCTCGGGATCCATGTCCAGAAAGCGGCTGAGGTTCACGAGGGCGAAGAGGAAGTCGCCCATCTCCTCGCGGATGTGCTCCTTCTCGCCTTCGGCCACCGCTTCGTTCAGCTCGGCCCATTCCTCCCGGACCTTGGCTTCCACCTGCTGGCGCTCTTCCCAATCGAACCCCACGCGCGCGGCCTTTTGCTGGAGGCGGTAGGCCTTGAGGAGGGCGGGCAGAACCTTCGGGACGCCGGCAAGAACGCTGGCATCCTCGCCCTTCTCGCCCTTCTTGATGGCCTCCCAGTTCTGGAGGACCTGGCCGGGGGTGTCGGCCTTCACCTCGCCGAAGACGTGGGGGTGCCGCCGGATGAGCTTCTCGTTGATGCCGCGGCACACGTCCTCCACGGCGAAGGCGCCCTCTTCCTCGGCGATCTGGGCGTGAAAGACCACCTGAAGGAGAAGATCTCCCAGCTCCTCGCGGAGCATGGCCGGGTCTCCCTGGTCGATGGCGTCGAGAACCTCGTAGGTCTCCTCGACGAGGTAAGGCTTGAGGTCTTGCCTGCTCTGCGCCAAGTCCCAGGGGCACCCGCCGGGCGCCCGAAGCCTAGCCATGATGTCCACGAGGCGGGAGAATTCGGGGTGACGGCCGCCTGTCATGGTGTTTGGGGTTCCGAAAGAAGGGCCGTGAAAGGCTCTCCAGCCGTGGCTTTCACCGGGCCGCCCACGAGGTCGTTGGGATGCCGGGTGGTGAGGTCGCCGTCGTCGTCCAGGCGGAGGAGGACGTCCACCTGGTCCGGCAGGGGCTGGCCGTTCATGGAGTCTTTGTCCGTGAATTCGAAGGACACGGGAAAGCGGTTCACGGTGAGCTTGACGGCGGCCACGGGGGTGGGAGAGCCGTCCAGGGACCGGGCGATGACGAAGAGGGTCTCGCCGGGCTTCACCTTCCCCTCCACGTCGCGGGAGAGGGCCGCCGTGCCTCTATACACCTTGCCGGCGGCGGGAGCCGGTTCGTCCTGCATGGAGCCCACGGCGTTCATCCCGGAGCCTTCCTTTTTGATCACGTGGGCATTGCGGGGATTCTTGGGAGCCGGCGGCACGGGGCCCGTCCACGTGTACTCGTTCTGCGAACACGCGGAGAGGAAGAGGCTCACCACCAAGGCACCAAGGCACCAAGAAAGACGCTGGCTTGTATTGCTAACCATCAACACTCCTTCGTTCATCAGCAGGCCGGCCCTCATTGGGCAGGAGCAAACTCGGAATTCAACAACAGGGCCCGGCCGCCATTTATGCGTGATTTGAGAGATGCGCTCTTGCCGGCTTCGACGATCCTCTCAGGTAAGCAGGTGAGCAGGTGAGCGGGCGAGAAGGGCAAAGGGCCACCTTGCAAGGCCCGCCCGCGCCCTCATGTCCCCGTCTCCGCCTCTCGTCCTTTCTCCGTGTCCTTGGCGGGCAGGCCTTATCCCCTCTCACGTCCGTCCGAATTTGGCGAGGAGGTCCGCCTCCCTGAGGGTGAACACGATGGGCCGCCCGTGGGGGCAGGTGAGGGGCGCCCCGAGAGCGTAGAGAGTGTCCAACAGGTACTGCATTTTTTCAAGGGTCATGGGGTCGTTCAGCATGACCGAACCTCGGCAGGATCGCATGATGAGGACCTCTCGCCAGCGGTCTCGAGGCGTTCTGAGCACCTCGCCCAAGGAGCCCACGAACTCGTCCAGGAGGCGCTCGGTCTCGGCCGGGGTGAGGAAGGCGGGAGCGGAGCGAACGGCCACGCTGTCCGGTCCCCACGGCTCCGCCTCGAACCCCTGGCTGGACAGCACCTGTGCCGCCTCCTCCGCGCGGTGGGCCATGGGCCTGGGCAGGGTGAAGGTCCAAGGGATGAGAAACGGCTGGCGGGGGCCGGGACGCTCCAGAAAGCGTCTGAACTGCTCGAAGCGGATGCGCTCGTGGGCCACGTGCTGGTCCACCACGGCCAGCCCCTCGGGTGAATCGCATAAGATAAAAGAATGGCGCCACTGGGCCAAGGCCCGGAGGGGGCTCGCGAGGAGTTCGGGGGCCGCCGTTCCCTCCCGGGGTTCAAAGAGCCCCGTGGCGGGGAGCCCGGGAGGCCCTGCACCTTCGCTCCCGCCAAAAGCGGGGATGGTTTCCGCCACGGCTCCGGGAGGCCATTCCCCTTGAACCGGATAGGGGAAGGCGCTCGCGGGCGGCACGCTCTGCCCCGGGGCGATGGCCTGCCGAAGGGCCCTGGAGACGGCATCGTGGACGGCCTGGCTGTCCACGAAGCGGACTTCCCGTTTGGCGGGATGGACGTTCACGTCCACCCGGTCCAGCGGCAGGGTGAGGGCCAGAAGAACCACCGGGTACCGGCCCTTGGGATGGGTGTCCTGGTAGCCCTGGATGATGGCGTGCTGGAGGACGCGGTCCCGGACGAAGCGGCCGTTCACGAGGGTGAACTGGTAGCGGGCCGTGCCGAGGTTGCGCTCGGGTTTTCCCGCCAGGCCGCGCAGGGTGACGCGGGGTCCCTCGTGGTGCACGGGAACCATGTCCTCCCTGGGCACCTCGGGGAAGAGCTCGAAAAAGCGCTCCAGCCGGTCTTTGACGGGGGACAGATCCAGCAGGGTCCGGCCCTCGTGGGCGAGCCGGAAGGCCACGTCGGGCCGGGCGAGGGCGTAGTGCTCCAGAAGGGTGACCACGTGGGTCAGCTCCGTGGAGGGCGAGCGCAGGAACTTGCGGCGCGCGGGCACGTTGTAGAAAAGATCCTTGACCTCCACGCGCGTCCCCGCGAAGAGTCCGCAGGGCCCCAGGGGGCCGAACCGCCCGCCCTCCACCGTGACGGTCCTTCCTTCGGGCACGCTGGCGGGGCGGCTCGCCAGGGTGAGGCGGCTCACGGAGGCGATGGAGGGCAGCGCCTCGCCCCTGAACCCCAGGGTGGCGATGGCGAAGAGGTCCTTCTCGGACTCCAGCTTGCTCGTGGCGTGGCGTTCCAGGGCCAAGAGGAGGTCGTCGCCCTCCATGCCCGCCCCGTCGTCCTCTACGAGGATGCGGCGCTGGCCCCCCGCCTCCAGCTCAACGACGATCCTTGCGGCGCCGGCGTCCAGCGCGTTTTCCACCAGTTCCTTCACGACCGATGCGGGGCGTTCGATGACCTCGCCGGCGGCGATCTGGTTCACCAGGTTGTCGGGAAGGACGCGGATGTAACCCACGGTGCACCTCGCGCCCTAAGGATAGCAGAGATTGGAATTCGGAATTCGGAAAGCGGAAGGGAAAGTTCGGATTTGGAGTTTTGGCTTTATCCCCTCATCCCCTAATCCCCTCATCTCCTCATCCCCTCATCTCCTCCTCCCGTCTCTGCGACGTAAGAAAAGATTCTCCCCGTAGTACAATCTCCCGCGGAGGTGCGGCGCCATGGCGGATGGATCGGAGAAACTCTCCTCGGCAGCGGCCATCAAGCTCCTGGGCAAGCTCATGCTGGCATGGGACGGGCAGTGGTTTTTGAAGACGGCGCAGGCGTGCGGCCTTGAGAAGGCCGTGGCGCTCAACGCGAAGGTTCGGTACAGCTTCGGGCGTATCGAGATCCGCGAGTTCCTCAAAGCCAAAGGCAGCGGTGGCGCCGCGACGCTGAAGGAGGCCGTTTCCCTCCTGGAGGAGTACCAGCAACTGTTTCTGGGTGAGGGCATGGCCGCGGCATGGGAGATCGACGGCGACACGGTGACGGTGTCCGTTTCGCGCTGCACTCCTCAGGAAGGGGCGGCCAAGGCGGGCCTGCGCCCGGACACGCCCTGCGTGGCCTGCGAAACGGTCTGGAACGCATGGCTCGAAACGGCCTTCCCCGGCAGCCGCTGGAGCACGGACGTGGCCGCGGCCCGCGGGCGAGGCGCCTCAACCTGCAAGATCGTGCTGGCCAAGGCCTGAGTGGCGGTGAACCTCCCCGCTATTTGAAACGCGCGGGGGAGTAGGGCGCCGGGTCCAGGGGGGGCACCCGTCCCAGCAGGAGCGCCGCGGCCAGCTCGCCCACGGCGGCGGACGTCGTCATGCCGTGCCCGCCCAGTCCCGCCACCCACAGGAAGTTCGAGACCTTGGGGTCCCGCCCGATGACAAAGTTTCCGTCGTCGGAAAAGGACCGGAGCCCCGCCCACATCCGGGCGATGGGAAGGTTGGCGAGGTGCGGGAAGGTCGTGGACAGGCGCTCCGAGAGCCAGGCCGGGGCTTCCGGGTCGGCGGGGGGCAGCCCGGGCTTCCACGTGGCCTCGTCGCACGGGGAGAGCAGGAGGCCGCGGCTTTCGGTCCTGAAATAGACCGCCGGGTGGAGGCACCACACGTAGGGGGCCGGCGTCCCGGCTCCGTCCAGGGGTCCCGTGTGGAGAAGGTGGCGGCGCCGCGGCGTGATGGCCAAAGGCGAGGCGTCCGCGAGCCTCGCCACCTCTCCGGCCCACGCTCCGGCGGCGTTGACGACCCAGTCCGCGTGAAGGGGTCCCTTGGACGTCTCCACGGCCGTGATCTTGCGCTTATCCACGTGAAAGCCCGTCACCTGCGCGCTCGTCTCCACCTCCAAGGGAGCGAGGTAGGACGTGAGCAGGGCGTGGATATCCACCAGGCCGTCATGGGGGCAGGCCAGGGCCGAGCGGAAGGGAGACTCCATGAGCGAGGGGACCTTGTCCAGCACCTCCGAGCGGGAGGCGGGGTAGGTGTGGACTCCCGCCGCCATGGCGTTCCTCTGAATCTCGTCCAGGCGGGGATCGTTCGCCACCGTGGACAGGAGAAACCCTCCCGTGGGTTCGAGCAGGGGCGTCGGGCAAAACCCCGGCGGAGGATGGCGCAGGAACGACGTCCCTAGGGCCGCCAGGAGCGACGTCGGCGGCTCGGGCACGCCCTGCCGCGCGATGCCCGCGTTCCTGCCCGAGGCGTGGATTCCGGGCATGTCTTCCTGCTCCAGCACCTTGATCCGCTCCACCCCGTGGTGCTTGAGCCACCACGCCGTGGCGGCTCCCGCGAAACCTCCGCCGATGATGACCGCGTCGAGCCGATGCGAGGATCCCGCCATGTGCCCTCCCGGTTAGGAGGCAAGGATAGGACTTTGGCCCCGTGGATTCAAGGCTTGCGGGGTCCTTTTCTGTGCCCTACAATGCAGGCAACGGAGGTTGGACGGTGAAAGGACATGCGCTCAAAGGTTTGATGCTGCTCGCGATGCTGGCCGCCACGGGGTGTTGCGGGATGTTCCAATCCAAGGAGGAGAGGTACAAGAAGGAGATGGAATGCGCCCTCCGCGTGACGGACGAGCGGTCCATCGTGATTCTCCAGAAGGGCATGTTCTGCTGTGAGAAGCTCCCCGCGCAGGACACGACCCTCCCCGCGGCGAGGCGCTTCTACCTCCTGCGCGCCGCGGCCCTTGAGCCGAAGAACCCCGATCCCCTCATGCAGATCGCACGCTCCTACTGGGACGACCGGGATTTTGTCCCGGCCCTGGCCTACTTCGTCCAGGCCAAGGAGGTGAGCCCCAAGCCGCTGGCGGCGGTCATCGGAGAGTTCACCATGCTGCGGCTCACGAAACAGTGGGACAAGGCCATGACCCTCGTGGCCTGGATCCGCGATCAGAAGGCCATGGACGCCCCCAAGGTGGCGGACTACCTCGAGGCGCGGCTCCTCTATGACCAGGGGAAATACGCCGAGGCGAAGCCCCTCTTTTTGAACGCGCTCAAGCGCGCCGAGGCGGGCTCCGATACCCTGGGGGACACGCCCTACACCATGAAAGACACCTATCTCTACCTGGCGCAGATCCAGCTCAAGGGGGGAGACCCGCAAGGGGCGTACGAGGACTTTAAGATCTTTTTAAGGAAGACCAGCAACCCCGACTTCCAGCTCTTCTACAAATACTGGGTGGAAAAGCTGGGGAGCGATCAAGCGGCTCTCTACGACAAGATCGAGAGCGACTGGGCCTGGCCGAGGCAGTGAACCGGGTGCTTCGAAGGAGGCCTTTGAGGGCCGGGATGAGGGGATGCCGGGATGCCGGGATGAGGAAATGCCGAAATGAGGAGATGACGGGATGAGGGAATGCCGAGATGCCGGGATGCCGGGATGCCGGGATGAGGGGATGCCGGGATGAGATGCATCCGCGGCACTCTCCCCTCATCCCCTAATCACGTCGTCCCCTAGTCACCTAGTTACCTAGTCCCCTAGTCACCTAATCCCTAATCCCTAATCCCTAATCCCCTAATCCCACCCCTATGCCAGATCCTTGAGCAGGTCCACGAGGACCTTGTAGGTCTTCTGGACCGAGTCGATGTGCACTTCCTCGTCGGGCGAGTGGGCGTTGCGGATCTCGGGCCCGATGGAGATCATGTCCATGCCCGGGAACTTGTCGCCGATGATGCCGCACTCCAGCCCCGCGTGGATGGCCTTGGGGGCAGGTTCAACGCCGTAGAGCCGCATGAAGGTGGCCTGGGCGGCCTTGAGGATGGGCGAATCGAGGTTGGGCTTCCAGCCGGGATATCCGTCGCTCTGGACGACCCTGGCCCCCGCCAGACGGCCGATGCTGGCGACCCAGTCTGCGGCCCAGGCGAGCTGGGACATGACGGAGGAACGCTGGGAAGTGCAAATCTCCACTTTGCCCTTGAAGGTGCTGACGATGGCGAAGTTGGTGGAGGTCTCCACGAGGCCCGGAATGTCCCTGCTGAACGCCGTGTACCCGTGGGGGATGGCGGCCAGGAGGGTGAGCAACTTGGTCTGGCTCACGGGAGAGAGGGGAGGCAGCTCGGCCTTGCCCGCCTCCACGCTGATGTCGACCGCATCGTCCAGCCCCTTCAGCTCCAGGCGGGCCGTGGCCTGCATCTTGGCGGCGGCGTCGCGCGCGGCCCCGATCTGATCCTTGTCCATGTGGAATACGGCGAAGGCCTCACGGGGGATGGCGTTGCGCTTCGAGCCGCCGTCCACCGACACGAGGCCGAAGCCCATGCGGCCCATGGCCTGCAAGGTCCGCACGAGAAGCCGGTTGGCGTTGCCCCGGCCCTCGTGGATGTCGCCGCCGGAGTGGCCGCCCCGCAAGCCCGTCACGGAGAGCTTGAAGACGGGACGCGGGTCCGGAGCCGCGGCCCTGGCCACGCGCAGGGTGAGGACCGTGTCTTGGCCGCCCGCGCAGCCCACGTAGATGGAGCCGTCCTCCTCCGTGTCCAGGTTCAGCAGGCGGCGCCCCTTGATGAATCCGGGCGTGAGGCCGTTGACCCCGTTCAGCCCGCGCTCCTCGTCCACCGTGAAGAGGAGTTCCAGCGGGCCGTGGACGGAGGCGGGGTCGTCCAGGAGGGCCAGGCTCATGGCCACGCCGATGCCGTTGTCGGCGCCGAGGGTGGTTCCCGTGGCTTTGACCGTGTTGCCCTCCTGGCGAAGGGCAAGGGGGTCCTTCAGGAAGTCGTGGTTGGAGCTCGAGTTCTTCTCGCACACCATGTCCAGGTGGCCCTGAAGGATGGTCACGGGGGCCTTTTCATGGCCGGGGGTGGCGGGGACGCGGATGACCACGTTGCCCACCGCGGAGCGTTCGTACGGCAGGCGGTGGGCCTTGGCCACGGAGACGACCCAGTCGGCGGCAGCCTTCTCATGCCCCGAGGGGCGGGGGATTCGGCTGAGAGATTGGAAGTAGTCCCATAGGCTTTTGGGTTCTAGGTTCAACACGGAAGACCTCCAGGAAAGTGGGCGCGCAGGTGGCGGGTCGTGCCCCCGCGGCCAGGCCGCGCGCCAAGGCGTAGTATCCCACACATTTCAGAGTGAAGTCGTTGAAGATTCATCCTGGCCTGCCGTGGTAGACTTTCCCCGCGGAGAGGCCATGCACGAAACGGGCGTTGCCATGGAGATTTACCGGGCCAGCCTCCAGGCCGCGGAGGCGCATGGGCCCGGGCGCCTGGAGCGCGTGCGCGTGGCCGTGGGCGAGCTGTCTGCGGTGGACCCCGAACTCCTGGCCTACGCCTG
Organism: Acidobacteriota bacterium; assembly: GCA_021813555.1. Lineage (GTDB taxonomy): Bacteria > Acidobacteriota > UBA4820 > UBA4820 > DSQY01 > JAKAJA01. The sequence goes on from JAKAKG010000056.1 coordinate 11,051, forward strand.
GGAGGCGGTGGTGGCCGGTACGCCGGACGAGGGCTGCCCGCTGGAAGTGGAATGGCACCGCGCCCGGCAGAGCTGCGCGGCCTGCGGCCAGGACAAGGAGAGGGCCGAGGGGTCCTGGCTTCCCGTGTGCCCCGATTGCGGCCAATTTCTCACGGTGGAAGGGGGCCGCGAGCTGGACCTCCTCCAGGTGAGCTATCTACCCGACGAGCCAGGAGGCGCCCATGTGTGACGACCCGTCCCACTCCCACGTCCACGCCCACGGTCCCTTCCGCAACCTCGGCCACGAGCACGGGCCCCTTCAGGTGCAGGTGGAGAGGCGGGTTCTGGAGTCGAACGACGTGGAAGCCCAGCACCTTCGGGAAGACTTCGCCGAAGACGGCACCCTCGTGGTGAACCTCATCTCCTCCCCAGGGTCGGGCAAGACGACCCTCCTGGAAGCGACCGTGGCCGAGCTCAAAGGGACGCTCTCGGTGGGGGTCATCGAGGGCGACGTGGCCACCGAGCGCGACGCGGACAGGATCCGCGCCCTGGGCGTTCCGGCCTTCCAGGTGGTCACGGGCGGGGCCTGCCACCTGGACGCCCGGCAGGTCAACAAGGCCCTGAGGAAAGGAAAGTTCCCCGATCTGGACGTCCTCTTCATCGAGAACGTGGGGAACCTCGTGTGTCCCACGTCCTACGACCTGGGCGAGGACTTCAAAGCGGCCCTCCTCAGCGTCACGGAGGGGGACGACAAACCCTTCAAATACCCGGGCATCTTCTCCGCGGCCCAGGTCACCCTCATCACCAAGACCGACCTCATGCCCCACGTCTCCTTCGACCTGGAGGCCGTGAAGGGGCAGATCAAGACCCTGCGGCCCGGCGGCGAAGTGCTCATGGCCTCGGCCCAAACGGGCACGGGCGTGGACGCCTGGTGCGGCCTGCTCGCCGCCCGCCTCGCCTCCAAGCGGGCCCGGCGCACGTGACGGAGGTACCGCCCCGCGCACGCCTGCGCCTGGTGTGCCGGGGCGTGGTCCAAGGGGTGGGGTTTCGCCCCTCGGTCCACCGGCTGGCCCTCTCGCTCGGCCTGGGAGGCTGGGTGCGCAACGGCCCCGAGGGCGTGGTCATCGAAGTGGAGGGAGCGGCGAGCGCCGTCCGCGCGTTCTCCGAAGGCCTTGAGGGAGCCATGCCCCCGCTGGCGCGCCTGGACGAGGTCACCCGAGAAGACATTCCCCCCACGGGCGAGCCGCGCTTCACCATCGAGGACTCGGAGGAGGGAGAGCGCCGGGGCGCCATGGTCCCCCCCGATTCGGCCCTCTGCGCCGACTGCCGGCGCGAGATGGAAACGCCCGGTGACCGCCGCTTTCACTATCCCTTCACCACCTGCACGAACTGCGGCCCTCGCTTCTCCCTCGTCCGCGCCCTGCCTTACGACCGGGAGCGGACGGCCATGGCGTGTTTTCCCCTCTGCCCCCAGTGCGCCCGGGAGTACGCCGACCCCGGCGACCGCCGATTTCACGCCGAGCCCGTCTGCTGCCCCGCGTGCGGGCCTCGCCTGTGGCTGGCCAGCGCGGAAGGCGCGAGCGCTGCGAAAGGAGAGGAGGCCCTGGTTCTGGCCCGGGCCGCCCTCGCTCAGGGGCGCATTGTGGCCCTCAAGGCCCTGGGCGGATTCCAGTTGGCGTGCCGGGCGGATTCGGACGAAGCCGTGGGGCGGCTGCGCGAACGCAAGGGGCGCCCTACCAAGCCCTTCGCCCTCATGGCAGGGGACCTGGAGGCGGTCCGGGCCCTCGTCCACCTGGAGCCCCGAGACGAAGTGCTCCTGGCGTCCCCCCAGGCTCCCGTCCTTCTTGCTCCGGCCTGGAAGGGCGCCCCTGTATCGCAGGGCGTGGCTCCGGGCATGGACGACCTGGGGGTCATGCTTCCCACCGCGCCCCTCCACGTGGAGCTCTTTCGCGGCGCCCCCTTCGCGCACCTCGTCATGACCTCGGGCAACCTCAGCGACGAACCCATCTGCGAGGGCAACCGCGAGGCTTTGGATCGCCTGCGGGGCATCGCCGATTGTTTCCTCATGCACGACAGGGACGTGGTCCGGAGGGTGGACGACTCGGTGGCGCGCACGTCGCGAAGCGGTCCCTTCCTCGTGCGCCGGGGGCGGGGCTACACGCCCGAGGCCCTTCCGCTTCCCGAGGAGGCGAAGCGCCCCGTCCTGGCGCTGGGCGGGTACCTCCAGACGTCCGCGTGCCTCGCCGCGGGGTTCCATGCCTTCCCCTCCCAGCACGTGGGGGACCTGGACGGTGAACCCGCGCGGGCCTTCCTGCGCGAAGTCGCGGAGGGCCTGGAGGAGTTTCTGCAAGCCCGGGGGGACGTGATCGTGGTGGACGCCCATCCGGACTACCCGAGCACGTGGCTGGGAGAGAACCTGGCGGCGGCCCGGGGCGGGTGCCTGCTCCGCGTCCAGCACCACGTGGCCCACGCGGCGGCGGTCCTCGCTGAACACGGGCTCTTCCCTGCGCGTGGAGACAAGGCCGGTGCCCTCATTTTGGACGGCACGGGCTGGGGCCCCGACGGGACCTCCTGGGGTGGGGAGTGGCTGGTGCTGGACGGCGGGCTCTCCTGGCGCCGCGCCGCCTTCCTCGAACCCCTCTCCCTCGTGGGCGGCGAGGCGGCCGTGCGCGAACCCTGGCGCGTGGCCGTGGCGGCCCTCGTGGCGGAAGGCGAGGAAGCCTTGTTGGCGCGTCTGCCGCTGGCCCGCATGGTGGAGAAGGATGCTCTGAACGCCGTGCTGGGATTGTCCCGCAGCGGCGCATGGCCCAAGGCCTCGGGAGCGGGGCGCCTCTTCGAAGCCCTGGGCGCCCTCCTGGGCCTCGCGGCCGTCAACGGCTGGGAAGGGGAGGCCGCCGCGAGGGCCGAAGCCCTCGCCGGGAAGGCGGGCGAGATTCAACCCTGGCCCGAAGCCTCGGACGCCCGATCGGCATGCCGCCTGAGCGGCTCCCGCCTCCTGGCCCAGGCGGCCCGGCGCCTGGCGGCGGGCGAAGCGCCGGAGGCTGTGGCCGCGGGGTTCCACGCCGCCTTCTGCGCCGTGGCGGCGGCCCTCACCCGAGAGGCGTTCGGCGGTGAAGTCTCGGCCATCGCTTTGGGCGGAGGGTGTCTGGTGAACCGCCTCTTGCGGGAGGGCCTGGCCTTCCGCCTGGGGGCCCTGGGGTATACTCCATGTCTGCCGCGCCGAGTTCCAGCGGGAGACGGAGGGCTGTCTTACGGACAGGCGGTTCTGGGCGCCGTCGCCGAATCCCGCGGGGTGGAGCCCGCGCAAGAAGGAGGCTTCTGAATGTGCCTTGCGGTCCCCATGCGCCTCATCAAACGGGACGGTGACGCGGGAATCCTCGACCTGGACGGCGTCCAGCGCGAGGTCTCCCTGGCCCTCCTCCCCGATGCCCAGGTGGGGGAATACCTCCTCGTCCACGCCGGCTACGCCATCGGCACCCTCGACGAGGAGGAGGCCAAGATCACCCTCCAGCTCCTCAAGGAGGTGGCCGACCATTCGGAGGCCCGCCATGACTTCTCCTGAGGCGCCCTACGGCCGGGGCGCCTTCGGAAATCCAAGGGCCGTGGCCGGATTGGCCGCCAGGATAGACGAGGCGGCCCGGAGCCTGGGCCGGCCCGCCACCTTCATGGAGGTGTGCGGGACCCACACGAACGCCATCGCCGCGGCGGGCCTGCGGCGCCTCCTTCCCCGCTCCATCCGCCTCATCGCCGGCCCCGGGTGCCCCGTGTGCGTTACGCCCGTGGGCTACGTGGACCGGGCCGAGGCCCTGGCGCGGCGTCCCGGCATCATCGTCTGCACCTTCGGCGACATGCTCCGCGTCCCTTCGAGCACGGGAAGCCTGGAGCGCGTTCGGGCCGAGGGCGGGGACGTGCGCGTGGTGTATTCACCCCGGGACGCGGTAGACATGGCCCGGCAGAACCCCTCGCGCCGGGTCGTCTTCCTGGGCGTGGGCTTTGAAACCACCGTGCCCACGGTGGCCGCGGCCCTGGACGAAGCTGAAGCCACGGCGGTCTCCAACTTCCTGATTCTCTCGGGCCACAAGGTCATGCCGCCTCCCCTCAGAGCCCTCGCCTCCGATCCCGAGGTGGCGGTGGACGGGCTTCTCTGCCCCGGCCACGTGTCCGTCATCACGGGCTGGCGGGCCTTTGCCTTCCTCCCGGAGGACTACGGCCTGGCGGCCGTGGTGGTGGGCTTCACGCCCACGGACGTGATGCGGGGGGTGCTTGACCTCGTGAGGCAGATGGCTGAGGGGCGGCCGGAGGTGGTGAACCTCTACTCCCGCGTGGTCACGGCCGACGGCAACACCCGAGCCAAGGCGCTCGTGGAGCGGTATTTCACCCCTGAAGATCAAATCTGGCGCGGTTTCGGCGCCATTCCCGCTTCGGGCCTGGGCCTGCGGCCCGAGTTCGCTCACCGCGACGCCTCCCTCATCGAGGTGGACGTGTGCGACCCCGTGGAGCCCGAAGGCTGCCGCTGCGGCGAGGTTCTGAAGGGGAGCATCAACCCGCCCGAATGCCCCCTCTTCGGGCGCGAGTGCACCCACGAAAGCCCCGTGGGCGCCTGCATGGTGTCCAGCGAGGGAACCTGCGCGGCCTGGTACCGCCACGAGCGTTTCTCTCAGGGAGGAGCCCCGTGAAAGACCTGGACCGCATCCTCCTCGCCCACGGCGGGGGCGGCAAGCTCACGGCCCAGCTCGTGCGCGGCGCCTTCCTCCCGGCTCTCGGCAACCCGGCCCTCGCGGCCCTTTCGGACGCGGCCATCCTCCCCGAGCTGCCTCCCGGCCGTCCGGCCCTCACCACCGACGCCTTCGTGGTGGACCCTCCGGTCTTTCCCGGCGGCGACCTGGGCTACCTCTCCGTGTGCGGGACGGTGAACGACCTGGCCGTGTCGGGGGCCAAGCCCCTCTGGCTCACGTGGGCCCTCATTTTGGAGGAGGGCCTGGAGGGCCGCATGCTGGAGACCTTCGTGGCGGGCGCCGCCCGGGCCGCCAGCGAGGCGGGGATCTCCATCGTGGCCGGTGACACGAAGGTCGTGCCCAAGGGAAAGGGAGACAAAGCCTTCGCCGTCACCGCGGGCCTCGGGATCGTCCCTCCCGGAAGGGATCTGGGCGACCACCGCATTCAGGAGGGCGACGTCATCCTCGTGTCGGGCCCCATCGCCGAGCACGGCGCCACGGTGGTGGCGTGCCGGCACGGCATGGCGGGCCCGGGCCTGGCCTCCGACTGCCGGCCCCTCGCGTCCCTCGCGTCGGCGCTCCTGGACTGCGGGGCGGAGGTCCACGCCATGCACGACCCGACCCGCGGCGGCGTGGCCACCACCTGCAACGA
>JAKAKG010000079.1 GCA_021813555.1 Acidobacteriota bacterium
ACCTCCACGGGGTGGACATCCAGGAGGGCCGCCACCTCCTGCATGGCGAACTCGGAGATCTGGTGGTGTCGCTCCTGCAGCGCCTGAAGGATGGGCATGAGGGCACCGCGGTCGCGGCCGTGGCGGCCGGCCAGTTCCGCGATCTCCGCCGTGAGGTTTTGCTGTTCGGTTGCGATCATGTCATGACTCCCGTGAGGAAGAGAAAAGTTAGTGAAAAGTGAAACGTGAAACGTGAGACGTAAGCGATGAACGGTGAAAAGCAAACGGGGACTGGCTTGTCCGGCTCACGGTGTTCCCCTTACGCCTCGCGGTTCGAGGCCAGAAGGGCCGCCACCTTGGCGACCAGCGCGGCGGGCTCGATGGGTTTTTCCTGGAAGTCGTCCACCGGCAGCACGTCGTCATGGCGTCCGTAGGCCTGTCCCACCACCTTGCTCAGGCTGGTGAGCATGAGGATGGGGCCGGAAAATCCCATCTTGCGTAAGTCCACCGCCATGGCGATGCCGTCGTCCGGCTCCTGCATCATCACGTCCAGGATGATGAGGTCCGGCCGCGCCGCCTTGACGGCGGCCATACCTTCCTCACGGTTGTACGCGGCGGCCACGGAGTGTCCCGCGCTGGCCAGCACGATAGTGCCCGCCTCCACGATGTCCGGATCATCGTCCACGAAGAGGATGTTTGCCATTGGGAACTCCCTTATAGATGCTCCCGCCCTTCGTGTGGGGTTGGCGGGAGGTTTCCCCCGAGGCCTCATTCTGGCCCTCGCGCCTGTGAGATGCCCGATGCTCGACTGCCGGGGTTCCGAAAATGGGGCAACTGCCCCATGGGCAGGAACCGGCTATGATCTGCATGAGATACCCAAATCGTGAAAGGGCCTGGGAGACTGAAGTGACCATCAGGCGAAGAGGGGGCATTTCCCCCAGTTATCGTGAAAGTCGACTTCGGGAAGCTGGTGGCACCCCTCTCGCCGGGCACGTTCTCCCATTCTTCCTGTGCGCGTGCCACGAAAAAAGGCTCCCCGCCGTGGCGGGGAGCCTGGGTACCGCAGGGTCGCCAGCGACGTTTTACATGCTCTTGAGCATGGTGTCCACTTCGTCGCAGGTCTTCTTGACGCCGACCACCGACTTGGCGAGCGCATCCTTCTCTTCGCTGGTCAGGTCGAGCTCGATGATCTTCTCGACGCCGTTCTTGCCGACGATCGCGGGCACGCCGACGAAGAGCCCCTTCACGCCGTATTCGCCTTCGAGCTTGGCGCAGATCGGAAGGATCTTGCGCTTGTCGAAGATGACCGCCTCGGCCATTTCGAGCGCCGACCAGGCCGGGGACACGAAGGCGGAGCCGAAGCCGAGCAGGCCGACGACCTCGCCGCCCGCCTTGCGGGTGCGCGCCTCGATCTTCGCCAGGGTGTCCGTGTCGAGGAACTTGGTGACCGGGATGCCGGCGATCTGGCAGGAGCTGCGCACCGGCACCATGTCGTCGCCATGGCCCCCGAGGACGACGGCGTTGACGTTTTCGACCGAAACGTTGGCCGCCTCGGCCACGAAGTAGCAGTAGCGGTTGGAGTCCAGGACCCCGGCCATGCCGAAGAGCCTGTTCTTCGGGGGCGAGAGGCGCTTGTCGAGGGTGTAGACGATGGCGTCGAGCGGGTTGGCGATGGAGATGACCATGGCGTTCGGGCAGTACTTCTGGATGCCCTTGGCCACCTCCATGGTGACCTTGAGGTTGATCGCAAGCAGCTCCTCGCGGCTGGGGAACGTCCCGTCCGGCCGAGCCTTGCGGGGCACGCCCGCGGTGTTGATGATCAGGTCGGCGCCCTCGATGGCGGAGTAGTCTTTGGAGCCGACGACCTTGACGTCCTTGCGGATGGTGGGCAGGCCTTCGGCGATGTCGAGGCACTTCCCGATGGACACGGACTGCTTCTTGATGACCTCCTGGCGCTCGGGGGAATCGTTCGGGCCCGGCATGGGCGCCGGGTCTACCAACCCCACCGCGCGAGCGAGCCTCCGCTGAGCAATCTCCTGGGTAAGAACGCCGCCGATGTACCCACCGCCGATGAGACCGATCTTGTTCAGCATGTGCCAATCTCCTTTCGTCACTTCCTTGGTTCCGCCCCCACAGCGCTCCAACGGCCCGTTCACGCCGCTGGACCCGCCAAACTCTGCGCCGCCACTATACCACGTTCGGGCACAAGGGGGAGCCCGACGTCCGCCTTGTCACGGCGTGGGCGGGGGCGTATCATCGACATCTCGGGGGCCTGACGGACCGGCCCCCTTCTTGTCAGGGGAGGCAGATGAGGACTGTTAAAGCCGAAGCTATCACCGAAGCCCTGGCCAAGGTGGCCATGAACGCCAACTACGACATCGGGCCGGACATGTTGAAGGCCTTTGACGAGGCCCTCGCGGCCGAGAAGTCGGAGGCGGGCAAGGAGGTCATCCGGCAGATCCAGGAGAACGCCAGCATCGCGAGACGGGAGTGCGTTCCCTACTGCCAAGACACGGGGTTCGCCGTGGTCTTCGCCGAGGTGGGCCAGGACGTGCACGTGGAGGGCAACCTCACGGACGCCATCAACGCCGGGATCCGCAAGGCGTACGGCGAGGGATACCTCCGCAAGTCCATCCTCAACGACCCGATCCAGCGCAAGAACACGGGGGACAACACCCCCGCCGTCATCCACTACGACGTGGTCCCGGGCGACAAGATCCGCCTTACCTACGGCGCCAAGGGCGGGGGCAGCGAAAACATGTCCAAGCAGGCCATGCTCAAGCCCGCCGACGGCCTGGAAGGGGTCAAGAAGTTCGTCATCGAGGCGGTCTCCGTGGGCGGCGCCAACGCGTGCCCGCCCCTCGTCATCGGCGTCGGCATCGGGGGGACTTTCGAGAAGTCCTGCATCCTGTCCAAGAAGGCCGCCATGCGCTCCCCTCATCACCGGAACCCGGACCCCTTCTACGCCGCCCTCGAGGACGAGCTGAAGGACAGCCTCAACAAGCTCGGCATCGGGCCCATGGGCCTGGGCGGTACGGTGACGGTGCTCGGCGTGAACATCGAGACCTATCCCTGCCACCTGGTGGCGCTGCCCGTGGCGGTGAACATCAACTGCCACGCGGACCGGCACGGCGAAATGGAACTTTAGAGCTATGGGCTGT
>JAKAKG010000226.1 GCA_021813555.1 Acidobacteriota bacterium
CGTGATCAGAATGCCTCCCGCCAAAATAGCCAACAGTTTTCGCATGGGTCAACCCCTCCTCGTGGGACCAGTCGCCGCCACCGTTGCACTCCCGTGAGGCCAGCATGCTTGAAACACCTCCGGGAAAGATAACCTGCCTACAATATAGTCCAGAAGCATCCCCGTGCCTAGCGAGTCGGCGCTCCTTCGTGCGTTTGCTCACATTCGTGGGGGAGCGGGGAGCAGGGAGCGGGGAGCAGGGAGAAGTGAAAAATGAGAAGTGAGAAGTGAGAAGTGAGAAGTGAAAAGTGAACCCGCGCCGTGGCTGAAGCGGAGAGGCATGCATGGCGATTAGGCGAGGCGCGAGACGCGAGACGCGGGGGGGGTGAGCAGTGAGCGGTGAGCGGTGAGGGAGCCGCGACGTGCCTGAATCGGCGGGTTTTTCAAATTCGAAATTCGACATTCGACATTCGAAATCCCAAACTTATCCCTTGGTGTCCTTTGGTGCCTTGGTGGTGCCTCTCTTTCCCTTCCCCCTTGGCACCCCCTCCTCGCGGACCCTATACTTACACCAAGTGAGGCCTCATCCATGAAGACACGCCTCGAACAGGCCATGCAGTCGCATCCCCTCCTGCCGCCCGTCCTTGAAGAGGCCGCCTCCGGCGACGATCCGGTCTACCTCGTGGGCGGGGCGGTCCGGGACATGGCCCTGGGCCTCGTCCCCAAAGATCTGGATTTCGCCACGGCGCGCCCCTACGACATGGCCCTCCGGTTCGCCGAGCGATTCGGCAGCAAGGTCATCTCCCTGGGCAAGGAGGCCAACTCCACCTACCGCATCCCGCTGGAGGGCTTCTCCCTGGACTGGGTGGGCCTGCCGGGGGGCTCCATCGAGGAGGACCTCCTGCGGCGGGACTTCACCATCGACGCCATCGCCTACGATCCGGAGAAGGACAGGTTCCTGGACCCCCTCGGCGGCTTCGGCGACCTCGCGGCCCGGCGCATCAAGGTGGCCTCCCCCACCGCCTTTTCGGACGACCCCGCCCGCATCGTAAAGGCTTACCGGATGCTGGCCCAGCTCGAGGGCTTTCACTTGGAGGAGACGACCCTCGCCCTCCTCGCGGACCAGCGGGACATGCTGCTGGACGTGGTCCCCGAGCGGGTGCACGCGGAGCTGGAGCGCCTCCTCCAGGCGCCCAGGGCGGGTATGGCCTTTCGCGCCATGGCGGGCTCGGGCGTGCTCTTCGTCCTCTTCAGCGAGATGAAAACCCTGGATGGGCTCGGCCAGAACGGGTACCACCACGCCGACGTCCTGGAGCACACTCTCCTGGCCCTGGAGGCCTGCGACGGCACCCCGGCCTGGCTCGCGTCCCTGGGCCTCCAGCCCTTTCCCCCGCCGCGCATGGAGATCCTGCGGCTGGCCTGCCTCCTGCACGACACGGGCAAGGCGAGCACGCGCACCGTGGACGACGAGGGGCGCGTGCACTTCTACGGCCATCCCAAACCCTCCGCCGAGGTAGCCCGCGCGGCCCTCAAGCGGCTGAAGTTCCCCAACGCCGTCATCGAGGAGGTGGCGGACCTCTGCCTCAACCACCTTCGGCCCCTCGCCCAGCTCAAAACCTCGCCCCGCCATACGGCCCTGCGGCGCCTCATCCACTCCATGGGCAGCCGCCTGGACCTCCTCCTGGCCCTCGCCTACGCCGACAAGTCGGCGGCCCTGGGCGCAGAGATGGATCAGAACCTCCGGGGCCTCCAGGCCCTGTCCCATGAAGTCCTGGCCATGGCCGCCAGTGAAGGCCCCGCCCTGCGCCGGCTTCCCAAACTCGTGAACGGCCTCGAAGCGGCGGAGATCCTCGGCCTCCAGCGCCCCGGCCCCGACCTGGGCCTCGCCCTCGACGCCCTCATGGAACACCAGGTGGACGGAGACATCGCCACCCGCGACCAGGCCGTGGCCTTCCTCCACGAGTGGCGGAAGGAACATCTGAGGTGAGGAAGGGGGACCAATCCTCCCCCGTCATTCCAGGCCCTGAACGCGCTCCGCTTGCCAGGATGACGGATCCCAGCCCCGTCATTCCGGCTTGTCCGGAATCCCCCACGGTACAACCCCGATCCTGGACGCACTTCGCTTGCCAGGACGACGGATCCCAACCCCGTCATTCCGGCTTGTCCGGAATCGCCCGCGGTACAGCTCGGATCCTGGACGCGCTCCGCTTGCCAGGATGACGGATCCCAACCCCGTCATTCCGGCTTGTCCGGAATCCCACACGATGCAGCCCGGATCCTGGACGCGCTTCGCTTGCCAGGATGACGGATCAAAGCACCGTCATTCCGGCTTGTCCGGAATCCCACACGGTGCAACCCCGATCCTGGACGCGCTTCGCTTGCCAGGATGACGGATCCCAGCCCCGTCATTCCGGCTTGTCCGGAATCCCCCACGGTGCAGCCCCGATCCTGGACGCGCTTCGCTTGCCAGGATGACGGATCCCAACCCCGTCATTCCGGGTCCTGGACGCGCTTCGCTTGCCAGGATGACGGACGAGGCGAATTCTTTCCCCCTCCCCCTTTGTGCTCCTGGCCCCTTTGTGGTCAAATCCCCTTTTCTCTGGGGGTTCCATGCTCCGTTCGGATTTTGAGTACGACCTTCCGCCCGGCCTCATCGCCCAGCGCCCCGCGGTGCCTCGGGACGCCTCGCGCCTCCTGGTGGTGCCCCCGGAAGGCCCCTTCGTGCACGGCGCGTTCCGCGGCCTGCCCTCCCTGCTGGCTCCGGGCGACCTGCTGGTGGTGAACGACACGCGCGTGGTTCGGGCCCGCCTGCTCGGGACGCGGGCGGGCGGGGGTGAGGCGGAGGTCTTCCTCCTGCGGCCCTCGGGGCAGGATGACCTCTGGGAGGCCTTCGTGCGCCCGGGCAAGCGCCTGCGCGAGGGCGCCGTGGTCCGCCTGGACGAGGCGGGCCGCGCCATCGAAATCACCGCCGCCCTGGGCCAAGGCCGGCGCCTCGTGCGGCCCCTGGGGGCCTCCATGGACGGCCTTCTTCGCCGCCACGGCCACGTGCCCCTTCCGCCCTACATCTCCCGCCCCGCCGATGCCAGCGACACCCGGCGCTACCAGACGGTCTTCGCCCGCGAGGGGCGCTCCGTGGCCGCCCCCACGGCCGGTCTCCATTT
>JAKAKG010000126.1 GCA_021813555.1 Acidobacteriota bacterium
ACGTCCTGGCCCAGGCCGGGATTTGCTGCCTCGTGCCCGACGGCAACCTCAACCTCTCCGTGCCCGGAACCCCCGTTCGCCTCCAAGTCCCCGCCGCCGCCGCCGAGGAGGCCGAGGCCGTTCTGGCGGAGATGGAGATGCACAGGCGGCCCCTGGACGAGGAAGGGGTCCAGGAGGATGAGGCGGCGGAGTTCGAGCCTGGGGCGAGAGACGATGAGGCGGAGCCCGACGCCGTCTCCGCTATCGATCCCCACGACCTCTGTCCTCTGCCCCCGAGCGCGTCCCTGCGCTGTCCCGCGTGCCAGAGCGAGGCGGTGGAGGCCTCCGAGCCACCGGCGGGAGTCAAGGAGACCTTCTTCGAACACCTCCTTTCAGCCGCCACGGGCAAGGGGTGGCTCAGGTGCGCCGCCTGCGGACACACGTGGGAGGGGTAAGGAATAGTGAAAAGTAAAAAGTGAAAAGTAAAAGGCGAAAAGACGGGGAAAGGGACGGGAGTCTCCTGCAGGGGACGAGCGATTCGTATAAACTGACCGCCCCGGGAGGTGGCGCATGGCTTTGATCCGCAGCAGGGTCCAACGGTTGCTTATGACGCTCGCGGCGGCCCCCGTGGCCGCCTTGATCATGTTTGGTCCCCTTGTCTTCGCCACCCCGGCGCGAGCCGAGGGGCCTCGCATGCTGGTGGAGGTTCCCGTGGCCGGCGAAGCCCAGCTCCTGCGCCTGTCGCAGGCCGGCTTCGACGTGGCGGGATTCAATCGTGACGCCGGGACTGTGGGGGTTGTGGTGGACGGCGCCGCGCTGGACCGCCTCACGGCCCTCGGATTCACCTATGCGCTCAAAGACGTGAGCCACCCCCTCCGGGGGCCCGGCGAGGCCCTCGCGGACTACACCGATCCGGCGGAGCTTTCGGCCTTCATGGACCAGATGGCGGCTGCCTATCCGAACCTGGTGGAGAAGGTGGTTTTGAAGGATGCGCTTTTTGAAGGGCAAAAGCTGCTGGCCGTGAAAATCACGGCGGATGTGACGGGGGATCACGACCGACCCGTCTTTCTGCTGGATGCCCAGCATCACGCCCGTGAGGTCATGACCGCCGAGATCGCCAAGGACGCCATCCAGGTCCTCGCCTCGGGCTACGGCACCGACCCCCGAATCACCCACTGGCTGGACACCATCGAGGTGTGGGTGGTGGCCAGCGTGAACCCCGACGGCGCCATGTACGTCTTCACCCAGGACAACATGTGGCGCAAAAACCGCGATCCTATATGCTCAGTGGACATCAACCGCAACTACGACTTCAACTGGGCCGCCTGCAACGGCTCCGACGACCTTTGCAGCAGCGACATCTACCGGGGTCCTTCGCCCGCCTCGGAGCCCGAGACCCAGGGCATGTCGGCCCTGGCCGATGAGATCCGCCCCGAGTTCAGCCTCTCCTACCACTCCTACGGTGAGTACATCCTCTATCCCTACGGATGCTACAACCCCAGCGAAATGGCCGTGTACGACGACCTCGGCAACACCCTCAACAGCATCCTGGAGGACGACACCGGGGCCACGGGCCGCTACAAAACGGGGCCCGGCTGGTCCACCATCTACCCCACGGACGGGTCCAGCGACGACGCCCTCTACGGCCGGTACGGCGCCTTCGCCTTTGTCATCGAGGTGAACTGCTGCTCCTTCCAGCCGGATTACGCCCAGTGGCGCGACGTGACGGTGGAGCGCCAGCGGACGGCGTGGGAGTTCTTCCTGGACAAGACCCTCACCTACCCTTCGATCCAGGGGCGCGTCACGGACGCTGCCACGGGGGCGCCGCTCAAGGCCACGGTGGCGTTGCAGGAGGTGGCCCTGGGCCACGGCGAGGCTCCCCGTCAGGCGAGCGCCCGGGGGCGCTATGCGTGGCCCCTCCAAGGCGGCCGGGCCTATCACGCCACGTTCTCCATGCCGGGGTATCTGGAGCAGACCCATGAGGTGGCCGTGGGGGCGGGACCCGCGACCCTGGACGTGCAACTGGTTTCCAATGCCCAGGCGGCCATTCCCCGGAATCCTCTGCCCGGCGACATGGCGGCGGACCAGGACCTCCAGGTGGTGCTGAGCTGGACGTGCAACGAGGCCACGAGCTACGAGGTGTACTTCGGGACCACGACGGCGCCCCCCCTGGTGGCCACCGTGTCGCAGCCGAGCTACGCGCCGGCCGCCCTGGACATCGGCAAGACCTACACATGGCGGGTGGTGGCCCTGAGCCCTCTCGGCAGGACCTCGGGGCCCTCCTGGTCCTTCTCCACGCGCCCCTACGGCATCACCGGCGCGAAGAAGGCCGGCAATCCTTTCCGGATCCTGGTGAACGGCCAGGGCTTCAAGGCGGGGGTCGCCCTTACGGCGGACGGTGTCCCCGTACCCGCCACCGTCATCAAGAACCCCACCCGGCTCGTGGCCAAGGGAGCGGGACTCAAAAGCCTGGTGCCCAAGGGGAAAACCGTTCAGCTCGTGGTGAGGGACGGGAACGGCGGCACGTCGGCACCCTTCGCATTCCGCTGGTAGGACGGCGTCGCGGGCCTACCCGAAAAACTCCCGGCCCAGCCTTCGGGCCTCCTCGATGTAGCGGCGCCGGACGGCGTCGTCCGCCTTCACCACGTCGTAGAGGATGACGTGCTCTACGGTCTTGATCCCGCAGACCTTGAGGGTCCAGTCGCAGAAGGTCTTCTGAAAGGGCTTCTCGAAGCCGAAGGTGCGGTAGAGGAGGGCGCTCGATCCCGTGGTCGTGAGCACGAGGGCGCGCTTCTGGGGGAGGAGCCCTTCCACCAGACCCGTCGCCCTGAAGCGGAAGGCCACGTTCTCCTCGAAGATCCGGTCCACGAAGCCCTTGAGGATGGCCGGAGGGCCGAACCACCAGATGGGAAAGATGAAGGCCAGCCCCTCGGCGGCCAGGAGGCGCTCCTGCCAAGCCCGCACCTCGGGCTCCTGCGCCCCCGTTCCCGTGTTCGCCAGCTCGTCAGCACTCAACCTGGGATCGAAGCCCTCGGCGTAGAGGTCCCCCACGTCGGGCTCGTGGCCCGCCTCGCAAAGCCCTGCCACGAAGGCGCGCAGCAGAACCGCATTGAAGGAGTCCGTCCGCGGATGGGCGTAGACGACGAGGA
>JAKAKG010000130.1 GCA_021813555.1 Acidobacteriota bacterium
GAAGCAGGCAGGGGCTGAGCCGCGCCCAGGGCGCCCGCGCCCAGAAGGATGGAAAGCACGGCACACAGGCTTCGGATGATGGGTGGCCTCCTGAAGATCATTGTACAACGGACGCGGCGAGGGAGAGGGGGGGAAAAGCGGAATTCGGAATTCGGAAAGCGGAAAGGGACATGCACCACCAAGACACTAAGGACACCAAGATGGAGATTGAGGCGTTTCCCCTACCGCGTCTAGCGTCTAGCGTCTCGCGTCTAGCGTCTCGCGTCTCGCATCTCGCTCAATGGATCAGGAACCTGAGCGCCATCGAAAGAAGGCCCCTAGGGCTAGGTAGTCTTTCACTTTTCACTTTTCACTTTTCACTCCCCGCTCCCTGCTCCCCGCTCCCCGCTCCAACAACCACCCTGTCCCTGCCCTCCTGCTTGGCCCGGTAGAGGGCTTCGTCGGCGGCGGCCACCAGGTCACCGGACGCATCCTGCTTCGCGGGCCGCCGCGTGGCGGCGCCGATGCTGACGGTGAGGTGGTCCGCCACGGAGGATTTGGGGTGGGGCAGAGCCATGGCCGCCACGGCGGCGCGGATGGCCTCCGCGACGACCCGGGCTCCCTCCGCTCCCGCGCCGGGCAGGACCACCGCGAATTCCTCGCCTCCGTATCTCGCCGCCACGTCGCCGGGCCGCTCGGCGTGCGCGGCCACGGCCGCCGCTACCCGCCGCAGGCCCTCGTCTCCCTGCTGGTGTCCGAAGGCGTCGTTGTATGCCTTGAAGAAGTCCACGTCGATCATGAGGAGGGACAGGTCCGTGCCGGCTCGCAGGGCCCTGTTCCACTCGCGTTGGAGATGGTTCTGGAAGACCCTGCGATTGGCGATCCCCGTCAGGCCATCGGTGGCGGCAAGGCGCTCCAGGTGCAGATTGGCTTCGGCGAGGAGGGCCGTCCGCTCCGCCACCTGCCGCTCAAGCTCCTCGTTGCGCACGCGGACGCGCCGCGTGCGGACCCCCGACACGGCCCATCCGGCGGCGGCCGTGAGCACCAGCAAGGTACCCAAGGCGGCAAAAGCCAGTCCCCAGGGCATTTCCACCTCAAAAGGCACGCGGGCCGGCTCCAGGCTCCCGCGTCCGTCGGGGGTGACGGCCCGCACTTCGAAGACATACGAGCCCGGAAAGAGGTTCGTGAAATGGGCCTTCCTCTCCCGCTGCGGGTCCGACCAGCGCTCGTCGTAGCCGGCCAGCCGATAGAGAAACCGGGTGGTCTCTTCGGCGTGGTAGGTGGGCGAGAAGAAGGAAACGGACAGATCGTGGACGGGGAAGGGCACCCGGCCGCCCGGCTCCACGCGCCGCCCCTCGCCGTCCAGCGCCGCCAAAACCTCCACCGCCGGAGGAGGGAGAGGACGGCCCGCCACGGCGGCGTCCGCCTCTGAAAAGCCCCCGGCCATGCCTACCCACAAGCGTCCCGGCTCGGCCAAGAGGCAGCGCTCCGCCGTGGTGGAGGGGCCGGCCAGCCCCCGGGAGTGGTCCAGGATAGCCTCCACGCGCTCCCCGCGCACGCGCACCACGCTGTACGAGCACGCCGCCCACACCGCGTCGCCTTGGGGTTCGGCCGCGAGGGCGACAACGTAACGATCGCCGAGGGTTGAATTGACCGCATTCATGGCCTCGGCCCGTCCGCCCGAAAGCCTCCACAACCCTTTGTCGGTGCCCACCCACACGCCGTCGGGGCGAGCGAGCACGGCGCGGCACACGAGGCTCGGCAAGCCCTCCTCCATGCCGTAGCGCCGAAGCCCTTCTTTGGAAAAGGCAAGCACGCCCTGGCCGTCGGTTCCGATCCAGACGGTCCCGTCCTTCGCGATGGAAAGCCCTCGGGCTTCGCATTCCGAAGACCGCTCTCCCTCTCCGGGTACGATGCGCTCCACGTCCACCGGCTCGTGCCGCGTCCCGTCCCAGCGAAAGCGCATCACGCCTCCGAGGGCAGTCACCCACACCCGCCCCTGAGGATCGCTCGCCAAACCGAAAATGCGCCGGCCGCCCAGTTCGGGTGGAACGCGAAGCCTGCGGGCACGTCCCCCTTCCACCACGGCGAGGCCGTCGGGCGTCCCCACCAGGAGGGTGCCGCCGGGGAGCGCGAGGAGGGCCCACGCCTCGCCCACGTCCCTGCCCGAGGCCATGGGAACCAGCCGTCCGTCTCCCTCGAGCCGTGAGACCCCATCCGTGTGTCCCACCCACAGCGGGCCGCGCGGCTCCCGGGCGAAGGCGAGGACCATGCCACCGAGGCTCCCGCGCTGGCTCAGCCAGGAACGCAGACGCAGATTGAGGATCTTTACCAAGCCATCTTCGGTGGCCAGCCAGATGAGGCCGTCCCGGTCTACGATGGCGCCCATGGCCCCCTTGCCTGGAAGGCCGTGGTCGCCGTCGATCACGATGGTGGCCTTTCCCTTTTCAAGGACGGCTGCGCCCTGGGTCCCCGAGATGAGCACGAGGCAATCTCCCCCCGCCGACGCGGCCTCGGCCGCGAAGCCCTCGGGGACCCGCCAGGCGGGATCGAGCACAAACCCGTTGCCCTCGCCCCGCGCCACGCCCCGCTCGCCTACCAGGAGAACCGCCTCCCCGAGGGAGACCACCCCGGCCACGGCCCCCACGCTGGCGGGTACCGCGACGGGGGTAGGCGCCAACCCTTTCACCCGGAAGAGGCCCGAGTCCGTGGCAACGAATGCATCCTCCCCACCGACCGGGTATACCCCCCTCAGGTTGCCGGTGATGCCCGCCACTACCCTCTCAAGGCGCCCTCCGCGCCAGCGCAGGACCTCCTTCCCCTCCGCGAACCATACGGCCCCCCGCGCGCTGGCCATGGACGTGAACTTCCGGCCCGCGAGACTTCGAGCCCCCTCGGGCAAGGGCACGACCAGGGGAGACCCATCGGAGGCGCCCGTGGCACGGAGGACGGCGGGGCCCTCCTGAGTCAAAACCCAGATACGGCCCTCATCGTCCTCGGCGAAAGCTTTCACGGAGTCGTGGGGCAGGCCCTCTCCGGCCGTGAGGTTGGCGAAGACCCTGCCGTCATAGCGGCCCGTGCCGTAGGAGGTGCCCGCCCAAAT
>JAKAKG010000219.1 GCA_021813555.1 Acidobacteriota bacterium
CTATCTTCACGTCGATCATGGGAACCCTCCCTAAGGCCACAATGTAGGACGGGAGAAGGGGCATGGCAAGTCGCACACTGACGATCCGTCGGTTCAGCATCACATAGTCAACGAGCCTAGGCCTCTTTTTAGAAAGCCGAGATGAGGGGATGAGGGGATGCCGAGATGAGGGGATGCCGGGATGAGGGGATGACGAGATGCGGGGATGCCGAGATGCCGGAATGCCGGGATGAGGAGATGACGGGATGCGCTGCGGCCCCGACCGCTCGGCGAGTGCTCATTCCCGAAGCCCTTCTGCATCTCCTTACAAATCCGAAATTCGCAATCCCCATCTCCCCTCCCCACGAACGGCTCCTTGTCGTACACTGATACTCTGGAGGGATAGAATGGGTTTCTCCTGCGGCATCGTTGGACTGCCCCGTGTGGGCAAAACGAGCATCTTCAACGCCCTGACGGCGGCGGGCGCCCAGGTGGGTGCGTTCACGGGGGCTTCGTCGGATCCCAACATCGCCATGGTGAACGTGCCCGATCCCCGCCTGGATGACCTGGGCCGGGTCAACAAATCCAGGAAGATCACCCCGACGACCCTTCAGTTCGTGGACGTGGCGGGTCTGGTGCGGGGGTCCTCCAAAGGAGGCGGCACGGGGAACCAGTTCCTGGCCCACATCCGCGAGGTGGACGCCGTCGTCCACGTGGTCAGGTGCTTCGAAGACGAGAACGTGGTACACGAGGACGTCACCGTCAATCCGGTCCGGGATTGCGAAACCATCCATTTGGAGCTAGCCCTGGCGGATCTGTCCACGGTGGACCGCAGGCGCGAACGGGTCCTCAAGCTGGCCCGCACGGGCGATGCCCAGGCCAAGCGCCTCCTGGGGGCCTTGGAAGCCGTGAAAGCCCTCCTGGACGAGGGCCGGCCCGCCCGGGAGGCTCAGCTCCACAAGGAGGACTGGCCGCTCCTGAGCGATTTGAACCTCCTCACCGTCAAACCCATTCTCTACGTGGCCAACGTCGATGAGACGGGGCTCGCCCCCGATCATCCCCATGCCTCGGCCCTGGAGGCCCTCGCCACCGCCGAAGGGGCCCCCTGCGTGCGCATCTGCGGCAAGATCGAAGCCGAGATGGCGGCGCTCCCCGAGGCGGACCGGGCCGAGTTCATGGAGGTCTACGGCCTTCAGGAATCGGGCCTCAGCAAGCTCATCCACGCGGGCTTCGGGCTTCTGGACCTCATGACGTTTCTCACGGCGGGAGAAGACGAGACCCGCGCCTGGACCATCACCCGCGGCACCAAAGCACCCCAGGCCGCCGGCAAGATCCACTCCGACCTGGAGCGCGGCTTCATCCGGCTGGAGGTCTACTCCTACGACGATTGGGTGGCCTCCGGGAGGGATGAAAAGAAGGTCAAGGAGAAAGGCCACTGGCGGTCGGAAGGCAAAGAGTACGTCATGCGAGAGGGAGACGTGTGTCTGTTTAGATTTAACGTTTAGGGGGCAGGGGACAGGGGTCGAGCGGCGCTGCTACCCCTGTCCCTAAGCCCTCGGCCCCTATCCCCTCACGCTCCCGACGGCAGGGTCTGGTCCGCCACTCCCTTTTCCCAGCTTGCCAGGGCATCCTGAAAGATCTTTGCCGAGGCCTCGTCACCGGCCGCCTTGGCGTTCGCGATGAGCTTGCGCTCGATCTTGAAGGCCTCCTCGCCGCGTCCCGTGGTGAAAAGGACGTGGGCCAGCGTGTCCTCGGCGTTAGGGTTGGGCCCCATGGCGAGGCAGCGGCGGATGAGGCTTTCCGCCAAGTCCAGGTGGGTTTGGCTGAGGTAGAAATACCAGGCGCACTCGTTCAGGGCGGTGGCGTCGCTGCAGGCCCGGGCGGCGAAGAGGTGGAAGGCCTCCGCGAGGCGGCGGTTGGGGTAGGTCTGGCCCTCGCTCATGACGCTTTGAACTGAGCTCAGGTCCTGCCACGTGAGGGCCGGCTGGACGTCCTTCATGGTGCCGAGCAGGTCCGCGGCCGCGAGGAGCTGGACGGCGCAGTCGTCCTCCAGGCGCTTGAGATAGGCATTGAAGGCCTGGCCGGTTTTCTCGCGAAGCTGGATGAGCTCGGGGTCCTCGGCTCCCTGGAAGATATCCGGGTAAGGTCCCTTTGTTTTTGCCGCAGCCGCGAAATACATCCGGTCCATGATGAGATCGGGTCGAAGGGTCGTGGCCAGGACGCGGCTGGTCCGGCTCATGAGCGCTTTGGCCCCGAGGCCCCGGGCGTTGTCCCTGTCCTTCTGGATGATCGTGGCGAGAAGGCCCAGCGCCTCGGTTTTCTCCACAGGAGAGCCGCTCTGCTCCAACCGCTGGGCCAGATCGTAGGAAGCCTGGAGATTGGCGGGGTCATCTTGGGCGGCCTTGCGCAGGTCGTCGAGGGTTCTGGGGTCCTTCAGGGCCTGGCCAAACTGGGCACGGATGGCCTCCACGGGCCTGACGCCCATGAACCGGCTCACTTCGCCGCCTGTGGCGTTCAGAAGGACCACCGTGGGGTAGCCCCGGACCTTGTACCGCGCGGCCAGGTCCTTGCCCTCCTTCTCCGCGTCGAGCTTGAGGGCGACCACGTGGTGTTCCTTCAGGAGTCCGGTGATGGAAGGATCCTTCCAGGCGGTGGCGTCGAGCATCTTGCACGGGACGCACCAGGTCGTGAAAAAGTCCACCATGACGAATCCCTTCTCCGCCGCGGCCTGGGCCAGCGCTCCGTCGAAGGGTTTGCCGGACCACTCCACCTGGCACGGGGCCGCCGTCTGAACCGCCGCTGCCGTCACCGCGAAAAGCAGGACCGCGAAACATCGCTTAACAGGCTGCTGAGAAACTCGCATGGGCCGCGCGCAAGAGGCTTGGGGGCCATATGCTAGGCGCGGCGACGACGGCATGGTGGGCCCCCTTCCTAGGAGCCGCAACAACGCAGATGGCCCCCAACCCCTTGCGCCCGAAGGGTTGCCGCGGCACGGGCCCGCCTGCTGTGTTGCCGCTCCTAGACGATGTGCAAGGCATCGACGGCGTCGCGGCGCCTTGCATCCGGGCCCGTGGCGCTGGCAACGCGACCC
>JAKAKG010000089.1:0-10000 GCA_021813555.1 Acidobacteriota bacterium
TCGCCGCCGAAGGAACGGCCTCGGAGGAGGCCAAGAAGGCCGGTTTGAGCCGCGTCGACTTCACCCTGAAGTAACGCCCCGGCCGAGCCGGCGTCGAAGATTCCGGGGGAGCCGTCCTTGAGGATCGTAACGTTCACGGGCTGCGGATCAGGGGCTCGCGTCTTCGATGAAGTGCCCCGAGAGGTACGCCCGCGTTTTGGCGTGCTTGGGGCGGTTGAGCACCTCGTCTGCCGGACCATGTTCGATGAGCTTGCCGAGGTAGAGGAAGATCACGTAGTCCGCCAGCCGCCTCGCCTGCCGGATGATGTGCGTCACCAGGACGATGGCGTAGTCCTTCTTCAGCTCCAAGAACTTACGCTCGATGCGCTCGGCCGAGAGCGGGTCCAGGGCCGACGTGGGTTCATCGCCCAGGATGACCTCCGGTTCCACGGCCAGGCCCCTGGCCAGGCAAAGGCGCTGTTGCTGGCCGATGGACAGCCGCGCCGCGGGACTGCGAAGGCGGTCCTTCACCTCCTCCCACAGGCTCGCGGATCTGAGCTCGCGTTCCACGATCTTGTCCAGCGTCCTGCGGCTCTTGATGCCGTGGATGCGGCAGCCGTACGCCACGTTGTCGTAGATGGACATGGGCAGGACCTGCGGGCGCTGGGACAGGAGGCCCATCTTCTTGCGCAGGGCGGACACGTCCGTCCTGGGGTCGTAAATGTCCTCGCCGTCGATGAGGATGCGGCCCTTCACCGTCACCTCGTCCTGCAGGTCGATGAGGCGGTTGAAGGACTTCAGAAGCGTGGTCTTGCCGCACCCCGACGGCCCGATGATGGCCGTGATGCACCGCTCGGGGATGTCGATGCTGATGTCGTCCAGCGCCACGTGGCCGCCGTAGGCCACCGTCAAGTGCTGGACCTGGATGTGCGGGAATGCCTCCAACTGGATTTCCTCCATCCGGTATTCGACGTTCAAGGCCGCCCTCCTACCTGATCACGTGCCGGGTGAACCGCCTGCCGAACCACCGCGCCGTGAGGCTGATGGCCAGGATGAGCGCCGTCAGGACCAGGGCCGAGGCGTAGCCGCGCTCCTGGACCTCCGGGAAGGGCGTGGCCAACTGGAAGAAAATGGCCAGGGGCAGGGTGGCCACGGGTTTGAACAGCGAATAGGGAAGGAAGTCCGTGTAGCTGGCCGTGAAGAGCACGGCCGCGGCGTCCCCGATGCCCCGCCCGAAGGCCGTGAGGACGGCAGCGAGCAGCCCGGGGTAGGCCTGCTTCACCACCACCTTGAAGGCCGTTTCAAATCGGGTAGCCCCCATGGCCGCGGAGGTTTCCTTGAGCCCGAAGGGGACCATCTTGAGGACTTCATCCATGCTCCTGGCCATGATGGGCAGGATGACGAGCGAGAGCGTCAACGTCCCCGCAAGGAGCGATGCCCGCATGCCCACCGCCATCATGACCGTGAAGCCGAAGGCCCCGTAGACGATGGAGGGGATGCCCCAGAGCACGTCCAGAAAAAAGCGCACGGCCAGGGCCAGCCTGGAGCGCTTCTTGAGGTAGATGTTGAGATAAAGCACCAGGGGGAGGCTCAGGGCCAGGGCGAGGGCCGTGGAACCGAAGCCGATGGCGAGAGATCCCAGGATGGCGTTGAGAATGCCGCCGTCCTTGCCCAGGTAGTAGCCGCCCTTGGGAGCGCTGATGAGCATGGCCACGTTCAGCGCCGGGAGCCCCTTGAACAGGATGGTCCCCAAGATCAGGGCGAGGCTCGCCGCCAGGATCAGGGCCGCCCCCGCCATGAGGACCTTGAAGACGCCCTCTTCCACGTGCCGGCGCGCCATTACATGTCGCCGCTTTCAAAGCGGAGGAGGATGCCCCACCCGGCCATGTTGAAGAGCGTGGTCACGGCGAAGAGGACGAGGGCCGCCATGAGCACGGCGGCGTCGTAGAGGGGGATGGACATCATCTCGCCGTAGGTGTTGGCGATGAGGGCGGGCAGCGGATAGGCGGCGTCGAAGACCGAATGGGGCGTCACGCGCATGGCGCAGCCGCACACCATGAGAACGGCCATGGTCTCCCCGAAGGCCCTCGATAATCCGAGGATGACCGCCGCCGTGATCCCGATGCGCGCCTTCCTCAGAACCGCGTGCTTTACGGTCTGCCAGCGCGTAGCGCCCACGCTCAGCGAGGCCTCCCGGATGGCCTGGGGGACGGTGCGGAGGACCTCGTCCGTCACGGAGATGATGATGGGCGAGATCATGAGCGCGAGCACGATGCCCCCCGAAAGCGCACAGTACCCGGTGAAGTTGTCCGACCTGAAGGGGAAAAAGGGAAACCGGGCGCTGAAGAATGGCATGAGGTGGTCGCGTACGAGCGGCACCACGGCCACCACGCCCCAGACGCCGTAGACCACGGGCGAGATGCCCGCGAGCAGGTCAACCACCGGCTTGGCGAGGTCGCGGGTGCGGCGGTGGGCGTATTCCGACAAGTAGATGGCCGTGAGCAGGCTGAGGGGGATGGCGATGGCCATGGCGATGGCTGTCACCCAGAGGGTGCCCGCGATGAAGGCCCCGAGGCCGAAATGGCCCTGGGCCGGCTGCCACAGCGTGGAGAAGAGCAGCTCCCTCAGGCTGATCCTGTCCAAGACGGGCCGCGAGCGCTGGTAAAGGCCGAGCGCCATGAGGAAACTGAGGCTCAGTACGGCCACGCTCAGGGTGAACATGGACCGCCTGGCGAGGCTGTCTCTTAGCTTCCTCACGTCCATGGCTGGCCCCCCCTCGCCGCCGGACCGCCGCGAGCGCGGCGGAGCCCCGGCGGGCGTCCGGCCTATCTTACCCGCTTGAGTTCCTCCTCCCGCGCCGTCTTGGGCAGCGGCAGGCTCGTGCCCACGGCCTCGACCACTCGCGTGCCCTCGTCCGAGAGGGCGAACTCGATGAAGGCCTTAGCCAGGCCCTGGGGTTTGCCCTTGGTAAAAAAGTAGTTGTTGCGGGAGACGGGATAGGCTTTGCTCTCGATGGCCTTGGCGGCCGCCGCGCGCCCCGCGAAAACCTCGTCCGGATCGGCCACGCCGCTTTCGTTGGCATCGATGGGCACGAGGGCTAGGCCGGGCAGGATCCTGCCTTCCCTGTCGAACACGTAGCTGAAGTTGGAAAACCCTATGCCCACCGGATCGCGCTTCACGGCTTCCAAAATGCCCGGATCGCCGAAGATGCCTACTCCCCTGAGGTCCTCCTGCTTCTTGCCCAGGTAGGCGGCCCAGCTCGCGGCGGCCCCGCAGGAGTCGGACCGGGTGAAGAGATGGACGGAGCGGTTCGTGGTTCGCCCCGCCAGGTTGTGCCATGAGGTGGCCGAGCCCGTGATGTAGAGGTCGATCAAGGTTTGCCGCTTCACGCCTCTTTTGTGTAGGTCGGCGAGGAAAGGATTCTTGTCGCTCATGACGGCGAAGACCGCGTCGTGAAGCACGAGGACGAGGACGATGCCCCTCTGGATCTCGGCGGGGTCCGGCTCCCGCGATACCATGCCGATGTCCACCAGGCCGGAGATGGCATCGGCCGCGCCCTTGCCGGCGCCGCCCGCGGACACGTCCACCCGCACGCCGGGATGGGCCTTCTGGAACGCATCGGCCCAGGCGACGGCCGTCGGATAGATGGCCCACGCGCCGGAGAGGGTGAGCGTTCCAGACATCTCTGGCGCCCGCCCTTGGGCGAAGGCGCCTACGGACCACAAGATGAGGGCGGCAAAGGCACAACCACTAAGCTGCTTCATGTCCACTCCCTCCGTCGAATGCCGATACCGCGAAGATCGCTCGGCTCCTATAGCACTCCAATAACACTCTAGCAAACAACTCCGCCCCTTGGCAAGCCTGTGAGCTGGACCCCAAGGTTTGAGTGGAGCTTTGAACGGCAACGGCCTGAAGCGGCCTACTTGGCCCACGACTCAGGAGGGAAACGTGCCTGGCCCCGTGCCACATTGCATGTCAGAGACAAACTCAAGAGGCCTGCGCCCTTGCGGTATTCGAGCGCCGCAGTGTATAAGCTCGGCGGAACTGCGGCGGCGGGAATGCGGATGGGGGTTCGTCTATGAAATTACGGGAGGTGATGGCGAGCGCCGTCTTGGCTGCTTCCCTTTTCTTCAGCCTTTCCGCGCGGGCCCTGGACCAGGGCGGTTCCCTCCAGGGGGCCATTACAGACGAGGGAGGGGAGAGGTATCGCCGGGGCCGTCGTGACGGTCTCAGGGCCGGACCTCCAGGGCACTCAGACCGGCGTCACGGACCTCTCGGGACAATACGTCGTGCCCTTTCTGCCGGCCGGCAAGGGCTACCAGGTCCAGGCGCAGGCCGACGGTTTCAGCAAGGTTGTGCGGAAGGGCATCGGCGTCCCCCTCGGTGCCACCATCAGCCTGCCTTTCACGCTCTTTGCGGGCACCACGGTCATCACGGTCGCGGCCAACAACGACATGGGACAGCTCGATCCGAATCTCACCATCGCCTACTCCAGCTCTCGGGCAATTTCCAGCTCGCCAGCGGCTCGCCCATCAGCGAGCAGATCGCGATGGCTAGGTATGGCGGTGTGGGCTTAGCCAGCCCCAGGGGCTCCTATGGGCGGACACCATACACATGGACGCTAAACCTGGGCGCCGAATACACCTTCCATCTGCCCTTGTGTTCAACAACCAGGTCGAGACGGCCGTTTACCAGACTTGGCAGGAGATGATTGGAGAGAGGGGGCCGATCCTCATGAACAACTCCCAGTTCAACCTGCCCTACCAGCACCAGGCGTCCCGCCTCATGCGCGTCGCCCTGCGGTGGACGTTTTAGGGGCGGTGTGAAATGTGAGGAATGAAGAGTGTGAGGAGTGAGGAGTGAAGAGCGAGGAGACGACAACAGCAGTCTCCTCGTCTGCTTTGCCTCATCACCTCATCACTTAATCTCCCCCTCGCCTCACCCTTTGGGTTTGAGCAGTTCGGTGAAGGGCGGGTACTGCCAGAGGGGTTCGAGGTTCATGTCGCGGTGGAGGTTCACGCCGTATTCAAAGCCCTGGGCCAAGGAGTCGCGAAGGAGATTCAACGCGCGCGGCTTGTCATCGAGGAGCGCGGCGATGCAGGCGCGCCAGTAGGTTTGTGCGCCGAAAAGGAACTTCGCGTCGATCCGCGAGAGTTCGTCGGAGATCCGAAGCGCCTTGTCCCGGTCTCCTCTGCGGGCAGCCAGCGATCCGAGCGGACCCAAGTAGCTGATGGCCCTGGAGAGCCGTGCGCTCTCGGATTCTTCCATCCCCGCCTCTCGGATCTTCGCCTGGGCGGCTTGGGATTTCATGACCGGGTGGCCGGCGGAAAGTTTCTCGAAGAGGGCGCGCGCGTCTTCCCACCGCTCGGCGGCGTAGAGGGCATTTGCCAGCGCCGGGATGTAAGCGGGATCGGCTCTCTCAGCCGGAGGCCGCTCGCGCAGCCACTCGACGGCGCGCGCAGCCATTTGCAGTCCCGCCTCTCGGTTCCCGTGGGCACGCAGCTCAGCCGCAGCCTGCATCATCAGCTCGTTCGGGGTGCCCCCGCGGGGGGACGTAGCCGCGAGGCCTTCGTCGATCGTCCGCCGAACGTCCTCGACGCGCCCCAGCGCGGCGAGGGCACGGACCCTGCCCTCTTGTGCTGACAGGGTATCAGGGAATCGCCGCACCGCGTTATCTGCCACGGCCAGTTCGCTATCGTAGTTGCCGAGCATGTGGTAGGCCGCCGAGAGCACCCACGGAGGCCACACGGCAAGGGCCGAACTGGGCTGGAAGAAATCCCCTGTAGGAGAGAGCCGAGTGATGGTATCCACGGCTAGGCCAGGCCGGTTGGCGGCCAGCGAGGTCGTCCCGATGGCGTAACACGTCACCGGAGATTTGGGGTCGAGTCTCTCGGCCTCCCTCAGAGCCTCGACGGCCAGCGTAGGATGCCCCGAGAGGCCCGCGCGTTCCCAGTCGAGGTAGGCTCGATCGAAGGGTGCCAGACGCTCACGGTGCTCGTTGAGGCCGCTGACGATCGCATCGGCTGCTTCATACCGCGCCATGTTGACATAGGCGGCCCCGATGAACAGCCGCGGCGTCGCGAATTCAGGATCGATCTGGGCCGCCCGTGTGAAATGGGCCAAGGCCTGGGCGTAGTCCTCGCCGAAGAGCTGCACGCCCGCCACATATTCGCGGTAGGCCTCGAACAGCGGCGGCCGCATGGTCAGAGGCTTGAACCCGCTGCTGGTGTCCATAGCGATCGCGCCCATGACGCGCTGGCGGAGCACGTCGATGACCTTCATGGGGTCCTCGCGAGAACCGGCGACAGGGTCCGAGGCATAGAGGAGTTTGCCGCTGGCCGCGTCCGTGATCTTGCTCTGGAATTGCAGATCGTGGCCCTGGAGGTAATACGCTCCAGAAACCACTCGTCCTGCGCCCGTTTCCTTCGCGAGGGCGCCCAGGACATCGCTCCTTTTCGACGAGCCCGGCTTGCCTTGCTCGCCGCTTTCGATGCGCATGACCGCGCTGGGCGGAATGGCCTCAATTTCGGGAACCCGCGAGAGGCCCTGGGTGATCCAGTCACAAGCCATGCGCCCGATGGGATCCAGGGAGGCGTCGCCCGTTTGGTTCTCGAAGAGCGCTACCACCACGCGCTTTGGGTTCAGGGTCGCGGCCGGCTTTTGAAGCAGCCCTCGCCACGAGAGCACCGCGCCGACGGCCATGAGAATGAAGGCGACGCCGCCCGCGGACACCCACACCGCGCGGTTTGGGGGCAAAGGTCTCACCCCTGAATGTCTTGTTGTTGTCCGGCCCGTTTCCACTGGGAGCGAGCCGAGCTCGAGTGCCAGACCGCTCGCCGACTGGGATCGATCCTCGGGCCGCTTCTCCAGGCAGCGCAGGACGAGCGCATCGAACGGCGGCGGCACCGGGGCGAGCTCCGAAGGCGGTGGTGGGTCAGCGTGAAGGATGGCGCTCAGCGTATCGACGCTGTTGTCCCGCTGGAAGGTCTTCTTCCCTGTCAGCATTTCGTAGAGCACACATCCAAGGGCGAAGATGTCAGCGCGATGGTCGCACGGGTGCCCAAGCACCTGCTCGGGGGCCATGTAGCCCGGGGTGCCCAGGACCACCCCTTCCCGCGTTGGGGCGTCGATTGTGGTGGACTGGGATCCGTTCTCTTGGAGGGCCGCTTCGTGCTGGGTTAATCTTGCCAAGCCGAAATCGAGGATCTTGACGCGCCCGTCCTTGGTGACGAAGAGGTTCTCGGGCTTGAGATCACGGTGGACGATGCCTTTCTCGTGGGCGGCGGCGAGGCCATCGGCGATCTGCGCGCCGAATTTCACGGCTTTCGCCGGCGTTAGTGGCCCCCGGCCCAGGCGCTGGCGGAGCGTTTCGCCTTCGAGCAGTTCGGTCACAAGGTAGTGGAGGACGTCTCCCTTCTCCTCTGACATGGCGAGGCCGCGAAGCGGCGAAGGCGGCGTGGAGGGCGCCGCTTCGGGGCCCTCGGTCCCTCGCCACGGCACGGCAACGGAGCCGATGTCGTACAGCACAAGGATGTTGGGGTGGTTAAGCGCCGCAGCGGCTCGGGCTTCCTGCTCGAATCGCCGCAGACGTGCGGGGTCCCGCGCGAACTCCACCGGCAGAACCTTTACTGCCACTTCGCGGCCGAGACGCGTGTCCTTGGCCCTATACACCTCGCCCATGCCCCCCGAGCCGAGGGGAGCCAAAATGTGATAGGGGCCCAAACGCGCGTCCTGCTTCAGGTGCATGACATCCTCTCGTTACGCCGCCTGCGGCACGCAACTTCATGACTGTTCAGCGCTGATGGAATGTTAAAGCAGACGGAAGGCGAAAGCAACGCTTAACACGAGGGATGCCGCCTCGCGGGAGGAAGAAGGGAGACAGGGATGGGCCTGAAAGGTTGGGTCCGAGGAATTTTGCGGGAGCACGTCAGGCTTTTGGGGCGACGGCGCTTCGGAAGAAGAACCAGAACGCCGCCACCTGCTGCGGGTCCCAGCCCTGGCCCTCCACGTGGCCTTGGGTACCGTAATCCGCGCCCTGGATAAGGCCGCTGAGCGAGATGTAGCCCAGGGTTCTTCCTGAGGCGTCGAAGATGGTGCCGTCCTCGCGGATCCGCCCCAAGGTTTTGAGCGCCGCGTCTTGAACGGCGCCGTTTTGCTGCACTCGCCCTATGATTCGGTGCGAGGCATCTTGGATGCCGCCGTCGGCCTTGAGAAAGGCCACGGCCTTCTGGGCGGCGTCCAGAACGGCCCCGTCGGCTTTGAGCGTATACAAGAGTTTGTTGGCCTCGCTCTTGATGAGGGTATCCGCGGCCGAGGCGGCGGCGGCGAGGGCTAGGAAGAGTGCGAAAAGAAAGGTTCGGCGCATGGTCGCCATGGCAGCCCTCCCTGAAAGACGAAGCGGCATCAGCATATCACGGAGCCCGTCGAGACTCACGCCCAAAGGGCGAGAGCGGCGGCCGCGGCAAGCAAGCCCAGGACCGGGAGCAGGCACCCGCAACCCAGGCATCCGCGACCGCGCCCCAGCGCTACGCGGAAGAGTCCGCGGCCCAGGACCGTGCCCACCAAGGGCAGCGAGGCGATGGCCACCTGCGCCGCGGTTTGCCTCCATCTCTCGGCCTCCTCCTGCTCGAGCTGCTTCTGAAGCTGGAGCCGCTGCACGTCCACGCGCTCCTTGCGCTTCATCTCCTCCCGCGTCCGGACCACCTCCATCTCCTGGGTGCTGGGTACGAAGGTGAGGCGGGATTCGCAGAAGTCGCACAGCACGTCCACCTCACCGGGCGGAACCTTGAGCGGAGCCGAGCAGTTCGGGCAGTGGAGTTCTTTCGTCTCCATGGGACGATGCTAGCACCTTCGGGAGGATCGGCGTAAGGAGGGGGGAAGGGGCAATAGGCAATAGGCAATAGGCAGCAGGCAACAAGCGGAAAGCAAAAGGGGAAGAGAGCTCTGGATGAGGGCCTGCACTTCTTCACCGCTCACCGCTCGCCGCTCTGTCTTCAGACCCGCCCCCTGAGCTTAAGGGACATGTAGTTCGAGATGACGCTGTGGCCCTGCTGGAGCTTGAGGATACGCTGATTGCGCTTCTGGAGGGCCAGGGTGTCGGTTTGGTCGGGAACGACGGAGCGCATGTCCCGAAGCAGCTTTTCGATCTCGAACTGGAGTTCGCGCATCTCCTCGACGGTGAGGCGCTTGAGATTGACGGGGGAGGGCAACACGTAGCCGTCCATCAGCGAGTTGGCCATGGCATACGCCGAGCCGCCCATATAGGCCATGCGCGCCTCCCCTGGGGACGATCCCCTCTCGGTTCTATTGTACTGGCTTAGCCTCATGGCAAGTCAAGGGGGAGGCAGAAAGGCGAAAGCGGAAAGCGGAATTCGGAATTCGGAAACGAGATTCGGAAAGCGGAATTCGGAAGTATAAAAGTGGCAATAATGGGCGGGGAACAGGGGCCTCGGCTTCCGGCCCTCTGCTTTCGGGACCGGTATTTGCTGTATGAAGAGATGAAGAGGCCAGGAAAAGGAAAGATGGAGGGAAACCCAACATCTTCCGCTCATAGAAGGCCTCGCCGCCTTTGCCTTTAGTCCGAACTCCGCTTTCCGAATTCCGAATTCGCAGTTCCTTACATCTCGTATTCGCCCAGCTCTTCTGGGCTGAGTTTCGCGAGCCACCGCCTAAGCGAGTCCACGTCGTCGTCGCCCTCTTCCACGTCCGCGGCCCTCTCGTAGAGGCTCGCCTCGACGAAGATGGGCGAACCCGTGCGCACGGCCATGGCCACCGCATCGGAGGGTCTGGCGTCCACGTGAACTTCGTGGCCTTCGCGCATGAGGACCAACTCGGCGAAATAGGTGTGGTCCTGGAGGTCCCGAATGAGCACTTTCTCCAGGCTGGAGCCCGCCCCCTCCAGGACCCGGCAGAGAAGGTCGTGGGTCATGGGCCTGGGAACCGGAATCTTTTCCATGTGAAGCGAGATGGCGTTGGCCTCGTAGTGGCCGATCCAAATGGGGAGCATTCTTCCGTCCTCGTC
>JAKAKG010000089.1:12500-15964 GCA_021813555.1 Acidobacteriota bacterium
AGCCCGCTCATCTCCACCATAATTGGATGCCGCAGTCATGCCGGGATCCCGTTATGTGGTCCGCCGCTCTTTGACAATTAGTGATCGGGTAATGCCATAAAGTCGCTGATAGCACTTTAGGTCAAGCTACAAAGGGCGTACGGGGGATGCCTTGGCGTAGGTAGGCGATGAAGGACGTAGCAAGCTGCGATAAGCCCTGGGGAGCCGCAAGCAGGCATTGATCCAGGGATTTCCGAATGGGGCAACCCGGCTGGGGTCATACCCAGTCACCTCGCGCTGAATTCATAGGCGCGTTGGAGCTAACGGGGGGAATTGAACCATCTCAGTACCCCCAGGAAAAGAAAACAACCGTGATTCTCCTAGTAGCGGCGAGCGAACGGGGAAGAGCCTAAACCGTGCATGTGCTCAAGCCTGCAGGCCTTGCATGCGCGGTGTCGTGGGAGCCACAGGAGTCCGCTGCAGTGGGCTCAAAGGGTTACAAAACGGGTGGTTAGTCGAACGGCCTGGGACGGCCGGCCATAGAAGGTGACAGCCCTGTAGACGAAAACCAACCCGTCCCTTAGTGGATTTCCCAAGTACAGCGGGACACGAGAAATCCCGTTGGAATCTGCCGGGACCATCCGGCAAGGCTAAATACTTACCTACGACCGATAGTGCACAAGTACCGTGAGGGAAAGGTGAAAAGAACCGCGGTGAGCGGAGTGAAATAGAACTTGAAACCGTACGCCTACAAGCAGTCGGAGCACTATGGCCGCAAGGCAATGTGTGACGGCGTGCCTTTTGCATAATGAGCCGGCTAGTTACCCTGTGTGGCAAGGTTAAGGACTTAAGGTCCGGAGCCGCAGCGAAAGCGAGTCTGAATAGGGCGTTCAGTCGCGCGGGGTACACGCGAAACTGGGTGATCTATCCCCGACCAGGTTGAAGTCTCGGTAACACGAGATGGAGGACCGAACCAGTGCGGGTTGAAAACCACTTGGATGAGTTGGGGATAGGGGTGAAAGGCCAATCAAACTCAGTTATAGCTCGTTCTCCCCGAAATAGCTTTAGGGCTAGCCTCGTCCGTTTCTTGACGGAGGTAGAGCACTGAATGGACTAGGGTGACGTCAGTCATACTGAATCCAATCAAACTCCGAATACCGTTAAGTGAGAGGACGGGAGTCAGTCTGTGGGGGATAAGCTCCATGGTCAAGAGGGAAATAACCCAGACCGCCAGCTAAGGTCCCTAAGTTCTGGCTAAGTGGAAAAGGTTGTTGAACTGCTCGGACAGCCAGGAGGTTGGCTTAGAAGCAGCCATCCTTTAAAGAAAGCGTAATAGCTCACTGGTCAAGCGGTTCTGCGCCGACAATGTACCGGGGCTCAAGCCAGGCACCGAAGCTGCGGATCCCATCCGGTTCGCCGGGTGGGGTGGTAGGGGAGCGTTCTCACGAGGATGAAGTCAGACCGCGAGGACTGGTGGACTTGTGGGAAGTGACTCTGTCGGCATAAGTAGCGATAATGGCGGTGAGAATCCGCCACGCCGAAAGCCTAAGGTTTCCTGGGGAAGGTTCGTCCTCCCAGGGTTAGTCGGGTCCTAAGGTGAGGCCGAGAGGCGTAATCGATGGAAAACTGGTTAATATTCCAGTACCACCGTGCGGACGTTTGAGTGAAGGGGTGACGCGGAAGGATAGGTCAGCCAGCTGATGGATGCTGGTCGAAGGTCGTAGGTGGGTCCGGTAGGCAAATCCGCTGGACCTTAACACCGAGAGCCGAGAGGGCCCTGAGTCCTTGGACGAGGGGTAACTGATCGAGTCCATGCCGCCAAGAAAAACCTCGTAGCGAGTCCGTGGGGTGCCCGTACCGTAAACCGACACAGGTGGGCGAGGAGAGTATCCAAAGGCGCGTGAGTGAGTCCTCGGGAAGGAACTCGGCAAAATTACACCGTAACTTCGGGATAAGGTGTGCCCCTGGTACGTGAAAGCCCTTGCGGCTGTAGCGGAAAGGGGTCGCAGATAATCGGCCCAAGCGACTGTTTAACAAAAACACAGGTCTCTGCAAAGTCGTGAAGACGACGTATAGGGACTGACGCCTGCCCGGTGCCGGAAGGTTAAGGAGAGAGGTCAGCCGCAAGGTGAAGCTTTGAACCGAAGCCCCGGTAAACGGCGGCCGTAACTATAACGGTCCTAAGGTAGCGAAATTCCTTGTCGGGTAAGTTCCGACCTGCACGAAAGGCGTAACGATTTGGGCGCTGTCTCCCCGAGGAGCTCAGCGAATTTGTGGCACCGGTGAAGACGCCGGTTACCCGCGACTAGACGGAAAGACCCTGTGAACCTTCACTGCACCCTAATACTGAATCTCGACATCACGTGTGCAGGATAGGTGGGAGGCTGTGAATCTGGGGCGTTAGCTTCAGTGGAGCCAACCTTGAGATACCACCCTCGTGATGTTAAGGTTCTAACCTAAGTCCGTCATCCGGATTGGGAACAATGTTAGGCGGGTAGTTTGACTGGGGCGGTCGCCTCCCAAAGAGTAACGGAGGCTCCCAAGGGTCCCCTCAGGCTGTTTGGAAATCAGCCGCAGAGCGTAAACGCATAAGGGGGCTTGACTGCGAGACCTACAAGTCGAGCAGGCACGAAAGTGGGGGTTAGTGATCCGGCGGTTCCGTATGGAAGGGCCGTCGCTCAAAGGATAAAAGGTACTCCGGGGATAACAGGCTGATCTTGCCCAAGAGTCCACATCGACGGCAAGGTTTGGCACCTCGATGTCGGCTCATCGCATCCTGGGGCTGAAGCCGGTCCCAAGGGTTCGGCTGTTCGCCGATTAAAGCGGTACGTGAGCTGGGTTCAGAACGTCGCGAGACAGTTCGGTCCCTATCTGTCGCGGGCGAAGGAAACTTGAGGGGCTCCATCTTTAGTACGAGAGGACCGAGATGGACGTAGCTCTTGTGTACCAGCTGTGCCGCCAGGTGCAGTGCTGGGTAGCGAACTACGATTCGATAAGCGCTGAAGGCATCTAAGCGCGAAGCGTTCCCCAAGATGAGGTTTCCCTACCGAAAGGTCTAAAGGGCCCTGGTAGACGACCAGGTTGATAGGCTGGAGATGTAAGCGTGGCAACACGTTCAGTTGACCAGTACTAATCGCCCGTGAGGCTTGACCTTAAAATTTTCTGCTGTCGGTTACGATATGGCTTGCCCGATCACTGATTGATATAAATCTCGGATTTCCCGGTGGTCTTAGCGTGGAGGTCACACCCGTTCCCATTCCGAACACGGAAGTTAAGCTCCACAGCGCCGATGGTACTGCGTGGGCAACTGCGTGGGAGAGTAGGTCGCCGCCGGGAGTAAAAAGGAAGGGCCCGCCGCAAGGCGGGCCTTTTCGTTGTTATTGCGGATCCGTCACTCGGAGCTGGCCAGCACTCACTTGTGCCTGGATAGCGAGTGTGGTCCAATACGAACGGCGAAGCTATCCATGACAGAAGGCCCTTACCAA
>JAKAKG010000025.1 GCA_021813555.1 Acidobacteriota bacterium
GCCCCTGGGGGCCTCCATGGACGGCCTTCTCCGCCGCTACGGCCACGTGCCCCTTCCGCCCTACATCTCCCGCCCCGCCGATGCCAGCGACACCCGGCGCTACCAGACGGTCTTCGCCCGCGAGGGGCGCTCCGTGGCCGCCCCCACGGCCGGTCTCCATTTCACCCCCAGGGTCTTCGCGGCCCTGCGCGCCCGGGGCGTGGAGACGGCGAGCATCCGGCTGGACGTGGGGCCGGGCACGTTCAAGCCAGTCACGGCGGACCGCATCGAAGACCACCACATGGATGTCGAACCCTACGAGATCACGGAAGAGGCCGCCGCCACCCTCAACGGGGCCCTCGCCGCGGGCCGCCGCGTGATCGCCGTGGGCACCACCGTCACCCGCACCCTGGAAGACCAGATGCTGCGCTTCGGCCAGATCCGCCCCGGCGCGGACCAGACGGACCTCTTCATCACGCCCGGCTTCCGGTTCAGGGCCGTTTCGGGCCTCCTCACCAACTTCCACCTGCCCGGCTCCACCCTCCTCATGCTCGTGAGCGCCCTCGCGGGCCGCGAGCGCGCCCTCCAGGCCTACCGCGAGGCCGTCCGCCTGGCCTACAGGTTCTACTCCTACGGCGATGCCATGTTAGTTTTTTCTCCGTAGGGGCGGCCCACCGTGGCCGCCCAGGGAGGGCAGGGTCGCCCTCCCCTACGGATACGGAAACCGCGACCAAGCATACCTGGCTCGATCTGGTCGTCCAGCCCGTTCCGGATTTTGAAGAATATAGGACACGGCCTGGACAAGATCCTCCTCTTTTCGGACGCCGTGGTCATAGAACGAGCGCTGCCAGAGACGCCCATCCCCTCCTTCTCGCCAGAAGAGCCTCGTGGTGTACGACTTCCAGCGCGAGATCGCATCAACAAGGTCCGATGCGCTCACCCGCACCAACAGATGCACGTGGTCCGGCATGAGACAATAGGCCACAAGATCCGCGTAGCCGTTGAGACTTCCGCCCTGCATTGTACGGAGAATCGCCTCCGCAACGATCTCGCCGTCCAAGTGAGGCCGCTTGTTCTCGCAGCAAATCGTGACCGAAAAGATGGAGTTCGCGTCGGCGTAAGCCGCCCGTGGAAGACGAATCGATTTTCGACGAGGCGGCCCGCCTGGACCTGTCATGCCTTGATTGTAACCCTGTCCGCAGAAACCGCCCACCGTGGCCGCCCGGTTATGCCGCGGGAAACGCCCACCGTGGCCGCCCGGTTATGCCGCGGGAAACGCCCACCGTGGCCGCCCGGTCAATGCCGTAGGGGCGGCCCACCGTGGCCGCCCAGGGAGGGCAGGGTCGCCCTCCCCTACGGCGACTCGACGTGCTAGAGTGTTTCTATGAACCTTGAATACTTCCATCCGCTGTTCGTGCATTTCCCGGTGGCGCTGACGCTGACGGGGACGGGGCTCCTGATCTACGGCGCCCTGAAGGAGCGCGCGGAGGTCCTCCGGGCGGGCCTGATCCTCCTGGTGCTGGCGGGCGCCATGGCGGTCCCCACGTACATCACGGGCCAGGTGGCGCGGTCGGTCCTGGAGGACTCCTCCGCCTTCAACCGCGATCTGCCCATGCTGGACACCCACGAAGACCTGGGCCTTACGAGCCTGGCGGTCCTAGTGAGCCTGGGCATCCTGGCGGGCATCGGCCTCGTGAAGGGCACGGGGAAGGGCGCGCCCTGGGGCCTCATCCTCATGGCCATCGCCGCCTCCATCCTCATCGCCGTCACGGCCTTCTACGGAGGCCGCCTCGTGTTCGAGCACGGCATCGGGGTGGTGGAGCAAGGGGCGGGAGCGGGGAGCAGGGAGCAGGGAGCGGGGAGCGGTCGGGGTGATCCGGTGATCCGGCGGTCTCCTTTCCCAAATCCCAAATTCTTTCCTTTCCGAATTCCGATTTCTCCCCTCCTCCCTTCCCCTTGACACTTCGTACGCGATGCCGTACGTTTCCACCGGAGGACCACCATGGCGTCGTATCGCGTGAGCGAAGCCCGGATCCAGCTGTACAGGCTCGTGGACGAGGCGGCCGCCTCCCACGAGCCGATCTTGATCGAAGGCAAGCGGGGCAACGCGGTCCTGGTCTCCGAGGAGGACTGGCGCGCCATCGAGGAGACCCTGCATCTGCTCGCCCTCAAGGGCATGCGGGCGTCGATCCGCAAGGGCTTGGCCACGCCCGTTGATGAGTGCGAGCCGGACCTGAAGTGGTGAGCTGGCGCCTGGTCTACACGAAGCAGGCCCAGCGGGACGCCCGGAAGCTCGCCGCCTCGGGCTTGAAGGCCAAAGCGCAAGCGCTGCTCGACCTCCTGGCGGACGACCCGTGCAGAACTCCGCCCCCCTTCGAAAAGCTCCTCGGGGACCTGGCGGGCGCATGCTCCCGGCGCATCAATATCCAGCACCGCCTCGTCTATCAAGTCCTGGACGACGTCCGCACCGTCAAGATCCTGCGGATGTGGACGCATTACGAGTAGAGGGAGCGAGACGCGGGGAGGCGAGACGCGGGAATGCCGGGAGCAGGGAGCGGGGACGCGATTAGGGGACTAGGGGACTAGGGGACTAGGGGGGCGCGGAGAGGCACCGCTCGTCATTGTAGGTTCCGGGAGCGGGGAGCGGGGCGTGACCGGGTGCTCCGGTGATCCGGCGATCTCCTTTCCCAAATCCCAAATCCCAAATCCCAAATCCCAAATTCTTTCCTTTCCGAATTCCGCTTTCCGAATTCCGAATTCCCCCTCTTGCCTAAATCCGGTCGCGGGCCTCGGAGGGCCTGAGGATAGGGAACGGGGCGAGGGGCGCCAAGGCGCGGAGGTCGCCGTCGCCGGTGACCAGGAGATCGCCTCGCGCGGCGGCGGCGAGATCGAGAAACTTCTGGTCGTGCGGATCCCGGCAGCCCAGGGGCGCCGGGGCGGGGGGCGGCTCGGGGAAGAGCTCCAGGAAGGGTACGTAATCCCCGAGAAGTTCCATGCGCTCCGGCCCGGAGAGCTGAAATTTTGGATAGCCGAGGACCCGGACCAGCTCCCGGAGGGTGGACGAGGAGC
>JAKAKG010000176.1 GCA_021813555.1 Acidobacteriota bacterium
TGCCTTCGGCCCTCTCCGCCGCGGCCCTCTTCGTGAACCCCTTTGGATGGAACCTGCCGCTCCTGCCCATCCGGCACCTTTTGAGCTTCTCGGACAAGGGCTTCGTCCCCATCGCCGAGTGGGGGCACAC
Source organism: Acidobacteriota bacterium (assembly GCA_021813555.1). Classification (GTDB taxonomy): domain Bacteria; phylum Acidobacteriota; class UBA4820; order UBA4820; family DSQY01; genus JAKAJA01. The sequence continues at coordinate 131 of JAKAKG010000176.1, forward strand.
ACCCTTTGAGGGCCCCTACGCGTGGTTCATCGTGGTGGCGGCAGCGGCCTTCGCGGCGACCCTCCTGGTTCGCAGCCGTTTCTGCTGGACGGAGGTTCTTCCCGCGGCGGCCCAGCTCGCTTTGGGGCTCTACTGGGTCCGATACGCCGCCTTCGCGGTGCTCGCCTTGGCCCCCTCCGCGTCCACCCGATTGTCGCTCCTGCCGGTCAAGGAAGCGGCTAAGCGCATTCTTTTCGCGGCCGCAGCCCTAGGCGCCGTGGCCTCAATGGCCGTCCAAATTTCTCGCCTGCGGCAGCCTTACGACCTTGCGGCCCGCTATCCCGTGCAGGAAAGCGCGTTCCTCAAGACGCACCTGTCCGGCGCCAACCTCTTTCACGAGTTCCGCGTGGGCGGCTACTTGGAGTGGGTCATGCCCGGCTCCTTCCGGGTCTTCATGGATGGACGGTTTCCGCTGTTCAAGCAGGTCGCCATGGACTACTACGAGGCCCACCGGACGCCCCAAACTTATCGTGCGTTTCTGGCACGCTATCCCATTGACGCTGCTCTCTACGCCTACCCAGGTTTCCAGCTCGTTCCCCCCGCCGGGGGTCCGCCCCGTGGCCCGTCCGCCGTCCTCTTCCAGAAGGACGAGTGGGCACTCGTGGACTTCGGAAAGTTCGGTATGGTCCTCCTCAAGCGGGAAGGCTCTAATGAAGACGTGATCAGGCGCTTCGAGTACAAGGTGCTGCGCCCCGACGACCTGCCCTATCTAGTATGGGCCGCCCGGAAGGGCATCATTCCAAGGTCTGAGCTGCACTCGGAGCTGGAGCGCGCGGTAGCTCATCCCCTTCCTCCAGAGATCGCAGCTTCGTGCCGTGCAGCCCTGCGCGTTCTGGAGGCGCCCCCGTCATGAGCGCCTGCGTGCTCCGGGTCCGTCTCTGGCTTGAAAGCCTCCGCCAAACCCCGGAGGCCGCCCGCCGCCTATGGCTCCTTCGCCTGCTGCTCCTGTCGGGCGCCGCCGCCGTGCTCGTCACCGCCTTCGGATATGGGTTCGTCCCCGTGTCAGGCGACGAATTGACCGTGGCGTGGGACGGAAAGCAGGTGCTCATGGGACGGGTGCCTTACTTGGACTACTTCTGTTTCCTGCCACCCCTCACGGTCTACGGCGTAGCCGCTCTGTTCAAAATCTTCGGCGCCTCCCTCGCCTGCCTTCGGCTGTTCTCGATTCTCTGGCTTGTCATGACGACGCTGGTGCTGTTCGAGACGCTACGTAAAATCAACGTGCCCGATCTCCAGGCCGCTGCGGCTTCCTTCCTCTTCCCCGCTCTTATGGTTCCCTTCTGGCCCGTGGCCGGCCATCACTGGTTCGCCGTGGGGTTCGGCCTAATCTCCCTGCGATGCGCCCTGGGAGCCTCCGTATCGGGGTCGAAAGGTGCGTGGTTTTTAACGGGACTCCTCGCAGGATGTTCGGGCATGTGCCTTCAGACCGAGGGTGCCCTCTTCGGCCTCCTGGCCGCGGGCCTCTGGCTCCTGATCCCGCCGCCTGCGGGCCGGAGCAGGCTGTCTTCAGCGTGGCCGTGGCTTGTGGGACTGGCGGCGGTCCCCGCGTTCTTCGCCGTGCTCCTGGCCTCTCAGGGTGCCCTGGGGCGGGCCATCTCAGAGGTTGTGCTCTGGCCCCTCACCACCTACCGCCAGCCCGGGGGATTCAACGACGTTTCTCTCTTCCCGTCGCTCGCCATGATCGGCCGGGAGTTTTGGGCAAGGCTTGGGGCCGATTTTTCCCTGGATGTCGTGCTGAAACTCGCCTCCTTCGTGGGCAGCCTGGCCGTCGTCCTCTCCGCACCGCTCCTGCTGGCCGAGGCCCTCGCGAGGGACATCCGCAAGCCCTGGACGGCCCGCCGTCTTTGGATTTGGAGCGCCCTGGGAACGGCCGCCACGTTCTTGATCTATTCGAGAGGGAGGGCCGACTGGGTCCATCTGAGCTTCTTCTTCCCTCTCTTTCTCGTCTTCGCCGCCTCCGCGGTGGAGTGGAGTTCGCCAGGACGTGCCGCCAGGGCGTGGACCGGTATGGTTCTGGTTTGCCTGGGAGTCTCGACGATAAGGTGGGCTTCGGTGTGGACCCATCATCCGCCGCTCCTGGAACGAGTCCTGAAAACCGACGCACTCTTCGTCAAGGACGGCCCACCCTCGGTGATTGAAGGCATCAGGCATGCCGATGGCGCGAAGCCTGCGGTGCTCTGCCTCCCCCAGGGCAGCCCCATCTACTTCTACTGGGCGCCCGACCCGCCGCCGGTGAGCCTGCTCATGCCGCCTTCTTCGCACTACAATGCGCCTTGGGAGTACAAGTCCCTCACCTCCTTCGCCGAATCTCACAAGGTTCCCTATATCCTCATCGAGAAGCGGTATGTACAACATTTCCTTTCTGAACCATCTCTCATACGCGACCTTCTTCGAGAGCATTACCTGCCGTTTAAGGAGGAGGCCTCAATGATCTTCTTCCGGAGGGTCGCGGATGCATCAGCCGCTAAGTAAGGTGCCGACCGGTGCCCGCGCCGCATGCGAATATGGAGATCAGCCGTGAGACTCCGTCCTCCATCTCTTCCGCCCATCGAAGGCCCCGCGTGGCGGGAGCATGCCCTCCTGGCGCTTCTGCTCGCCGCCGTTTTTTTCGCCTCCTATAAGCCCGTCGCCGACCCCGACGCCTTCTGGCACCTCGCCGTGGGGCGGGAAATATGGACGACGGGACACCTGATTCGATCGGAAACATTCTCCTTCAGCGCGCCGGGAGCCCCGTGGGAAGACACGGAGTGGCTCTTTCACGCCGCCCTCTATCCGCTGTGGCGCGTCCTCGGCTACGGCGGCCTCTCCGCTCTTGTAGCCGCAGCCGCCGCCCTCGCGGTGGGCCTGGGTTATCGCTCGGTACGACTTTTGGGCGGAG
>JAKAKG010000057.1 GCA_021813555.1 Acidobacteriota bacterium
TTTGATGATCGCTCCTTCCTTTCTCCGTGTCCTCCGTGCCTCCGTGACAAACTTAGGTGAGTAGGTGAGTAGGTAAGTAGGTGAGCAGGATGAACGGCTGCCTCCGAAGGCCCATCCGCGTGCTCATTTCCTCATCTCGTCATTTCCTCATCTCCTCATCTCCTCATCTCGTCCTTCTCCCTGTCTCCGTGGTGAATTATTCCTTCAGCGGCGAGCCCCGCGCGGCGCGTCAGTTCTTGAGATCGATGTAGACGTTGGCCTCAACGGCGTGGGGGGCGGTGTTGTAGAGAAGGACCTTGTACCGGGAGAAGCCAAGGGGCTGGGTGATGGATCCCGAGTCGAAGTAGGGGGAGGCGCCCTTGGTGAGCTGGCAGGTGGCCTCGATGGGGAATTCGACGCGCCTCGCGTCGCGCAGGGCGCGCAGGACGGGCTCTTCGTCGGGGACGAGCATGACGCCCACGGTGCCGTCGGCCGTGGCCGAGGCCTTCACCTCGCCTTGCAGGCTCACGGTGACGGAGGTGAAGCCGTCCGCGTCGATGACGCCGGCGGAGATGAGCTCCGGCAGCTCGTTGCGGTGAGAGGTGGTGACGACGACCCCCTCGCGCCGGATGAACTGCGCGTGGCTGGCCGTGCCGCGAATGGAAACGGACCCGTCCACGGCAAAGGTCTTGGGAAAATTGGTGACGCTGACCTCCTGGCCAAGTTCGGTCTGAGAGAGCGCCACCACCGCCGACAAGCCGATCACCACGGCGAATCCGACCGTCCAACCCTTGAGTCTGGTCATGGGGTCCCCCCTTTATATCCTTTAAGGTATCACGTTGGCCTCGGGTGAGCGGGTCCCTCCGCGGACGGCCTCTTCTTGCCGGTCCAGGGCGGCGAGGCGCTGGGCCACGGCCTGCTCGCCCGCGGTCCGCTGCCGGACACCCGCCTCGATGGTCTCCAGGATCGTGCTCTCCAAGTGGTGCAGGGCGGCCATCATGTCCTGCTGGAGGAGGCGCACGGCGCCGTCGAGGGCCTCGACGCGGCGGGCCTGGATGGCGTAGAGGTTGGCGCGGAGCCAGTCGCGAAGAAGGCTGCGGCCCCTTCGGAGGGCAAGGGCGCGGGCCGGGGCGCCGGGCAGGAGCGTCTCCAAAACGGGGAAGAGCCAGTCCTGGGGATCGAGGGCCAGGGTGGGTTTGACGAAGTCGAAGGCAATCCCGTCAAAGTCGGTCTTGGGGCGGCGGATGGCATAGGAGGAGAGGGGAACGCCGAAGCACTCCGCCGCGGCCTGCTCCACGCGGCCGGCCAGGCGTCCGGTCTCGGCGGCAATGCGTTGGGTGCGGTCGCGGACCAGGTCTCCCGTCTCCTCGGACACGCGGGCCAGCCAGGCGGAGACGCTTTCGCGGACGAGGCGCTCGGCCAGGGGCTGGACGAGCCGCCGCCGCTTGCGCCGCCGCCCCGTTTCGCGCAGCGCCTGCTCCATGGCCGCCGTCCCGGCGGCCAACTGGGCCGCGGCGAAGGCCTCCCGTTCGGCCTCCACCTCTCGCGGGTCCGGGCCCTCGGAGCGTGCGAGCCTGGCCTGGGCCGCCAGGGCCAGATCTTCCACGTCACGGACGGCGGCCCTGAACCTCTGGATGCGGCCCTCCATCTCCTCGATCGGCGTGAGGAGGCCTTGGCGCTCAAGGGCGATGGCGTGGAGGAGGCGGCCGGCGAAGTAGTCCACGGCGGCGGCGGCGGCGAGGTCGGCCAGCCGAGGGCCCGCTTCACCCGCGAGCGCGTCCAGGGCGGAGCGAAGTGCCTCCATCCCCGAGCCGGGTTCACCTCGCAGGGCGCGCCGCGCGGAGGTGAAGAGGAAGGGGTCAGGATCGTGCCCCAGCGCCTCCGAGAGGACGCGGCGCGAGAAGGCTTCCGCTTTTGTCCGGGTCTCCGCGTCCATCAGGTCGGCCTTGTTCATGATCAGCAGAAACCTGCCTGCGCGCGGGGCGGCGGCGCGGACGAGCCGGAGTTCGTCCCCCGTGATGGGCGGGTCGCCTCCAAGCACCATGAGGGCTACGTCGATGCGCGGGAGGAAGCCCGTGGTGACGGTGTCGTTGAGGCCGAAGACGCTCCCCACGCCCGGCGTATCCACGAGGCGGACCCCCAGGGCCAGGAGGGGATGGTCCGCGTAGATGAAGGCGGCCTGCACGCCCAGGCGGTTTCCCGGATTGCCCTCCTCCGTCACGTAGGCGGCCACGCCGCCCGGCGCCGTGCTTTCCCGCCGGCCGTCCTGGAACTGGATCTCGCACCGTTCGGGTGTTCCGTGCTGGAGGATGGTGATGGTGCTCGTGAGGGGTGCCACGTCCATGGGGAAGAAGGTCCGTCCCAGGAGGGCGTTGAGGAGGGTGCTCTTGCCGCGTTTGAACTGGCCCAGGGCCGCCAGGGTGAACTGTCCCGCCTCGGCCGAGGTCCGCGCCTCGGCGATGTCGGCGGCGAGCCCCGCGTCGCCCCGCTCCCGGGCGATCCTCCCCAGCCCTTCGAGGGCCCCCGCTTCGCGGTTCATGGGGCGGTGTTGCCCCCCTCGGGTCCCGAGCTCCGGCTCTCCTTGGCATCGCGAAGCTGGGCCAGGGCCGCCAGAAGGGACGACCGGGTCAGGGTTCCCACGAACCGGCCCTCCTCGTCCACCACGGGCAGCAGCTTGATGGTCCGTTCCATCATCAGGCGGAGTGCGTTGAGGACGGGCGCCCTTCTTGGGATTAGAAGGGGATCGCTGGACATAACCTCGGAGGCCACCTTGCCTCGCGCGGCGAGGGCCAGCCCCTTGGCGATGCGCCCTCCCTTGAGCCACGAGCCCACGGCGCGCAGCACCTCGGGGCGCACGTGTTTGCCCGCCCGGCGCAGGATGTCCCCTTCGGTGATGACGCCCGCCACGCGGCCCTCGCGGTCCGTCACGATGACGTGGCGCGAGCGGGACTTGAGGATCTGGTCGAGCACCTCCGAGAGGGGGGCATTCAGGCCCACGCTGGCGCCGCCGGGCTGCATGGCGTCCTGGGCCGAGGCGCTCAGGTCCACCTTGGGCCGGCTGCTAGCGGCGGCCACGGTGAGGGCCTCCGCCACCGTCTTGAGGATGTCGGACCGGCTCACGATGCCCACCATCTTCCCCGAATCATCCACCACGGCCAGGCGCTTGAGGTTCTCGTCGGCCATGAGAGCCGCGGCCTCGGCGACGGTGGCCTCGGGGGCGACGGCGGCCATGCCAGGCTGCATGACCTGGGCCGCCGTCTTGCCGGCTTCGAGCCTGGGCGAGGCGAGGCCGAGGGCGGCGATCTCCGATTGGAGCGGCGCCGGGAGCTCGAGCCCCGTGCTGGTGATGAGCTCGGTTTCGCTGATGGAGCCCAGTATCCGGCCCGATGGACCCACCACCGGCACGGCTCTCAGATCATGCTCCAGGAGAAGGTTCAGGACGTCCGCCGCGGGCATGCCGGGGGCCGCAGCCACCACCTCGCGCGTCATCACCTCGCTCACCGTGAGGCCGGGAGGAAAGGGCCCGGGCACGCGGTGGGTGTACTTGACGACCTCCACGGGGGTGAGGGTGATCATGCCCTCCTGGACCATGCCGCTGATCTCGGGGAGGAGGCGCTGGATGCGGTCCTGCCGGTCCACGAGGGTGATGACGATGGGGAGGTCCGTGCTCAGCTCCAGGAGCATGACCGTGTGGATCAGGCTGTTGGCGCCGAAACCCGCGAGGCCGCGAAAGACCGTGGCGCCCGCGCATCCCTGGCGCTGCAGGGCCTCCAAGATGGCCAAGTAAAGGGGTTTTCCCTGCCAGCGGTCCTTCTCTCCCACGTAAATCCAAAGCTGCTGGGCGGTGCCGTCGATCGCCATGGTCGCTCCCATCCCTGTGAAACGTCCCCGCCGCCTCAGGGCACGAGGCGCGCGAGCATGACCCCGGCCACCACGGCCAGGAGCCCCAGAAGCACGCTCCCCGCCGCGTTGGCCGCGGCCCGCCAAAGGCTTCCGGCGTTGATCAGCTCGTAAGTTTCGTAGGCGAACGTGGAGAAGGTCGTGTAGCCGCCCGCCAGGCCCGTCACGATGAAGAGGCGGAGAGTCGGCGTGAGGGCGAGGCGGCTCGCCGCCAGGCCCATGGCCAGGCCGATGAGGAGGCTGCCGGATACGTTGATGATCAGGGTTCCCGCCGGGAACCCGCTGCCCCATTTTCTGGCCGCCCACAGGGCGAGGCCGTACCGAAGATTCGCGCCGATGGCCGCGCCCGCCGCCACGGCCAAGATTCTCAGCATGAGGATTCTCCAGGCGATCGTCATCTCGGCCTAGGCCTCGAAGGTTGGAATGCGCATGTCGTTAAGGGGTACGGCTGAACCCGGAGCGCCCATCTGTACCTCCTCAAACCGGTTCTTCACTACCCAGTTCGTAGGAGTCATCAGCCGCGAGGGCGGTTAAGGGCGAACTCCATCGCCGCGCCTCCGACTATAGAGAAACCGGCGTGGACCTGTCAACCCCAGAAAGCGCTGAACATCTGGCCGTTAAAGGCTGGCGCGCATGCGCGCTCCCGGCGCCTCAGCCCAGGTCCGACGTGCAGTGCCCGCATTTCTTGGCGGCCACGGGGATGGCGGTGCAGCAGTAGGGGCAGTCCTTCGTGGCAGGCGGGGCGGGAACCTCCGCGCGCTTGAGCCGGTTGAGCTGCTTGATGAGGAGGAAGATCACGAAGGCGACGATGACGAAATCCAGGATCGTGTTGATGAAGATCCCGTAATTGAGCGTGGCGGCGCCCGCCTCCTTTGCCGCCTTGAGGCTCTCGAAATGCTGGCCCGACAGGCTGATGAAGAGGTTGGAGAAGTCCACCTTGCCCAGGAGCAGGCCCAGGGGCGGCATGAGGATGTCGCCCACGAAGGAGGTGACAATCTTCCCGAAGGCCGCGCCGATGATGATGCCGACGGCCATATCCATGACGTTTCCGCGAGCCACGAACTCCTTGAATTCTTTCAACATGGCACCACCTCCTGTGGGGGCGAACCTCAACGCCGCGGACTGCACTCTGGAACTTAGTATAAGCCAAGGACGGCGGGAATCCAGCCGGGGCCGCCGAGGGAATCCGGGCCGCATCCCACCTGTTTGAGAGCATGGGGGGCAGTGACGTTCATACCGGCAGGGCGGGCTCTGCGGGACATGGCGAGAAGAGCGGACATGCCCCGCCAGCGGCAAAACACAAGGAGGCCAAGCTCATGCGTGCTTCGCGGACCACCATAGCCGCACTCGCGGCGGCGTTCGTCGTGTTTGCCTTGGGCGCTACGGCCCAGGTGGCGGAAAACACGGGAACCTCCATCGGCAACGTGGACCCGAGTGACACGATCATGCTGAGGGGCAACGTCCCGCCCCTCGCCCGGCCCGAGTTCGACATCGGCCCCGCCAGCGCCTTTCTTCCCATGGACCACCTCATCCTCGCGCTCAAGCTCAGCCCCGAGAAGAAAGCCGAGCTGGACCGCCTCCTCGCGGCCCAGCAGGACCCTTCATCGCCCGAGTTCCATCGCTGGCTGACGCCCGAGGAGTTCGGAACCCGCTTCGGCCCAAGCGATGGGGTTCTGGCCGCCACCACGGCATGGTTGCGGTCGGAGGGGTTCACCATCGACGCTGTGGCCAGAGGGCGCATGTGGATCAATTTCTCCGGCACCGTGGCGGACGTGGAGCGGGCGTTTCACACGCGCATGGACGACTTTCAGGTGAACGGGGTTGTGCGCCACGCCAACGCCACCGATCCCTCCATCCCGCGGGCCCTTTCGGGCCTCGTCGCTGGCGTGGTGTCCTTGAACAGTTTCCCGCTCAAGGCTCTGCACACGCCGCCCAGATTGGTTTCAGGCCAGGGAATCCAGCCCTCCTTCACGTACGGAAGCAGCCATTTCCTGGCCCCCGCCGACTTCGCCACCATTTACAACGCCAACCCCCTCTATGGAACCGGGATCAACGGCACCGGGGTGACCATCGCCATCGTGGGCCGGACCCATCCCTCCACGGCACTCACCGACTGGAACGGATTCCGAAGCTCTTTCGGCCTGCCCTACAACCCGCCCACCATCATCGTCAACGGACCCGATCCGGGCGATCAGGGCTCCAGTGAAGACGGCGAGGCGGCCCTGGACGTGGAGTGGTCCGGCGCGGTGGCCTCCGGCGCGTCCATCGATTTCGTCACCTCGGCCTCCACCTCCGCTACGGACGGCGTGGACCTGTCGGCCCAGTACATCGTGGACAACAATCTGGCGCCCGTCATGAGCACGAGCTTCGGGTTGTGCGAAGCCGACCTCGGGGCCGGGGGCAACTCCTTCTACAACACCCTCTGGGCGCAGGCCGCCGCGCAAGGCATCACGGCCTTCGTGTCCACCGGAGACAACGGCGTGGCGGGGTGTGACAGCGCCAGCGCCAGCAGCGGCACGGCCCAGGCCGTGAACGGGCTCGCCTCGACCGCCTACAACGTGGCCGTGGGGGGCACGCAGTTCATGGATTCCACGAGCCCTTCCACCTATTGGTCCTCCAGCAACGATCCTTCGACGGGCGCCTCCGCCCTTTCCTACATCCCCGAAGAGGCGTGGAACGAGAGCGGAGCAGCCAGCGATTGCCCCTCCGGTGACACCTGCGCCGAACTTTGGGCAACGAGCGGGGGCGCCTCTACCCTCTATGCCAAGCCGTTCTGGCAGGCGGCCCCGGGCGTGCCGGACGACGGACAGCGCGACGTTCCCGATGTCTCCCTCACGGCGGCCTCGCACGACGGATACCTCGTCCAGCTCTCGGGCAACCTTTACGTCATCGGAGGAACCTCGGCTTCGTCGCCCTCATTCGCCGGGATCATGGCCCTCGTCGTCCAGAAGACGGGCCAGCGGCAGGGCAATGCCAACCTCCGGTTCTACCAGCTCGGGACGGCGCAGTATGGGCAGGGCGGAAGGGCAGTGTTTCATGACGCGACCGTGGGGAACAACACGGTACCCGGCGTCGCGGGCTTTTCCTGCGGGACCGGCTACGACCAGGCCACGGGCCTGGGCTCCGTGGACGCGAGCGCCCTGGTGAACGGGTGGGCCGGTTGTCCCGACATCGCCCTGGCGCCTTCGACCCTCCCCGGCGGGTCCAAGGGAGCGGCGTACAGCCAGGCCATCACGGCAAGCGGAGGCACGGGCCCCTACACCTATCAAATCACCGGCGGCACCCTTCCTCCGGGAGTGGCCTTCAGTTCCGGCACCCTCTCTGGAACTCCCACCGCGGGGGGAACCTTCACTTTCACCGTGACGGCCACGGACGCCAACTCCTGCACGGGAGACATGGCGTACTCCGTCACCATCGTGGTTCCGCCTCCCGTCATCGGATCACTGAAGAAGCTCACACCCTTCGGCATCAAAGTGACGGGAAGCAACCTGCAGAACGGCATCCAGGTCTCCATCAACGGCACCCCCTGGGCCAACACGCAGTGGAAGACCACGTCCAAGGTCAAGATCCTGGGCGGCAAGTCCCTCAAGGCAGTGGTTCCGAAGGGCGTCGCGACGGCCTTCCAGTTCGTGAACCCCGACGGGGGAGAGGCGAGCTTCACCTGGAGCTGGTAGCCGCGCGGCCCCTCGGGGCGATAGACTCCCGAACACAGAAAAAGGGCGGGGATCGCTCCCCGCCCTTCGTTTCGCAGTTAGCTTTTTCTGCTCCCTGCTACCCGCTTCCGGCTCTCCGTTAGATAAACAGCGGAGCCAGAACCAGGGTGATCGTGGACAGCAGCTTGATGAGCACGTGCAGGGACGGGCCGGCCGTGTCCTTGAAGGGATCGCCGACGGTGTCGCCCACCACGGCGGCGCCGTGGGTGGGGTTCTTGACCTTGTTGCCGTCCTTGTCCGTGAGGTACTTGCCGCCGTGGGCGCCCATTTCGATGTATTTCTTGGCGTTGTCCCAGGCGCCGCCGCCGTTGTTGAGGAAGAGGGCGGTCAGGATGCCCACGATGGTGGCCACCATGAGGAATCCGGCGACCGATTCGGCGGCGATAAGCGGGTCCGCCACCGTGGCGAAGGCGTACTTGAAGATCAGGCCCACGGCGATGGGCGTGGCGACCACGAGGATGCCCGGGGCAACCATCTTGCGCAGGGCCGACTTGGTCACGATGTCCACGCAGGCGCCGTAGTCGGGCTTAAAGTCCTTGGGGAACTGGATCATGTCGTTGAGGCGGGGCAGCTTGGCGTACTGGCGGCGCACTTCGGCGATGATGGCCTGGGCCGCAGAGCCCACGGCGCGGATGGCCATGGCCGAGAAGAGAAACACGAGGGCCGCGCCGAGCAGGCCGCCCACGAACACGACGGGATTGGCCAGGTTGACGGTCATCAAGGGCTTCCCGGCGTACTGCCCCACTTCGTCCATGTAGGCCTGGAAGAGCAGGAAGGCGGCGAGGCCGGCGGAGCCGATGGCGTAGCCCTTGGTGAGGGCCTTGGTCGTGTTGCCCACGGCGTCCAGGCGGTCCGTCTTCTTGCGGATTTCCTCGGGCTGCTCGGACATCTCTACGATACCGCCCGCGTTGTCGGTGATGGGGCCGAAGGTGTCCATGGCCAGGATGTAGGCCGCCGTGGCGAGCATGCCCATGGTGGCGACTGCGGTGCCGAAGAGGCCGCCGTTGATGTTGCTACCGGCGGGGAAAGCGGCCATGCCCACGTAGTAGGAGCCGAGGAGGGCGGCGGACATGGCGAGGGCGGGCATCCAGACGCACTCGAAGCCCACGCCGATGCCGGCGATGATGTTCGTGGCGGGGCCGGTCTTAGAGGCTTCGGCGATGGACTGGACGGGCCGGAACTTGTACTCCGTGTAGTACTGGGTGATGTAGACGAAGGCCACCGAGGTCAACACGCCCAGGATGCCGCAGATGAAGTAGTGCCACCAGGCGTCGGGCGCCTTGTCCGTGTAGAGCAGCCAGCGGGTGGCTCCGCCGAAGGCCGCCATGGCCAGGATCGCCGTGACGTAGTAGCCGCGGTTGAGGGCCTGCATGGGATCCATCTTCTCTTCTTTGTCCATGTGGACCCACATGATGCCGATGATGGACGCGATGATGCCGAAGGCGCGGGCCACGAGGGGGAACATCATCACCCCCACGATGCCCATGGAGAAGCCCATGCTCGCCTTGTCGGCGGCGAGGGCCAGGGAGCCCGCCAGGATCATGGCGCCGATGTTTTCTGCTGCGGTGGACTCGAAAAGGTCCGCGCCGCGGCCCGCGCAGTCGCCCACGTTGTCGCCCACCAGGTCGGCGATGACGGCGGGGTTGCGGGGGTCGTCTTCGGGGATGCCCGCTTCAACCTTGCCCACCAGGTCCGCGCCCACGTCGGCGGCCTTGGTGTAGATGCCGCCGCCGAGCTGGGCGAAGAGGGCGACGAAGGAGGCGCCGAAGCCGTAGCCCACGATAAGCAGCGGGATCTTGGTTTCCTCGACGCCGCCCACGGCGCTCACAAGGGCGAATAGCCCCGCCACGCCCAGGAGGGACATGGCCACCACCAAAAGGCCCGACACGGCGCCGCCGCGCAAAGCGATGCGCAGGGCGTCGTTGAGGCTGGTGAGGGCCGCCGTGGCGGTGCGGATGTTGCTGCGAATGGAGACCCACATGCCCACGTAGCCGGCGAACACCGAGCAGAGGGCACCCAGGACGAAGGACAGGGTGATCCAGGTGGCAAGCTGCAGGGAGCTGCCCACGGGATCGAATTCGCGGTGGCTTCGGATGAAGCCGTAGCCGATGAAGAGAATGGCGGCCACGAGCACCGCGAGCATGAGGATGGTACGGTTCTGCCTGCGCAGGAATGCCTCGGCGCCTTCCTTGATGGCGTCGGAGATGGCGCGCATCTTCTCCGAGCCCGTGTTCTTGGCCATCACCCAGCGGGCCAGGTAGCCCGCGAAGGCCAAGCCCAAGACGCTGATCCCCAGTACCAGAGCAATCAAGAGCCCCGAACCTTGCATCATTGAGTTCCCTCCTCTCGTCTGAAAGTTCTCGCCCCAAATGCGCGAGGGAGGGCTCATGGAAGTCCTCCCTCTACGGTTAACCAGATATGCGCTTGCCCCCCCCGTGAGGCTTAGATCAATTCAGCACGAATCCTATCGTCTCGACGTGCCCGGGCCCGCGGGCGATGTCCAGGGCCTTGACCACCGTCTCGTAGGGCGTCTTGTCGTCGGCGTCCACGAAGAGGATCTTGTCCGCCCGGGTGGCGTAGATGGCTCCGAGCTTCTCGCCCAGGTCCTGCATGGTGACGGGCTGCTTGTTGATGGCCATGCCGCCGCCCGCTTCGATCTGCAGCACGATGGCGGTGCTCGGTGCGTTGGTCGTCACCTCGGCCTTCTGCGGGACCTGCGTCGCGAATCCCTTCTGAAGGATGGGCGTGATGACCATGAAGATGATCAGCAGCACCAGCAGCACGTCTACGAGGGGCGTGATGTTGATGTCCGATTTGGGCCCGCTGCCGCTTGAAACACTCATACTCATTGGAGGCCTCCTCGCTTACTTCTTCGTCGAGATGGCTCCGGCCGCGTTGCCCGCCACGACGTTGCCCTTCTCGTCCACGTGCTGAGCCACGAGGCCCACGTTCTTGAACCCCACCGACTGGATGGCCTTCAGGACGTTCTTCACCTCCAGGAACTCCACGCGCTTGTCGCCCTTGATGTAGATGGCCTTGCCGGGATTTCGCTGGTAGGCCTCCTGCAGATCCTCTCGCAGGACGTCCTGGGGAACCCACTTGTCACCATAGTAGACCTTGGCGCCGTCGGGGTTCTGTTGGACCGTGATGTAGATGTTGGACTCTTTCTCGTCCTCCACCTCGGGGTTGCGCGCGGTCGGAAGTTGGACCGGGACGCCCTTCTGCAACAGGGGGGTGACCACCATGAAGATGATCAGCAGCACCAGGCAGACGTCACAGAACGGCGTGACGTTGATGTCGCTTGTCATCCCCCCGCCGCCTTTTCCGACACTCATACCCATGGAGACCTCCGGAGGTTACTTTTCCTCGATGCCCGTCGTCTTGATGAAGTGGTCCACGAGCTCCGAGGAGGCGTTGGCCATCTCAATGCCGAGCAAGTCGGTCTTGTTCTGGAAGTAGTTGTAGAACCAGACCGCAGGGATGGCCACGAACAGGCCGAAGGCGGTCGTCACGAGCGCTTCAGCGATACCGCCGGCCACGGCGCCGATGCCGCCTGACCCCGTGGTGGCCATGCCCTTGAACGCGTTGATGATGCCCACGACGGTGCCGAAGAGGCCCACGAAGGGAGCCGTGGCGCCGATGGTGGCCAGGGAGCCCATGCCCTTGCGCATCTCGGAGTTGGTCTTGGCGGTGGCGCGCTCGATGGCCCGCTTGGCCGCCTCGATGATGTTGTAGCTGTTGCCGGAGGCATCGGCCTTGAACTCAAGGAGAGCCGCCGAAAACACCTTGGCGAGGTGGCTGCTCTTGTATTGCTTGGCCACGTTGATGCACTCGTCGACCTTGTTCTGCTTAAGCAGGTTGCCTACCTTCGCCACGAACAGGAGGGACTGCTTCTTGGCCGCGCGGAACAGCAGGAAACGGTCGATGAAGACCCAGATCGATAGGAGGGACATGAACATCAGAACAATCGTGACTGCCCGAGCCAAAAAACCCATCGAGCTCCAAAGTCCCTGGATGGAAAGATCCATTGCTCAACTCCTTTCTGAACGGTTCAGGACCACTTCTGCTAGCGCGTCGCCGTAAAGTTGATGGTAACAATCCAGAATACGGATACGGTCTGGCCCGCTTCCGTCGTGGGCGGCGAGTACTTCCACCGTTTCACGGCGTCGAGGGCCGCCTGGTTGAAGATCGGGTTGGCCGACTGGAGGATGCGGGCGTTTTCAACGTTGCCGTTCTCGTTGATGATGATCTCGACGACGACGCGGCCCGAAAGGCCCATGGCCTGGGCCGCCGGCGGATAGATGGGAGTGACCTGGTTGATGAGCTTGGGGGCGCGGATGGAGCCCATGGGGAGGATCTTCTTCTCCGCCGTGCCCAGCCCGTTGCCGCCGAGGACGCCGCCGAGGACGCCGCCCTCCACGCCGCCTTCCACGCCGCCTTCCACGCCGCCTTCACCGCCGCCCGTGTTGGCGTTGTTCAGCGGCACGATCTTGTCGGGGATGACGGTGGGGGCCACGAGCTTGTTCGGATCCATGGCTACCGGGGCCTGCACGTGCACCGCCGGAGCCGCCTTCGGAGGCGGAGGCGGAGGCGGAGGCGGCGGCGGGGGAGCCGCGGTGAAGAACGACACGATGATGGGCGGCGCGTCCAGCGTCTCCGTGGCGTAGATGTTGTAGATCACCAGGGTGCCGATCAGAACGACGTGGATCGCCACCGCCAGGGGGAAGGTGAGCATCTTCCTCAGCGTGGGCTTCTCTGATTTTGTTGCGACGAGCGAGTCTTCAAACATGATGGCACCCCGTTACTTGGAAGAGCCTGCGGCCGGAGCCCCGGAGGGCTGAGAGGCCTGGGCCTGCTGTTGGGCTTTCCGTATGGCCAGCGCTTTATCTTTTTCCTGGTCCGCCAGTTTGATGTCATCGTCGGCCTGAGCCAGTAGTTCCTTCGCCTTCCTGCGGTCCTTCTCGTTGGCCGCGGCGTTCTTGGCCAAGTCCGCCTTCTGGCGGTAAAGGAGGTTCATGTAGAGGTGCCCGCTGAAGTTGTTGGGATCGAGCCGAAGAGCGGTCTGAAGGGCCTTGAAGCCCTGGTCCACGATCTTGGCTCGGTCCGCGTCCGAGTCCTGCTTCTGATAGGAGCGGTTCCAGCACAGGGCGCCTATGCGGAGGAATCCGGCGGGATCGGTGGGCGTGAGGGCGGCCATCTTCTCGGAGTATTCGAGGGACTTGTGGAAATCGCCCTTCTTGGCGTACATGAGGGACAGCGTCTGCATGAGGCGGGGATCGTTCGGCTCGTTCTTGAGGGCCGCCTCATAGAATTTGATGCCCTTGTCCAGGAGGTTCTGGTTCACGTACAGGTTGATGATGTAGTCCTGGATCTGGTCATCCTTGCCCACGAGGTTCAAGTATTTCTGGAAGGCGTCCAGCGCGTTGTTGGTGGCCTCCACGTCCTTGGGCTGGTTGGAGCCCGGCTCGATCTGCTGCCAGTAGGAGTAGCCGAGGTACTTCCAGTTCTCGGCCCGAGCCGGGTTGATGGCGAGGGCCTGCTTGTAGAACGTGGCCGCCTCCGCGTACCGCCCGGCCTTGTAAGCCTTCGCCGCGTCCTTCATGGCGACGTGTTCGTTAAGGGACGCGCATCCCGTCGCAAGGACCAGCAAGACCAGGGCCGCGAGCAGCCACCTGAACCCGCTATTCCCAACCCGCCCAGTGCATTGGCCCGAACGCATCGCTTTGGCCTCCAAGATGGATCCCCGCTCGAGGGATAAGGACCGTGACCCCATGGCTTCTGGTGAATGGGAACCGAACGCCCCGCGAGCCTGCCGCTGTGTGGGGATTCGGGGCTCAAAGGGCCCGGGACACCGGAAGCTGCCTAGTCGCACCAGACCGCGGGGCAGCCGCGGCCGCTGTGTATACTCTTCCCCTCGGCACGAAGAGTCGAACCTGGTACTCGTGCCCAGTGCGACATGAGACCACAACCTGGGGATTTGCGCAAGAGGTTTGGGGCAATTGGTCTCGGTGGGTGCCTTGCCCCAGTCTCTGATCGGGCACCCGCCGTCTGGGCTGTTCACGGCGCCTCCTAAACTCCCTTAGACCGGAGCGGGCCGAAGCGGTTCCCCGGAGACGGGGGTGTGCTATCTTGGCCCTTCCCGTCGCGCCTCAAATATTGGGCATCGAAGGGACGTTAGACAACACCTGGAGCGTGACCATGCCCCGCACCGCGCCCCCCAAGGGGACCTACACGGAAGATCTGGCCCACAGGGCCGTCTATTCCCGGGCCGCCTGCATTTACGCCCGGTGGCCCCGAGGCGTCTGCTACCCCAGAGCGGGGGAGGACCTCGTGTGGGCCCTCTCCACCTGCGCCGAGGAGGGCGTGCCTCTCACCCTTCGCGGCGGCGGATCGGGCCTTGCGGGGCAGACCGTGGGCGAGGGGGTCGTGGCGGACGTCTCCCGCTGGATGGCCCAGATCAAGTCCGTGGACGAAGCCCGCCGAGTGGCCGTGGTGGAGCCCGGGGTGGTGCTGGCCGATCTGAACCGCCGGCTGGCGCCGCTGGGCCTGCGTTTCGCGCCGGACCCGTCGAGCCAGGACTTCTGCACCATCGGGGGCATGCTGGCCAACAATTCCAAGGGGGCCCGCTCGGTGAAGTACGGCCCCACGGTGAACCACGTGCTCGCCCTGGACCTCCTTCTCGCGGATGGGTCCCGAGTGCAACTCGATCGCGGGTTTCGAGCGCCCGAAGCGTACCCTCATCACGCCCTTCGGGAGGCCGCCGCCCTGATTCTCTCCCGCCGCGAATCCATCCTGGAACGCTGGCCCCGAAGCCGGGCAAACTCATCCGGCTACAACCTCCGGGGCTGCTTGTGCGAGGAGCCCGGTGACGTGGACCTCATCCCCCTGTTCATAGGGTCCGAGGGGACGCTGGGAATCTTCCTTGAAGCCACGCTGAACCTCCAGCCCATTCCCAGGTGCCAGAGCCTGACCCTTCTGGGTTTCAGCGACGTGGAGTCGGCGGGCCGGGCGGTCGTGGACCTCATGCCTCTCAGACCCTCGGCCTGCGAGATCCTCGACAACACGTTCCTGGACATCATCCGGAAAGGGATGGGCTCTTTTCCCCTGCCCGTGGACGACGCCGTGCACACGCTCCTAGTCGTGGAGAGCGACGGCGAGGTCAGGGACGAGGCGGAGGAGGCCATGGACCGGCTCTTGAAGGCGGCCTCGGGCGCGGGCCCCGTGAGCGCGC
The DNA here is from genome assembly GCA_021813555.1 of Acidobacteriota bacterium. GTDB lineage: Bacteria > Acidobacteriota > UBA4820 > UBA4820 > DSQY01 > JAKAJA01. The sequence goes on from JAKAKG010000057.1 coordinate 14,824, forward strand.
GCAGGGCCGCCACGGCCGCCGAGCGCGCCGCCATCTGGTCCTTCCGCAAGGCCGCGAGCCCCCTGCTCAACCGTGGGCGAGGAAGGCTGAAATCGGTACGCTTCATCGAGGACGGGGCCGTTCCCGGGGAGGCCATCCCGGCCTACCTCAAAGGCATATCGGACATCGTCGCCGCGCGGGATATCCAGGTGGTCATCTTCGGCCATGCCGGAGATGGGCATTTTCACGTGAATCCCTTCATGGATCTGCGAGATCCCGCGCACTTCAACCAGATGACCCCCATGGCGCGGGAGCAGGCCGAACTCCTGGCGGACCTGGGAGGGTCCCTCTCTGGAGAGCACGGAGATGGACGCCTTCGCACGCCCTTCCTGCCCCTGGTCTACGGCGACCTCGTGGACCTCTTCCGGAAGATCAAGTTGGCCCTGGACCCGCGGGAAATCCTCAACCCCGGGATCATCGCTCCCGCCCAGGCGGAGCCCATGGCCAAGGGCCTCAGGTTCAGCCCCGCCTATGCTCGGGCCGCCCTTCCGGGCCGCCTGGCCGAGGAAGATTGGGCCTCGGAGGCGGAGCGCTGTCACGGGTGCGGGACCTGCCGGGACTTCTGCCCCACGGCCCAGGCCAGCGACCACGATCTTCTCTCCAGCCGGGGGCGCGGGCACCTCCTCCAGACCCTTCTCTCGGGCGAACTGGATTGGGCGCAGGCCCGCCGCCCGGAGATCAGGGCCATCTTCGAGTCGTGCCTGGGCTGCTCCATGTGCGCCCTCCACTGTCCCACGGGAGTGGACATCGCGCCCTTGGCCTCGGCTTTCCGCGAGGCGTTCACGCCGCGGCTGGCGAGGATGCGGGATACGTTTCTCGCGTCCCTCCCGACGTTGGGATACGTGGCGGGAGCCGGCCCGGGACGGCTCGCGCTGAAGGCCGGAACCCTGGCGCCCTCCCGCGCCCTGGGCGGGGCCCTCCTGGGGCTTCGGCGCGACATGGCCGCTCCCGAACTGGCTCGGGCGTTCGCTTTCGATCCGGGGCGGCTCTAT
>JAKAKG010000198.1 GCA_021813555.1 Acidobacteriota bacterium
CGACGCCTCCAGGTACTGGATGGACTTCTTGTTGTCGCCGCCCTTAAAGCCGGGCAGCTTGAAGTAGAGGCGGCCCAAAACCCTGTCGGGGCCGTAGCCTTCCACCGAGGGGTCCAGCTCCATGCAGGTCTGCATCTCCTGCTTGATGCCCGGCACCATGGCCAGGGACTTGAAGATGCCCTTGGTCTCACCGTAAACGCCGTAAAGGACCCCCAGCCAGAAGTGGCCTTCGACCCCTTTCGGTTCGAGGGCCACGGCGGCCTTGGCCCGGTCGATGCCGTCTTGATAGAGGGCGAGGAGGTCCTTGTCGGGTGCATCCTTGAGGGCGTAGTGCCCGTCGTAGTAGCACGCCCGCGCCCCTTCCCAGAGGGCGTCATAGGCTTTGGGGCCGCCGGCCTTCGCGGCCAGGGCGTAGAGGTCCACCGCCTGCTTGGCCTGGACAGGGTTGGCTCTCTGCTCGTAAGCCGCGCGGGCCTTGGCCAGCAGGTCCGGTGCTGCGTCCTGAGCCCGAGCCGCCAAGCCGCCTCCCAGGATCACGGCCCCCGCCAAGACCACCATCGCTTTTCTCATGTCGTCCTCCTTCTGGCCATTATCTTACTCGAAGTCACCCATGAACCGGGCGCCCGGGGCGTCCCGTTGCGGTTCCGAAAGAAAGCCGTGATGGCCAGGCAACAGGCCGCCCGTCTACTGCACATCCTGGATGCGTCTTCGAGGAGGAGGCGCCAAGTTGGAACGATTCGAAAGGAGGTTCGACGTGAGGACATGGATGAGGACGGTAGCCATGGGGTGCCTGATCGTGTTGGCCGCGGGAGTGGCCGCCGCGGCCCAGGAGACGGAGGGGCTCGATCCGCTGCTGAGGATCCTGGTGGAGAACAAGGTCATCACCGTGGACCAGGCCAAGGCCGTTCAGGCGGAGTACGCCAAGCAGAAAGCCCAAGAAACGTCAGTCCTCAAGGAGGACATCAGCAATCAGGTGGGCTCGGACCTGAAGAAGAGCGCCCCCGCGGTGCCCGAGGCCCTCAAGAACCTCCACATCGGCGGCCTGGCCTACATCTCCTTCCAGAACGGCAGCAAATACGCCGGCACCGCCAACCAGACGTCGTCCTACAGCGACTTCGTCCTCAAGCGGGGCTACCTGGACGTGCAGGACGACATCACCCCCTACCTGACGGGGCGCATCACCACGGACATCACGCGCGACAGCACCGGGGACTGGAAACCGCGCATCAAATACCTCTACGCGAAGTTCCACTGGGACGACAAGGGCACGGGTTTCGTCTCGCAGCCCTACGTGGAGCTGGGCCAGGTGCACGTGCCTTGGCACGACTACGAGGAGTCCATCAACGGCTTCCGCATGCAGGACGAGATGTTCATCGAGCGCAACGGCATCTTCAACAGCGCGGACATGGGCGCCATGGTGGGCGGGAACTTCGGCGGCCAGATGTCCGCCGACTACAAGAAGAACGTGAACAGCGCCTACGCGGGCCGTTACGGCAGCTTCCAGGCGGGCCTCTACACCGGAGGAGGCTACCACGCCGCCGAGAAGAACCAGAACAAGGTGTTTGAAGGCCGGATCAGCGTCCGCCCCTTCCCCGACGTCATACCGGGCCTCCAGTTCACGGCCTTCGGCGTGAGCGGCAAGGGCAACCTGGCTCAGGTGCCCGGCAAGGAACTGCCCGACTGGACCGGATGGGACGGCATGGTTTCCTATGAAAGCCACTACGTCACGGCCACGGCCCAGTACCTGGACTTCAAGGGCAACCAGGCGGGCACGGCGGTGAACCCCGACGGGACCGCTCGCAAGCAGAAGGGATACTCCTTCTTCGTCCGCGCCAGCTTCCCCCCGGACACCCGATGGGGCGTCATCGGGCGCTACGACCGCTTCGACCCCAATCCGGACGGGGCTCCCACCCTCGTGGACGACGTGCAGAAGACCCTCATCGGCGGCGTCTTCTACAACGTCTACAAGGACAACAAGTTCCTCCTCGACTACCAGGTGAAGCAGCACAACGACCCCAAGATCCCCGACGAGAAGCGGGTCCAGCTCACCTTCCAGCTCAAATTCTAGGCAACTCCAATCCTCCACCCCTCCGAGCGCCCCGCGAGGGGCGCTCATTTTTTTGCTCGGCGCGCGGCAGCCCTGCGGCCGCGGTTGATTAGCTTGGAGTGCGGCAGCCATGCTGCCGCGTCCTTTCACTCTGCACCACGTTTGCGCACTCACGAGGATCGCGGGCGGGGGCGCCCACGCCACGGGACTGGGCGGGGGGCGAGGGCGCCCGCGCCACGGCGGGAACCAGCGGAAACGGGCGCGCCGCTGGAGAGCCCCATGAGCGCGCACGAGGGGCAGAGGATGCGCCCTCGCTCGTTTGACGGACCGAGGGCGGCTTTCTATAATGAGGAGGCTAGCAAGCGGTCCGTGCCCTTCGTGAACTCGATGCGAAGGGCCCGAGGCACACGGGGAGGAGGACGGGGTTGGCCAATCTCGAGTTTCGCTGTCCCTCGTGCATGGCCCCTTTTATGGTCCCCGCCGAGCGCATCCCTCCCGCCGGAGGACGCGGCAAGTGCACCTCCTGCGGCGCCCCTTTGGTCATCTTCTCCGACGGGCGCATCATCCTCGCCCCGGCCGCGGGCATGCCGGCGGTGGCTCCCGCCGCCCCCGCACCCGTGGACGATCCCATTTGGGAGATCCGCCTCACCAACCCCAACCCCGACTTTCGCCCGGGCCCCTACCGCCTCCAGGACCTTCGCCAGATGGTACTGAGCGGCGGGTTGTTTGAAAACGACTTGGCCCGGGTCATGGACGATGACTGGCAACCGGTCCGCTCCTTCCCGGCTCTCTACAACTTCTTCGCCGAAAAGGTGCAGATCGAGAAGGAGGTCCACGGGGACGAGGACCACTGCGCGAACCACCGGGACCAGGCCGCCGGCTGGCGCTGCACCAAGTGCCACAACTACCTCTGCAAGGCCTGCGTCGTGAACCGCCCCGTCCTCGCCGGCGGCTCCGCCAACTACCTCTGCGCCGCCTGCGA
>JAKAKG010000101.1 GCA_021813555.1 Acidobacteriota bacterium
CTCTCTCGCACCGGGCTGACCGCACAACTCACCGAACCGCCGTGTACGGACCCGTACGCACGGTGGTGTGACAGGGAAAGCCCGCGAGGGCCTACCTATGTCGATGTTATTGCGGATCCGTCACTCGGAGCTGGCCAGCACTCACTTGTGCCTGGATAGCGAGTGTGGTCCAATACGAACGGCGAAGCTATCCATGACAGAAGGCCCTTACCAAACGGCATCAAGTGAGGCGCTCCACCGGGCTCTCCACGAGACACAGGCCTACGAATCATGGCGGGCCATGGACCTGGGCCCGGCGGCCACCGTGGATGAGCGATACGCGGCCCTTCCGCATACGGACAAGGCGTTCATCCGTGCGGCCTTTCCCTACGGACTCGTTCCGCGGGAGAAGGACCTCGACCAGGGCCTTCTGCGCGGGGACGTGGAGCTCGTCGCCACGAGCGGCACCACGGAGGAGCGAGTCACAAACGTCTGGAACCAGCGCTGGTGGGACTTTTCGGAACAGGAATCGTGGAAGCTGCACGCGGTCACGGCCAGGGTCTGCACGGGCGCGCACCGTGAAGCGATCCTCACGAGCGCTCGAAACGTGGGCCCCGCCAGCGACGGAAGGGAGCTGTCCTTTCAGGAGCGAAGGCTGGGGCGGCTGCTGTATCTGAACGAGCGGTCGTCGCCGCTCTTATGGACCGACGAAACGCTCATCCGGATCGCGCGCGAGCTGGACGAGTACAGGCCGCACGTGCTGGAATGCAATCCCTCCTACCTGGCCAGATTCGCACTCGGCGCGGAACGGTTGGGGCTGTCCGTCGCCCAGCCGGACATCATTCTCTTCACGTACGAATACCCGTCGTTGTTGCATCGCAGACAAATAAGCCGAATCTTTAGCGCGCCTCTGGGGTCATCGTACGGCTCCACGGAGGCGGGATACGTTTTCATGGAGTGCGAGCACGGTGCACACCACCTCAACGCGGCATCGTGCCGGGCGGATTTTGTTCCTCTGCCGGGAGCTGAGGCGGGCATCGGATCCCTCAGAGTCACCCCCTTCGGAAACGAATGGACGGCCCTCCTGCGTTTCGACCCGGGCGATCTGGTCCGGATCAGCATGGAGCCCGCGTGCCCTTGCGGGAGAAACGGCGCTGTCATCCTCAAATCCCTCGAAGGACGAAAGATATCCCTCACCAGCACACCCGAAGGGCGGCCCGTGACCCACGCGGAGCTCGATGGCGTGCTCGCTTCCGAGGAAGCCCTGATCACCTACCAACTGGTCCAGGAAGGGGAGGGCATCTACGTTCTCAAGGCCGTTCTTCCTGAACGAGGAAGGCGCGGAGCGATGGACCGCCTGCATGACGCTCTTCGGGAACTCTACGGGCGCCATGCCATAGCCCGAATTGACAGGTTCTCCGACCTGGAGCCCGAGGCTTCCGGTAAGTTCCTCATGGCCAAGGGTCCGCCATGGACTTCTTCCGCCCGCGAAGGGTCCGGCTCGTGAACGCGAGGGCCGTCACCCTTCTGGCGGGCTCGCCAGGAGGGAGAAATGGCCGTGCGGACATGGCCTTGCGGCGTGCCCTGGCCGCCCTAGGCAAAGAGGCCCCGACCCTGGCGTACCTCGGGTGTGCCGCCGGAGAGTCGGTCCCGTTCCGCCTAATGATCTCTAAGCTCCTCAAGGCCTGCGGATGCGGGCAAATCGTGAACGTGGACCTCGGCGGCAGGCGGCCCGATCTCTCCGCGGCGAGATCCGGCCTTGACGGTGCTGACGCGGTCTTCGTTTCGGGAGGGGACGTGGAACTGGGGATGGCGGCCCTCGACCGCCACGGGCTGAGCCCGTACCTGCGGTCCTTGGCAGGACAAGGCAAGCCCTTCATCGGTCTTTCCGCTGGGAGCATCATGCTCGGCCGGTCATGGATTCGCTGGAGGGACCCGCTGGATGACGCCTCCGCCGAAATCTTCCCCTGCCTGGCCGTGGCGCCTCTGGTGTGCGACACCCACGATGAGGCCGACGGGTGGACCGAATTGCGGGCCCTGCTGCGCCTCCTTCCCGAGGGCAGCGACGGCTGGGGCATCCCCTCGGGCGGGGACTTGCTGGCGCGCCCGGACGGCACCGTCACATGGACCGGCCGGCCCCCTGCCCACTTTCGCAGCACGCCCAAGGGCATCCAAGCCGTCTGACCTGGCAGACCGCGGACCATTCGGACCGCAAAAAAAGAGCGGGCACGAGGGCCCGCTCCTTGGTATCGTAAAGCGAGATCCGGAAGGTTAATGTCCTTTGCCGCCGCCTTTGCCCTTGCTGCTGGGATGATTTCCCGTCCGAGGGTAGTGGGCGGGGGCGGGTTGAGGCGCCTGCGCGCCTGTGTGCCCGTACACGCGGGGCCGGGCGCTGGATTCGTGTTCATGTTCCTGGGAGGAACGGCGGCCTTCGGACCCGCTGGGCGGTGCGGCGGCGGGACGGCGGGCACGTGCCGCGGGTCTCTCGAATCGGTGGTCCTGCTGCTCCTCTCGATGGGCCGGGATTGGAGCCGAGATGGGCTCGGTGCTTCCCCGGCCGCTGAAGCTCCCCTTGGACGCCGGGACTCGTGATCCCTGCGGCTTTCCTTCGGAACGCTTGGCCGCCCAAGGCCTGGAGGATCGCTCCGAGGGGCTACGGGATTCTTGGGGCTTGTCCGAACGCCAGGCGGTCTTGGGCTTAGGCTTGCCATGGGGCTGGGCTTGGGGGGCTTGAGACCGTGCGCCGCGGCGCTCGGCGTTGGCTTTGGCTCGCGCGCGCTCCTCGGATTTGCGGGCGCGGATAGCCGCGATGCGCTCGGCGAGGGGCACCTCGAAGCGTTCCTCCGGCTTGGCCGTGTAGTCGAAGCCTTGGATCTTCTGGCGCGGCAACGCCTTGCCGAGGTGGCGCTCGATGCCTCTTAAATCATGCTCCTCATCGGGAGACACGAGGGTGTACGCGTCGCCCGTAGCTTCCGCCCTGGCCGTGCGGCCCACGCGGTGGATGTAGTCCTCTGGAAGGCCGGGAACGTCGAAGTTCACCACGAGCCCGAGCTCCTCCACGTCGATGCCCCGGGCGGCGATGTCCGTGGCGACCATGACGCGGAACTTGCCCCGCTTGAAGCCCGCCAGAGCCTCGGTGCGCTGGGCCTGGCTCCTGCTGCCGTGGATCCTCGTGACGGATACGCCCCGCTTCTCAAGGAAGTCCGCGAGGCGGTTGGCGCGGTGCTTGGTCCGGGTGAAGGCCAGGACGCTTTTCATTTCGGCGTTCTTCAACAGCTCCAAGAGGAGCTTGGATTTCAGCTCGTGGGGCACGGGGTAGGCCACGTGGGTGATGCCCTGCGCCGGGGCTGCCTTGCGCTCGATGTTGAGAGCGGCGGGCTGGTGGAGCATGTCGCGGGAGAGCTCCACGATGGGGGCGGGCATGGTGGCGGAGAAGAGCATGGTTTGGCGCTTCTGCGGAAGCTGCTTGAGGATGCGCCGGATATCAGGAAGGAATCCCATGTCCAGCATCCGGTCCGCCTCGTCCAAAACCAGGACCTCAAGGCCCGAGAGTTTGGCGTAGCTGTACTGCATGTGGTCCAGGAGGCGGCCGGGGGTGGCCACGATGACATCGAAACCCTTGCGAAGGGCCTGCTCCTGGGGGCCCATGCCGACGCCGCCATAGACGGCCATACCCTTGAGGGAAGTGGACCCGGCCAGCTCCCGAAGGTGGTCGGCGATCTGGGCCGCCAGCTCGCGGGTGGGGGCCAGGACGAGGACGCGGGTGACCCCGCGCGGTTTGTCCAGGAGCCTATGAAGGATGGGCAGGAGGAACGCGGCTGTTTTGCCGCTCCCCGTGGCCGCCGCGGCGAGAACGTCGCGGCCTTCCATGAGGGGCGGTATGGCGAGGCTCTGAATGGGGGTGGGGTGTTCGAACCCGAGACGCTCCACGGCCTTCAACAGCCTGGGGTCCAGCCCGAAGGAGGAAAAGGACATGCTTTGCCACTCTTTCTGCGGGGTCATGGTCCGTGCGGACCTATGCCTACCCGCGAGGTACTTTCCGGCTTTCGTAAGGTTGGAACGGAGGGATGGCCGGTAGTCCGCCGTTCGGCTCCAGGGCGCTGAAAAATGGCCAGGTGGCCGGGCCCCGGACAAGCAAGAATTCATTCTTGCACGAATCTCCAGATTTTGCAAGGGATTCTAAGGACGTATCCGCTGGGAAGGCGGCGGGGCCGGGAGGAAGCGCGGGACGCGAGATGGGAGGAGGAGATGGGGAGATGCCGGGAGGAGGAGATGGGGAGATGCCGGGATGAGGAGATGAGGAGATGAGGAGATGACGGGATGAGGAGATAGTCCGCAAGGGGGTGGCATGCAGGGGACCGAAGACCGGGGACTGGAATGGCGTCGGCCTTTGGTATGTTACCTCATCTTCGAATTCCGAATTCCACTATAATGTCTACGAAGGGAGCCATGAATGGAACTGCTGGATGTGGACCGGAGCATAGTGGTGGCCATCGACTTGCAAGGAAAGCTCATGGACATGGTCGTCCGCCCACGGTTGGTGCTCGGGGCCACGGTCCGTCTTCTGAAGCTCGCCGGCCTCTTCTCGGTCCCCGTGGTCCTGACGGAGCAGTACCCCAAAGGCATAGGTCCGACCCATCCCGGGGTCCGCGCGGCCTTCGACGCCCTGACGGGCCCCAAGTTCGTCATGGAGAAGACCGCCTTCGGGTGCTGCGGCGATCCCCAGTTCGAAGTCCTGCTAAGCCGCGCGAGGGCGGGGCTCCCTCCTTCCCGCCGCCAGATCGTGGTAGCGGGCATCGAGGCCCACGTGTGCGTCATGGAGACGGTGGTGGAGCTTCTGGGCTCGGGCCACCAGGTTCACGTGTGCTGGGAATGCGTGAGCGGACGGGGCGAGGAATACCGGCGCCACGCTCTGGAGCGCATGGTCCAAGCGGGGGCCGTCCTCACCAACCATGAGTCCGTGGCCTTCGAGTGGGCGAAGAGCAAAGACCATCTCCAGTTCAAGGCCATGTCCGCCCTCCTCAAAGAGGGGCAGTTGACGGCGTGAGGCCGGGGACGAGCGAGGCTCCTTCATGAGCGACATCCGCGCGGGCGCCATTTTTCACGACCCGAGGAATCTCCGGTGGCGGTGGGTGCGGGTCATCTTCCTGGGGCTGGGGGCGCTCCTTTCCGTGGCCTTCGGCATCGCTGCGGCGAGCGTCCTCATCAGCCCCGCTTTGCCGGGGCTCGGCATCAAGTCGCCGAGGGTTCTCCCGGGGCCAGGGCACCTGCTTGCTCCTCCCCGCCGCCCGTGGGTCATGGACGCCCCCGAACGCGCCTTCCAGCGGGCCAAGACCCAGCTCGCCGAATCGGCCAAGCGGCATGCCGCCAAAGTTGCCGTACCCAAGCCCGCGGGGAGGGAAGGGGCACCGGAGATCTCGGGCTTCTACGTGAACTGGGACGACACGAGCTTCACGTCCTTTAAAACCAACCTCGCCTCCCTCGACAAGGTCACGGCCGAATGGCTTCACCTCATGGGAGCCGACGGAACCGTGGCGGTGGACGATGAGCCCAAGGTGGACCGCTTCCTCGCCTACCTCCGTCCCCTGCGCCCTCATATGCCCGTGATGGCACTCATTAACAATTTTCACGGCGTGGATCAGGGCTGGGACTCAAAAGGTGTGGCGGGGATGCTCAGCGACCCGCAGGCCCGGCAAAAAACCGTCGCGGCCATCGTGGCCTTTCTTCGAGCCAAGGGCCTGCAGGGCGTAAATGTGGACTTCGAGAGCGTTCCGGAGAAGAGCATGGTGGCGCTGGAGGCCTTCATGGCCGAGCTCTACGCCGCCTGTCATCCGCTCAAGCTGGAGGTCTCCGAGAGCGTTCCCGCCGATGACGAGGCGTGGCCGTACGCGGGCCTGGCCAAGCACTGTGATTATCTCGTGATCATGGCCTACGACGAGCACTACTCGGACAGCGAGGCGGGGCCCCTGGCTTCCCAGGACTGGTTTGTTCGGAACATCACGGCCCGGGCCGCGGAAATCGGCCCTGCCAAAATGGTGGTGGCCCTGGGCAACTACGGCTATGACTGGAAGGACAAAACCAAGGGGGCCAACGAGCTCTCCTTCCAGGAAGCGATCCAGACCGCCGAGGAATCGGAAGGCCAGATCGCGCTGGATCCCAACGCGCTCAACCCGGCCTACGACTACTACGACGACGTGGATGCCCTCCACCACGTGTGGTTCCTCAACGCCGTGACCTCCTTCAACGAAATGAGAGCGGCGGCGTCCCTTCAACCCCGCGGGTACGCCCTCTGGCGGCTGGGCTCGGAAGATCCCTCCATCTGGTCCGTCTTCGGCAGGCGGAAGGTTCAGGACAGGGCCTCGGCCGTCTCCCTCGGCACCCTCCACTATGGGTACGACCTGGACTACGAGGGGAAGGGCGAGATCCTCAAAGTGGCGGCCACGCCCAAGGACGGGCGGCGGGACCTCACCTACGACGACCAGCGGGGCCTCATCACATCAGAGAAGTTGCTCAGTTTTCCCTCGCCTTACGTCATCGAGCGGTGGGGCGGGACCGATCCGAAGAAGATCGCCCTGAGCTTCGACGACGGCCCCGATCCCGAATACACGCCTAAGATCCTGGACATCCTGAAGCGCGAGGGAGTCCCGGGCACGTTTTTCATCGTGGGGGTGAACGCCGAGCGGTATTCGGGTATCCTCCGGCGCACCGTGGCTGAGGGCAACGAGGTGGGCAACCACACCTTTTCCCACCCCAACATCGCCCTCATCTCCGACCGCCAGCTCGCCCTGGAGCTCAACGCCACCCAGCGCCTCCTGGAGAGCCGCCTGGGCATCCGCACCGTTCTCTTCAGGCCGCCCTACGCGGAGGACGTGGAGCCCGCCACCCCCGACGAGGTGAAGCCCCTCGTGCTCTCCAGCAGCATGGGCTATTACACCATCGGCATGCTCATCGATCCCAGCGATTGGAGCCAGCCGGGCGTGGACGTGGTGGTGCGGGCGGCGGTGGAGGGCGCCGTGAAGGGCGAGGGGAACGTCATCCTGCTGCACGACGGCGGGGGCAACCGGGACGAGACCCTCGTGGCCCTGCCCCGCATCATCGAGGCCCTCAAAGCCCGCGGCTTCACCTTCGTGGGCGTCTCCGACCTCATGGGCTTGCCGCGGAACCAGGTCATGCCGCCGGCCCCGGCGGGAGAACGGGTTTTGACGGGGGCGGACGACCTGGTGTTTCTCATCCTGGGCGGCGGCACCTCGCTCTTCTACGGCCTGTTCCTGGCGGGCATCATTCTGGGGTGCGCGCGGCTCTGCTTCATCGGCCTCCTGGCGGTAGTGCAGCGGTGGATGGATCGCCGCCGGACGTTCCCGGCGGACTTCCACCCGGCGGTCAGCGTCGTGGTCCCCGCGTACAACGAGGAAAAAGTCGTGGCCCAGACCATGCGCGCCCTGCTTGCGTCCGACTATGGGGACTTCGAGGTCATCGCCGTGGACGACGGATCGAAGGACGCCACCTATGCGGAGCTCGTGGGGGCCTTCGGTGCGGACCCCCGGGTGCGCATCTTCACCAAGGCCAACGAAGGGAAGGCCAAGGCGCTCAATTTCGGCATCGCTAGGGCCCAGGGAGAGATCATCGTGGCCCTGGACGCGGACACGGTCTTCGTCCCTCAGACCCTTTCCCGGCTCGTCCGGCGGTTCGCCGATCCGGAGGTGGGCGCCGTGGCGGGCAACGCCAAGGTGGGGAACCGCATCAACCTCCATACCTGCTATCAGGCCCTGGAGTACATCACGAGCCAGAACATGGACCGCCGGGCCATGGACGTCCTCAACTGCATCACCGTGGTTCCAGGTTCCGTGGGCGCGTGGCGCAAATCCCTCATCTTGGAGGCCGGTGGGTTTACCCCCGAGACGCTCGCCGAGGACGCGGACCTCACCCTGTCCATCCTGGAACGGGGCTATAAGGTGGCCTATGAAGACCAGGCCGTGGCGTACACGGAAGCCCCCGACACCGTGCGAGACTTCCTCAAACAGCGCTTCCGCTGGATGTTCGGCACCCTCCAGGCCGCATGGAAACACCGCCGTGTAGCGTTCCGGCCCAAGTACGGGGCCCTGGGCCTCTTCGCCATTCCCAACGTGTTTATCTTCCAGGTGCTCTTTCCCCTCATCTCGCCCGTCCTGGATCTGTTCGTGGTGGCCTCCCTCGTGACGGCCCTCTTTCAGGAGCGCTTCCACCCGTCGAGCGACGCGGGCCACGGGTTCCTGCACGTGCTCTTCTATTACGCCCTCTTCCTCGCCGTGGACGCAGGGGCGTCGGTCCTGGCCTTCCTGTTGGAACGGGACGAGGAGTGGAGCCTCCTCCTCTGGCTGCCCCTCCAGCGGTTCATCTACCGCCAGCTCATGTACTTCGTGGCCATCAAGGCCGTGCTCACGGCGGTGAAGGGCCCTCACGTGGGTTGGGGAAAACTCGAACGCAAGGCCACGGTTTCGGGGTAGGTTTCCTCCCTAATCCGCCGGGGACGATCGCCGGAGTTGGATTCCCCTTTGACAACGCCGGACAACGAAAAGAGGGGGGCTCGCGCCCCCCTCAGGGTTGCTGGGTTCCCGGAAGGTCAGATTACCAGCGGACGATGAGGCCCACGCGGGCGTCCACGGGGTCGATCTTGGGATCGAAAGCCATGTGCGTGTAGGTGGCCTGCAAGTTCAAGCCCACCTTCGGGGTGAAGAAGTGGTTGTAGCCCACGCCGGCCTCGGCGGCCCACTTGGATTCGCTGGGCACCCGGACGGCGGGGAAGCCGTTCATGACATACGTTTTCGAGCTGCGATCGGCAACGCCCGCTCCGATGAAGCCGTACACCTGGTCGTTGGAGGTGACGTTGTAGACGTAGGTGGGGGCGATCATGAAGGTCCAGATGTTGTCCTTGACGTTCGTGTCCTTGATTTTGCCCTCGAAGTATCCGAGGTCGAAATTGAGCTTGAAGGCGTCCGTGAACTGGTAGCCGATGCTCGTGGCGCCGTTCCATCCGCTGTCCAGCCACTTGCTGCTGTTGTTGTAGCCGGCCTGGAGCTGCCAGGACCAGGGCGTGCTGGCGGGAGTCTGGGCCAGGGCGGCCACACCGCCCGCGAGGACCATCGTCAGGGCTAACATGAGTTTTTTCATCCTATCCTCCTTACGCAATTCATGATGAGAGGTACGCTTCTGGTCAGGGAACCCAAACCCTCAACCGCTGGGCCTCATGCGACCTTCGTGCCAATCTCGGGTGGGAGCGGCCCGGCCCGCCGCCGCGCGCACAACGCACTCATTTTCAACGAATTGCGCGCTCAAGCTGCGGGTTCAGGCCACCGCCGCGCCGCTTCCCCATTGGCTGGAAGGGTCATTCTGACGCGGGTGATGTTCGGGCAAAACGGTCAGATTGGCACCAAAGCGGGGTCCCTACCGCAGGGTGAGGGTGAGGGCGGCGTCGGAGGCGGAAGCTTTCAGGAGTGGGCCCGTGCCAAGGCCCTTGGCGCACTCGATGCTCCGGTCCAGCAGGGGGCCCACGTCGCTGTCGGGATGGAGTCCCACGGCGGCCATGAGGGTCTCGGCCACGGCAGCGGACCCGGCCAAGGGCAACACGAGGTGGGTCGGGGAAGCCCCGCTTCGGTTCAGATCCAGGACGAGCAAGAGGGCCGGATGGCTCCTGGGAGGCATCGGTCGGGAGACGCGCCTGGCGAAGAAAGCGACGGGGCCCTGATCCGTCTGCCGGGTAAAGAGCGCTGTCTCCTTCGTGCCCGCGGGGACGTCGCGAAGCATGCGGATGAGGCGGTCGGCGGACATGCGGACGGAGCGGCCCTTGAACTGTCCGATGCCCAGCGTCACCCCCGTGGGCTTTTGGCTGAGGGCCCACAGGAACGTCCAAGGCGCCTCCGCTGTGATGTCGCCCCCGGCTTGGTGGACCCGGAGGATGACGGCCTCCTCTCCGGGCGATGCGGATCGGGCCGGCGGAGCGGCGGCGAGGAAGAGCACGGCCAGAACCGCGGCGGCCAGGGTGCCGGCTTTCATGGGGCCACCTCGGGACGCACGGCCGAAAGGAGGATTCTCCGGAAGGGATAGAAGACGGGCCCGGAGGGCCACAGGGCGCGGAGCTTCCGCCGCATGGCCTGGAGGAAGTACTCGCGATAGAGGTCATCGAGGCGGTCCAGGTAGGGCACGAGGGTTGTCCCCGAGAGCCACATGGCCAAGGCGTCCGCGTTCTCCATGATGTGAGGATAGATCTTTTCGAAAATCCGCATGTCGGTGACCCCTTCTTCGTAGAGTATTTCCGCGTAGGACGCCATGGGGAGGACCGGCGAGATCCGGTTCCAGCCCTCCAGGGCCGTTTTGAAGGGCTCCTCTCCGGCCGTCTCCACGACGGCTCGGTGGGCGGCGTGATGATGGTTGGACGGAAACTGCAGCGCGAGCTGGCCCCCCGGGTTTACATGGGTGAGCAGGGCCGGGATCAGAGCCCTGTGATCCTCCACCCAGTGGATGGCGGCGTGGGAAAACACCAGGTCCCACGCTCCGTCCAGGCGGCGAAGGTCTCGCCGCTCAAAGCGCAGGCCGGGCCGCTGAAGGGCCGCTGCTCTCTCCAGCATGGGTTCTGAGGTGTCGACGCCCAGGACCTCGCTCCCGGGCAGGTGGTCCGCGAGCCGGAGGGTCAGTTCGCCCGTGCCGCACCCAAGGTCCACGACGGAGAGCCCCGGACGGACGCGGATCACGGGAAGGAGATCCTCGAAGGGAGCGAAGCGCTCCTTCTGGAAGGCGAGGTACAGGTCCGGGTCCCAGGGCATGGCCGTTTCTCCGCGCGCATCGGCGGCGCCAGACCACTCTACCGCCTGACCGCGGGTCCTGCAATCGACACCACCGCGGGCCCTCCGCCCGTCCATTGAATCGGGCGCCGTGCCGTGGTTAAGTGACACGGCGCGCCGGGTGAGAAGAGCCCTCATCCCTCGCCGGGAGCGGGCAAGAAAACTTCATCGTGGAGCTTGCGAGAAGGAGACCCCGTGTCCATCAGCGCCCACTACTGGACCATCGCGCCTCCCATCCTCCACCGGGTGGCGGGTCCGGCCGCACCCGCATCGGAGCTTTGGCATACCGTCATACGGGACCGCGAAAGGGGCCCCGTGAGGATCACGGGCCGCCTTCGACGGCGCGGCGGAGGAGAGGGAACCCTCGTGGTGGTGGTCCACGGGCTGGGAGGCCACGCGGCCAGCGGCTACGCCGTCCGGGCGGCCGTGGCGGCGGAGCATGCGGGGCTGGACTGCCTGCGTCTGAACCTTCGGGGGGCGGACCGATCCGGCGAGGACTTCTACCACGCGGGCCTCACGGACGATCTGGCGGCGGCGCTGGCCATCTCCGAAGCCGGCGCCTATCAAACCATTCTCCTCCTCGGCTACTCCTTGGGCGGCCATTTGGTTCTGCGGTACGCGTCGGGCGAGCCCGACCCCCGGGTGCGCGCGGCGGCGGCGGTGTGTTCTCCTCTGGAGCTGGACTCCTGCTGCGCCGCCATGGACAGGCCCGCGCTCTGGCTCTACCGGCGGTACCTGCTGGCAGGGCTGAACGATATCTACAGGCGGGTGGCCGCGCGGCGCCCCGTCCCCGTCCCCGTGGAGGTGGCGCGCCGCATCCGGACCCTGCGGGCCTGGGACGAAGCCGTGGTGGCGCCGCGACACGGGTTTTCCAGCGCCGAGGATTACTACGCCAAAGCAAGCGTGGCCCCTCATTTGCGGGATCTCAAAGTCCCGTCGCTCCTCCTGGCCTCCACGCGAGACCCCATGGTACCCGTGGAGACCCTGCGCCCGTGGGTTTCTCCCGCGCCTCCCGCCCTCCACGTGCGCTGGCTGGAGAGGGGCGGCCACGTGGGCTTTCCCTCCGATCTGGACCTCCAGCAAAAAGAAGCCCCGCCCGGTCTCGAGCCTCAAGTCCTCCGCTGGCTGCTGAACGCGGCGGGATGAGGCGGTCCGGGCGAGGCGGGGCCCGCGAGGGCGCTTCCGTCAGTCTTTTTTCGCTTCGGTGTCCTGGTGAACCCCTTGGCCGTCCCTGACGCGGTCGTCCGCGTCGAGGGGCTTGCCCATGGCCTGGCCGGGAAGGGGAGCCGGGTCCATGATGGCCTTCACGCCAAACTCGTGGACCAGCCGTCCCCCGTTGTGCGCCGTGTTGGTCAGCACCAGGGACCCTCCGGCGTAGAGCACCAGAAAGCAGCCGTAGAGGGCGAGGGCCAGGGGCCGTTTGAGCTCTTTTTTGAGGAGCGTGGGCCCGTAGAGGATGACGGCGAAGATCACCGTGAGGATCGTGAAGATGAGGCGGCTTGTTTCCGCAAGCTTGAGGTGGTGCTGGAGGACGGCGTTGATTTCCGGCGTCCGGTCAGCCAGCTCGCCCGCCGCTTCGCCTGAGCCCACCGCCACGAAGGCCGCGATGGTGCCCAGGACCATGAGGAGGAGGGCGGAGGTGAGGAAGACTCTGCCCTTGTCTCTGAAAATGACTCCGAGAACCACGAACAGGGGAGCCACCAGGAGCAAGGCCACCGGGAAGTGGACGATCAGCGGGTGAAGGCCGTCCCAACTGGGGATGGGGGGCAGTTCCATGGCGAGTCCTCATCTGAAGGGCCGGCTCCTTGGGGCCGGACGGGTTCGGGGCCATGCCGGGCCCGCCGCGCCCCGAGCGGGCGCGGCGGGCCCGGAGATTACTTCACTTCCACGTACTTGTCGATGGGGTTAAAGCACGAGGGGCACTTGTCAAAGTTGATCTTGGTGACCGTGTACCCGCAGACGGTGCACACCCAGTAGCTCTGGGTCTTGCCCTTGAGGCCGTCGAGGCCCGTGAGCGCCTCGGTGTAGAGCCTGGCGTGCTCACCCTCAGCCATCTTGGCTTCGTTGAACGACTTGAGGGCATCTTTGTTCC
This sequence comes from Acidobacteriota bacterium, assembly GCA_021813555.1. GTDB lineage: Bacteria > Acidobacteriota > UBA4820 > UBA4820 > DSQY01 > JAKAJA01. The sequence goes on from JAKAKG010000101.1 coordinate 12,886, forward strand.
GCTCGGTCTTGGCGACGGCGATGAACTCGGGGTACATGGTGTCGCGCTCGTAGGTCTCGCCCTTGATGGCCGCTTCCAGGTTCTCCTTCGTGGATTTCACCTCGGGGGCCTTCACGTCCGCCGTGGGCGTGGCGCCCATGGACTTGATCACCGCCGCGTGGTTGCCGGCGTGCACTTCTTCGGCCCGGGCAGCGGCACGGAAGAGGCTGGCCACGGAGCCGTAGCCCTCCTGGTCGGCCTTCACGGCGAAGGCAAGGTAACGGGCATGGGCGTTGCTCTCTCCGTTGAACGCCGCCTGGAGGTTGTCCAACGTCTTGCCCGTGGAGGCGGGGGCGGCGGAGAGGGTGACGGTGGCGAGGGTGGCCACGGCGGCGGCCAGTGCGAGAATCATGAGGGTTTTCTTCATGGGATCCGGCTCCTTATTCGTCCCTTCCCGGAGCACCGCGCACCGGGAAGGCTTACCTAACGCAAGGCGGATGCCAGACCTCGAATGCGATCTAAGCTGCTGAAAACACACGATGTCCTTCGTCGCAGTCCGGTCGCATTGCGGTCTCATGTTCAAAGATTTGAACCAAATGCCGGGAGGCGTTCGAGTATTTTTACGAGAGGCATTCCACTTGGTATCACTCCTCCCCCGGAACGATGCCGTGCTTTTTGATTTTGTAGGCCAGGTCGCTTCGGGAGATGCGCATCAGGCGGGCGGCCTCGGCCTGCCGCCCCGAAGCGAGGCGCAGGGCCCTCACGATGAGCCGGCGTTCCAGGTCATCCACCTGGCCCTTCAGGTCGACGGCGGCTGGGAGCGCGCTGGCCCAGGCGCCCAGGGGGTCACTCTCCTGGACCGGAGCGGGTGCGTTGGGGGGTGCGAGGAGGAAGTCCTCCGGGCCGATCGTAGCTCCGGAGGCCAAAATGCACGCCCGCTCCACGAGGTTCCGCAGTTCGCGAATGTTGCCGGGAAACGCGTAGCCCTTGAGCTTCTCCACGGCCTCCCGAGCGATGGGCCGCGCGGGCACCTTCAAATCCGAGGAGGCGAGACGGAGGAAGTGGTCCACCAGGGCCGGAATGTCATCGGCGCGCTCTCGAAGCGGGGGAATGGCGATGGGAACCACGGCGAGGCGGTAGTAAAGATCCTCGCGGAAGAGGCCTTCGCCCACTCGCTTCTGGAGGTCGCGGTGGGTGGCCACGAGGATGCGGACGTCCACCTTGCGCGCCGAAGTGGAGCCGACCCGGACCACCTCTCCGTCCACGAGCACCCGAAGGAGCTTGGCCTGGAGGGAGAGGGACATCTCCCCCGCCTCGTCCAGGAAGAGGGTGCCCCGGTGGGCCGCCTCAAAGAGTCCCTGGCGGGCCTTTTCGGCGCCCGTAAAGGCCCCCCGCTCGTGTCCGAAGAGTTCGCTCTCCAGAAGGCTCTCGGAGAAGGCCGCGCAGTTGGCGGGCACGAAGGGCCCGCCGGAGCGGATGCTCCGTTCATGGATGGCCCGCGCCACGAGCTCCTTGCCCGTGCCCGTCTCACCCGTGATGAGAACGGTGGCTCCCGTGGGGGCAACCCGCGCGATGAGGTGGCGCACCTGGTCCAGGGCTCGGCTCGACCCCACCAAGTCTCCGTATGCGCCCAGCCGCTGAACCTCTCCCTTCAGCCGCTCGTTCTCGCGCAGGAGGTCGCCGTGGGCGCAGGCCCGGCGCACCACGGCCAGCACCGCCTCGGGCTGGAAGGGCTTGGGGATGAAATCGAAGGCCCCCTTGCGCATGGCTTCCACGGCCAGCTCCACGGTGGCGTGGGCCGTGAGGAACACCACCGGGAGGGACGGGTCCGCGTCTCTGGCCGCCGCGAGGAGGGCGAGGCCGTCGCCGTCGGGCATGCGCTGGTCCGTGATGAGCAGGTCGTAAGGGTTGGCCGCCAGGAGGGCCTTGGCGGCGGCCACGCCGGGAGCTTCGGCTACGGTGTGGCCGTCTTCCTTGAGGATGGAGGAGAGAATCCTCCGGAGGTTGGCTTCGTCATCCGCGATGAGGAGACGGGCCATGGCCGTCCTCCTTACGAGGTTCACCGGGCAGGGTGAGGACGAACCGCACCAGGCCGGCGGTGTTGTCTTCCAGAACCAGGCCGCCTCCGTGGGCGAGGGCGATGCTCCGGGCGATGGCCAAGCCGAGCCCCGTGCCCGCGGCCTTGGTCGTGAAGAACGGCTCGAAGATGCGGCCCGCCGCGTCCGGAGGAATGGGCCCTCCCGCGTTCTCCACGGCGACGCGCGCCCCTCCTCCAGGCGCCTGCTCCCCGCGCAGCAGCACCCGCCCGCCCGGTGGCGAGGCGTCCATGGCGTTCACCACGAGATTGAGAAGGGCTTGATGGATCTGGAAAGGGTCGGCCCAGGCCATGAGGCCTGAGGGGCATTCGGCCTCCACCTGCAGAGAGGATTCCGCCGCCCTCGCGCTGGCCAGGCCGGCCACGTAACCCAGGGCCGTGGACATGGAGGTGGCCTGCAGGTCCGGAGGCTTGGTCCGGGCGTAGGTCAGGAAGTCGGTGGTGAGCTTTTCCAGCCGGCTCGCTTCCTGCACCACGATGTCGAGCATCTCGTCGCGCTGATCCCCGCTGCCGGCCCTCCGGGCGAGGGTTCCGGAGCTGGCGATCATGGCCACGGGGTTGCGGATCTCGTGGGCGATGGCGCTGGCCAGGCGCCCCACGGCGGCGAGCTTCTCCCCCG
>JAKAKG010000114.1 GCA_021813555.1 Acidobacteriota bacterium
GAACGCCGTTGTCCTCACACAAAAACGCCCGGGGACATTCGCCCCCGGGCCTTCGATCACCTGATCACCCGATCCCTAGATCACCCGCCCCCCGCGCACCTTCGCCTAGTGCGCCATCACCTCGCCGCCCGCGCCTCGTCCCCTGAGCAGGAGGAGGAGGGGCAGCATGGCGGCGAACATGAGGGTGAGCATCCAGAAGACGTCCACGAAGGCGCCCGCGGCGGCCTGGCGCTGGACCATGCCGTAGACGAGGCCCTGGGAGACCTGGTCCAGGGTGGCGTGGTCCAGGCCCGCGCGGGGGAAGAGGCCCTGGGCCAGTGCCTTGAGCTCGTTCGTGTAGATGGGGTTGAAGGGCGTCAGGTGCTCGATGAGGCGCTCCTGGTGGAACTGGGAGCGCTGGGCGAGGAAGGTGGTGGAGAGGGCGATGCCCACGGAGCCGCCCTCGTTGCGCAGCAGGTTGAAGAGGCCCGTGGCGGTGCCCATCTTCTGCGGGGTGATGCGGGCGTAGGCGGCCACGGTGATGGGCACGAAGAGGAAGCCGAGCCCGAAGCCCTGGAAGACCCGCGAGCTCATGAGGTAGACGAAGCCCACGTTCAGGTCCACGTAGCGCAGGAGCCACAGGGAGAGCACGTTCATGAGGACGCCCACGGTCACCAGCAGGCGCAGGTCCACCTTCCCCACGAGGCGGCCCACGATGACCATGGCGAGCAGCGAGGCGATGCCTCCCGGCGAGAGGATGAGGCCCGCCCAGGTGGCCGTGTAGCCGAGCATGTTCTGGGCGAAGAGGGGGAGCATGACGAAGGACCCGTAGAGGCCGAACCCCAGCAGGAACATGAGCAGGGTCCCCGTGGCGAACTCGCGGTTCTTGAAGACGCGCAGATCCACCAGGGGGCGCTCGGCCGTGAAGGATCGCCAGATGAAGAGGGTGATGCCCAGGACCGCCGTGGAGGCGAAAAGTTTGATGAAGGTGCTGTCGAACCAGTCGTAGCGCTCGCCCCGGTTGAGGACCACCTCCAGGCTGCCCAGGCCCGCGGCGATGAACACGAAGCTGGCGTAGTCCACGCTCCCCTCGGGGCGCTTCATGTAGTCGGGATCCTCGATGAAGAGGAAGCCCATGAGGACGGCCAGAATGCCCACGGGGATGTTGACGTAGAAGATCCACGGCCAGGCCCAGGTGTCGGTGATGTAGCCGCCGAGGGCGGGGCCGATGATGGGCCCGAAGACCACCCCCACGCCGAAAATGGCCATGGCTTTGCCGTGCTCCTCCTTGGGGAAGGACTCCAGGAGGATGGCCTGGGACATGGGGACCATGGCCCCTCCGCTCAGCCCCTGAATGACCCGCATGAGGATGAGGAACCACAGGCTCGGCGCCGCCCCCGATCCCAGGGACGCGAGGGTGAAGGTGCAGAGGCAGAAGAGGTACATTCGCTTGCGGCCGAAGTAGTTCCCCAGCCAGCCCGTGAGGGGGAGGATGACGGCGTTGGCCACGAGGTACGAGGTGATGACCCAGGTGATCTCGTCCACCCCCGCGGAGAAGGTCCCCGCCATGTGCGGGAGGGCCACGTTGGCCACGGACGTGTCCACCACTTCCATGAAGGTGCCGAGCATGGCCGTGAAGGCGATGATGTACTTGTTTTCCGTCTTCATGGGCAGGCGCCACCTCAGCGTGGGGAAGTGTACCGTGTTCTCCCCCCGTTGAGAACAGGGGGCCCGCGCGGCCCATTCCTCTCACGGGACTCCCGCCGCGTGAACGGGCCCGCCCTTGATCCTTTCTTGACGTGCCCGGCCCGTCTCTTTATGCCTCCTTGACGGCGGCCGCCCTAGATTGGGCCGCGAGTGGTGGTTGGAGGACGCGCCATGGACGTAGCGATGATCGGGTTGGCGGGCCTGTGCTTCTGGCTCCTGTGGAAGTTCGCGGACCTGCTGGAAAGCCTCTGAGGTGACGGCGTGAACGTGATCTATGCGGTCGGGTCGAGCGGCATCGGTCTGCTGGTGATCTATCTGCTGTACCGGTTCGGCAAGAAGGAGGGCGCGGCGTGAATGTCCTGGGCGCCTTGATCGCCGCGGCCCTGCTGGCCTACCTGGTGTACGCCCTGCTCAAGCCGGAGAGCCTGCAATGACCCCCAACAGTCTCGTTCAAGTGGGGCTCCTGGTGGGGCTCCTGCTGGCCCTGGCCCGGCCCCTGGGCTGGTATATGGCCCGGGTCTACGAGGGAAAACCCGTGGGCCTCGACCGCGTCCTCGGCCCCCTGGAGCGCCTGATCTATAGGGTCTGCCTGGTGAATCCCGCGGATGAGACGGGATGGAAGGCCTACGCCAGGGACATGATCCTCTTCAACCTCGCCGGCCTCCTGGTGCTCTACGCCCTCCAGCGGGTCCAGGCCTGGCTGCCCCTCGACCCGCTCCACTTCGGCCCCGTCTCCCCCGAATCGGCCTTCAACACCGCCGTGAGCTTCACCACCAACACCAACTGGCAGGGGTACGCCGGCGAGACCACCATGAGCCAGCTCTCCCAGATGGCGGGCCTGGCGGTTCAGAACTTCCTTTCGGCGGCCTCGGGGATGGCCGTCCTCGTGGCCCTGATCCGGGGCATCGTGAGGCGCCGCTCCGACACGCTCGGCAACTTCTGGGTGGACGTGGTTCGGGGCACGCTCTACATCCTCCTGCCCCTGTCCTTCGTCCTCGCCCTCGCCCTCGCGTCCCAGGGCGTCGTGCAGACGTTCACGGGATCGGCGACGGTGCCTCTCCTTCAGCCCGCCGCCGTATCTCAGCCCAAGCTCGACGCGGCGGGCAAGCCCGTGCTGGACGCCCGGGGCGACCCCGTCATGGAGGCCGCCACCGTCTCCGAGCAGGTCCTGCCTCTCGGCCCCGTGGCCTCCCAGGTCGCCATCAAGGACCTTGGCACCAACGGCGGCGGATTCTACAACACCAACGCGGCCCACCCCTTCGAGAACCCCACGCCCCTCTCCAACCTCCTGCAACTGATTG
>JAKAKG010000043.1 GCA_021813555.1 Acidobacteriota bacterium
TTGGGTTTGGGCGAGGCCACCACCTTGCGGTAGCCCCGGCCGCTGTCCTCCACCATGGCCCACCGTTCCACTTCCATGAGGTGCTTGGCCCTGTAAGCCGTGTAGAAGGGCCCGATGGGTTTGGTGGGATTGCGGAAGGCGGGGTCCTCGGCGTCCACCTCCACCTGGGTGAGCACCGACATGAGGTCCCGTTCGGTGCCCTTCCGCTGGAGTTCGTTGCTCAGGGCCTTCTCGAGGATGTAGCCCATGGAGCCCTGGGTTTCGGCCACGCACACATCCAGCGGGAGGGGCGGGACCTTGGTCACCGCCTCCTCCACCCGGATGAGGTTCTGTCCTACTTGCGGGCCGTTCCCGTGGACCATCATGAAGCAGGCGTAGCTGTCCACGAGGGGCACGATCTGCCGCGCCGCCTCGTCCGCGTTGGCGATCTGCTCGTGGATGGTCCCCTTCTCCCGGGCCTTGATGAGCGCGTTGCCTCCGAAGGCCAACAGTCCACGGCGCACGGCGGACTACTTGATGAACTTCTTGGCGCGCAGCACGGTTTCGAGGGTCGGCTGGCCGATCTCCTGGAGGCTGTACTCCACGCGCACCGTGGGCTTGTTGATCTTGATGAGGCGGCCCAGGTCGATGGGGGTCGCGATGACCACCAGGTCGCATTTCGTGCTGTTGATGGTCTTCTCAAGGTCCTTCATCTGCTTCTTGCCGTAGCCCATGGCGGGAAGGAGGACGCCGATCTCGGGGTACTTCTCGAAGGTGCCCTTGATGGTCCCCACCGCGAAGGGGCGAGGGTCCACCAGCTCGGCGGCGCCGAACTTGCGCGCGGCCATGACACCGGCGCCGTACTGCATCTCGCCGTGGGTGAGGGTGGGGCCGTCCTCCACCACGAGGACGCGCTTGCCCTGGATCTTCTCGGCGCCCGTCACCGTGAGGGGCGAGGCCGCATCCACCACGATGGCCGTGGGGTTCACTTCGTGCACGTTGAACCGCACTTCGTCGATGTCGTCCCCGCTGGCCGTATCGATCTTGTTGATGACGATCACGTCCGCGCGGCGAGTGTTGGTCTCCCCGGGGTAGTAGGCCACCTCGTGGCCCGGACGGTGGGGATCCACGACGACGATTTCCAGGTCCGACTTGTAGAAGGGCAGGTCGTTGTTGCCGCCGTCCCACAAAACCACGTCGGCTTCCTTCTCCGCTTCCCGGAGGATGGCTTCGTAGTCCACGCCGGCGTAGATGATGACGCCGCGGACGATGTGCGGCTCGTACTCCTCGCGCTCCTCGATGGTGCACTCGTGCTTGTCCAGGTCCGCCAGGGTGGCGAAGCGCTGGACCTTCTGTTTCACGAGGTCGCCGTACGGCATGGGATGGCGCACCGCCACCACCTTCTTGCCAGCCTTGAGAAGGATCTCGGCCACGCGGCGCGTGGTCTGGCTCTTGCCGCAGCCCGTGCGCACGGCGCAGATGGAGATGACGGGTTTGGTGGATTTCACCATGGTGTGGTCCGGCCCCATCATCATGAAGTCGGCCCCCGCCGCCATGGCGATGGAACCCTTGTGCATCACGTCCTCGTGGGACTGGTCCGAGTAGGAGAAGACCACCAAGTCCACCTTGAGCTTTTTGATAAGCTCGGGCATGTCCTTCTCGTCGTAGATGGGAATGCCTTTGGGATATCCCTTACCGGCCAGGGCCGCTGGATATTTACGGCCGGCGATGTCGGGAATTTGGGTGGCGGTGAAGGCGACCACCCTGTAAGCGTCGTTGCCCCGGTAGACCATGTTGAAGTTGTGAAAGTCTCTTCCGGCGGCACCCATGATGAGGACATTCTGGGATTTCATTGGGGAGTTCCTCCTGCACCTGCGGCTGCGGGACTCCGCATTCTTCGCATGCAAGGTTGTAAGTGTACCAATATTAAGCAGTTTTGGTCAAGGAGGAGGCCAAGGATCAGTGGCCAGTGATCAGGTACTGATCCCTTAATCCCTGATCCCGGCCTATTGCCCAAGGCCCCTGGGCGGGGTATCCTTTTTTATGTTCGTTAAACATGAGGGGCCAAACCATGGGTAACGCGGGGCTTCAGAGCATCCTGGATTGGGCCAAGGCCGAGCGAGGGTTCGACGCCGTGGGCTACTGCCCATCCGTCATGGCAATGAGGGTGGCCTCCCGTATGTCCGCCACGGGTGCATCAGGATACGGCGAATATTTGAACATGGTGCGAACGTCTCCCGCCGAGTTGGACCTCCTTGTGGAAGCCCTTACGCTCAAGGTGAGCAGTTTCTTCCGGGACCCCATCGTCTTCGCGTACCTGCACGATTCGGTTCTCCCCGCGCTCCTGGCCGAGAAGGCCGCCAAGGGAGAGCGCGGCGTGCGCGTGTGGTCGGCGGGATGTGCGCACGGAGAAGAGCCCTACTCGGTGGCCATCCTCCTCCATGAACTGGCCCAGCGGGAACACAAGGCACCTGAAGACGCCATCTTCGCCACGGATATTGACGAAAAGGCCCTGGCCAGGGCCAAGGAGGCCCTCTACACCGGCGAGAGCCTGGCCAGCGTGCCCTACGGCCTCGTAACCACTTGTTTCAACCGCGAAGGGGAGCTGTTCCGTGTTCTTCCCGCCGTGGCCCGCCGGGTGCGCTTCTCGGTCCACGACATGCTGGACCGCCGCACGGCCTCGCCGTCCGACAGCGTCTTCGGCACCTTCGACCTCATCCTCTGCCGGAACGTGCTCATTTACTTTCAGCCGGATTCTCAGGATATCATCGCCCAGAAGCTCTACCGATCCTTGGCCGCGGGCGGGTATCTCTTGCTCGGCCAAACCGAGATCCTGCCCGAGGCGTGGCAGGGGCGGTTCAGGCGGGTGACCGACTGTTGCCGGCTCTATCGGAAGGGAAAGTGAGCGGCGAGTGGTGAGTGGTAAACGGTGAGTGGCCGACGTTCACTTCATGATGACTGATGACTGATCGCTTTTCCGGCGCGGGGTGCCCCATGAGGCTGAG
>JAKAKG010000044.1 GCA_021813555.1 Acidobacteriota bacterium
GCCGACGGCGGGCAAAGCGGAGGGGCACTCCTGGCCATCCTCCTGGGGGAGCGGGGCCTCCTGGAGCCGGGTCAAGTGGACGTGCTGAGCGCCTCGGGCCTCTACCACCTGGTGGCCCTCTCGGGCTTCAACGTGGGACTTCTCCTGATCGCTTTGGCGGTCCTGGCCCACGCCTTCCGCCTCCATCCCCGGCGGCGTGATTGGGCCTCCCTGGTCCTTCTGGCGGCCTACGGCGCGGTGGTAGCCGGGCAGCCGTCCTTGGCCAGGGCCCTGCTGATGGCCACGGTCTTCCTGGCGGCCCGCCTTCTGGCGCGCCCTCAGGGCGGACTTCTGGCGTGGTCCGCGGCCCTCGCCATACTCCTGGCTTGGGACCCTTACTGGATCATGGACGCGGGGTTCCAGCTCACGTTCGCCGCCACCCTGGGCATCCTCCTCCTCTGGGATGCCTATCCCTCCTTCCTGCCCAGGCCTGGTATGTCCGGGAGCCTCGTGCGCCTGCATTGGATCGGGCTCGCGGCGCAGGTGGCCACCCTCCCATTCATCGCCCTGGCCTTTCACAGGGTGTCCCTCCTGGGATGGCTGGCCACCCCCCTGGCCTCTCTTCCGCTCATGGCCGTCCAGGTGCTGGGCACGGCCTACATGTTCGGCCTCGCCTTCGTACCCTGGGTCCATCAACTCCTGGGACGGGCCCTCGATCTGCTCACCCGGCTCTTTCTATTTCTGCCTTCGTGGCTGGGCGAAGGACGCTGGGGGACGGTGTTCCTGGAGACGCCCCCTTGGGGATGGGTGGCCCTTTACGGCGGCGCCGCGATCCTTCTATGCATCCCCGGCCGGGCTCGCCGGGCGGGTTGGGTGGTGGCGGCAGCCGCCGTCGTGGGGGCCTGGTGCGTTCCCGCGCTCTTCCCGCAGAAGGCTCCCCCCTCCGTGGCCGTCCTCGACGTGGGACAAGCCTCGTGCCAAGTCCTTCGATGGGAGGACCACGCCCTGCTCATGGACGCCGGCAACGGCGCCTACCGGGGTCCCACGTCGGGCCGGACGGTGGTGGAACCCTACCTGGCCGCCGCGGGCCTTCGGGCTCTTGACGGGATCATCCTCACCCACTGGGACGCCGACCACTCGGGATCCGTGGAGGATCTGCTCATGGACCTTCCCGTGGGCTTCCTGGCCTTCCCGGCGACCGGAACGCGCCAGACGACCGTTTCCAGCCGAATCGCCGCCTGCGCTCAGCGGCGCCGGACAAGGCTCGTTCCCCTTGAGCGAGGCCAGACGCTCTCGTGGAGCGGCGCCACGCTGGAGGTTCTCCACCCGCCCGTGCCCCCCGGACTGCCGGACGAGAACGACCACAGCCTGGTGTGCCGCGCGGCTTTGGGCAGGTCATCGGTGTGCTTCACCGGAGATCTGGAGGCTCCGGGCGAGGCCCAGATGGTTTCGGGCGGCTGGGCCCGCCCGTCCTACGCCTTCCTGGTGCCTCACCACGGTTCGGCCACGTCCAGCACCCCCGCCTGGCTGGCGGCCCTGGAGCCCAGGCTCGCCCTGGTGAGCGTCGGACGCGGCAACCGCTTCGGCCACCCTTCGGCCCAGGTGCTTCACCGCTTGGCCGCGCGGGGCGTGAGGGTCGCCCGAACGGACCTGGACGGAGCCCTGCTCCTGGACCTGGGGCGCATCCGTCCCGTCCTGTGGCGCATGCGCGACGGGGATTGGTCGGGAGCCTTGAAATGAAGAGGCCCCCGTGGATGCGGGGGCCTCGGATGCGGCTGGGATGTGGTTCTCACGAATCAGGTGGCCTTCTTGCCCGTGTACTGATCCAAGAGGTCCATCAGGCTTGGAGTGATCTGGTTGCCCCGATAGCGGATCACTCCCTGCGGGTCCACGAGAACGACGGTGGGGATGCCCGAAACGCAGTAGTGATCCGCCGCGGAGTTCTCCTTGTCCCAGAGAATGGTGTACTGGAGCGCGTTCGCCTCGCGGAACCTGGCCACGTCAGCTTCGGTCTGCTTGAAGTTCACGGCCACGCCCAACATGTTGAGCTTGGTGCCGTATCGGACGTAGAGCTCCTTCAGCAGGGGTATTTCCTTGCGGCAGGGGGGACACCAGGTGGCCCAGAAAACCACCAGCGTAGGCTTGCCCTTGAGCTGGGACAGGGTGACGGCTTTGCCGCCGCCCACGGGGTCAAGGCTAAAGTCCTGGGCGGCCTGGCCGTTTTCGGGGCACCCCGCGGCTCCCGCCACGATGGAAAGGTTCAAGAGGACAGCCGCAAGCAACACGTTCACGATCGGACGTTTCATCATGGTCTCCATCCCTCTGAGGAGGGATTGTACACCTTGGAACCTTAGGGAGACAAGCCCTAAGGCGGGATCACGCCCCTTGGGCGAGGGCCACCTGCGGCATAGAGGACCACGGACGGCCGTTGGTGTGGACGCTCAAGGCGCGCTGCATGAGTTTTCGGGCCCGGTGGATCCGGGACATGACGGTGCCGATGGGGCACCCCACCATTTCGGCTATTTCTCGGTAGGAGAACCCTTCCACCAGTGAAAGGAAGAGAGCCTCCCTGTAGTCCGCGGGGAGGGTCTCAAGGGCCTGTCTCACTTCCGCCCTGAGCATGGAGTTGATGAGACTCTCCTCGGGGTCACCCGGCTTGAGTCCCGTGTGTTTCACCTGCACCTCATGGGTTTCCTCAATGGCCTCAAAGTCCACCTCGCTGGGGCGGCGATGCTGCTGGCGGTAGTGGTTGATGAACGTGTTCTTCAAGATGCGGTAGAGCCACGCCTTGCAGTTGGTGCCGGGCTCGTACTTGTCGAAAAACCGAAAGGCCCGCATGAAAGTTTCCTGCACCAGGTCTTGGGCGTCATCCTCATTCCGGGTGATCTTGACAGCTATGTTGTTGAGAAAGTCCAGGTGGACCAGCGCGGTCTGTTCAAAATAGGCTCGGGATACCATGTCCTTCATCCTCTTAAGGTTGAGGCTCGCCGGCGAGGCCCGTCGTTGCGTCCGCCGGAAAGCCTGTGGTATAGGTGAGTGCCTTTTGAGCCGGAGCCATCCCATGCCCTACCTTTTCAGCGCGCTCACGCGCGTGTCCACCGGAACCTCGATTCACCTCCGGGACCTCCTTGAAGAGCCTCGTCTCATAGAGCGCCTCCGCCGAGGGGACCGGGTGTCCAGCGTCCATCCTTCTCTAAGCAAAGCGGTTGCCAAGTTGGACTGGAAGGGTTGCGAAGAGGAGGACCGCCGGGCCGAAGAGAGGGGCGTCCGCATCCTGCCCTGGGGCGATCCTCGGTATCCCGAAGGGCTCAGGCACATCCCATCGCCGCCGCCGGCCCTCTACGCCCTGGGCCGCCTGGATGCCCTGGCCCAACCTTCCGTGGCCGTCGTGGGCTCCCGCCTCAGCACGGTGTATGGCCAGAACGTGGCCCGCATGCTGGCACAGGACCTGGCACTGGCAGGCCTGGGCATCGTGAGCGGGTTGGCCCGCGGCATCGACACGGCCGCCCATGAAGGGTCCCTGGCCGCTCCGGGCCGGGCCGTGGCGATCCTGGGAACGGGCATCGACGTCCCCTATCCGAGGGAAAACGAAGGGCTTATGAGGCGGATCTTGGAACGAGACGGTGTGGTAGCCACGGAGTTTGCTCCGGGAACCCCGCCGGCTCCCCGGAATTTCCCCCTCCGCAACCGCGTTGTTTCGGCTCTAAGCTGGGGTGTGGTGGTCGTCGAAGCCACGGAGCGGTCGGGCGCGCTGATTACGGCGCGTTTCGCTCTTGAAACAGGCAGAGAGGTGTTTGCCGTCCCCCACAACATCACCAGCCGTACAGGTGTTGGACCTAATACGTTGATTCAAAAGGGCGCCAGACTCGTCCAGCAGGCGCGGGACGTGCTCGACGAGTTGCCCGAGCATCTTCGTTGCATGTTGCAACCGATAGCCTCATCCTCCCAGGAGAAAGACGCCGTGGCGACCTTGAGCCACGAGGCGCGCCTCCTCGCGGGCGTCCTACGGGCCGACGATGGAGCGGGTATGGACGCCCTCTGCGCCGCCACGGGGTTACCGGCCCACCGGGCCCTGGCCGGACTCCTGGATTTGCAAATGGCTGGCCTGTGTGTAGAATTGCCCGGGGCCAGATATGCCCTCAATCGCCCCGTCAAGGAGTCCACCTGATGCCAAGCACCCTGGTCATCGTCGAATCTCCGGCCAAAGCCAAGGCCATCCAGAAGTACCTGGGCAAAGGCTTTACCGTGAAAGCCTGCATGGGCCACTTTCGCGATCTGCCGAAGAACAAGGAAGGGGTCAATCTGGAGAAGGGCTTTGAACCCACCTTCGTCCTGGATCCGAAGAAGAAGGCCATGGTCTTGGAGATCCAGGCCGCCGGCAAGAAATCCGATCAGATCCTGCTCGCCGCCGACCCTGACCGCGAGGGGGAGGCCATCTGTTACCACCTCAATGAGATTCTCAAAGGGGCCGACAAGCCCGTGAGCCGGGTTCTGTTCCATGAGATCACGCCGTCGGCCATCCGGGAGGCCGTCTCGGTTCCGGGCCAAATTGACCCGTGCAAAGTCAACGCCCAGATGGCGCGGCGGATTATCGACCGGCTGGTGGGCTTCCGCGTGTCCCGGGTCCTGTGGGACAAGATGAAACCGGGGCTCTCGGCCGGCCGGGTTCAGACCGTGGCGCTCCGCATGATCTGCGAGCGGGAGGCCGCCATTCGGGCCTTCCAGCCTCAAGAATACTGGACCTTCGTGGCAACCCTCGAAGGATCGGCCAAAAAGTCCTTCCAGGCCAAATTGACCCAATGGAAAGGCAAGAAGGCAGAAGTGCACAGCCAGGGGGACGCCGATGCCCTCGGAGCAGCCCTCCAAGGCAAGGCGTGGTCTGTCGCCTCGGTGGAGAAGAAGAAACAGAAGCGGTCTCCTCTCCCCCCGTTCATCACCAGCAAGCTGCAGCAGGAGGCGGCCCGGCTCCTCAAGTTTCCCGTGCGCAAGACCATGTCCGTAGCCCAGCGCCTTTACGAAGGCGTTGACCTGGCGGGAGGCGAGACGGTGGGGCTCATCACCTATATGAGAACCGACTCCACGCGCCTTTCCCCTCAGGCCGTGGAATCGGCTCGTGCCTTTATTCCGGAGGCCTTCGGCGCCGAGTACGTCCCTGACAAGGCGAGGCTCTACGCCCCCGCCTCGGCGGCCCAGGATGCCCACGAGGCCATCCGGCCCACGGATGTGACGCGGACCCCCGAATCGGTCAAGGCCTTCCTGCAGCGGGACGAGTACGAGCTTTATCGCCTTATCTGGCGGCGTTTCGTGGCCAGCCAGATGGCCGACGCCCGGTTTGACTCCACCAAGGTCCAGGCCGCCTGCGGTGACGCCCTCTTCTCGGCCAGCGGGCTCGTCTGCACGTTCGAGGGGTTTCTAAAGGCCTACGAAGTGGAAACGGATGAGGAGAAGGGCGCCCTGCCGCCCCTGGAGCAGGGAGAGGCCCTTGCCCTCCTGGCTCTGGACCGGGAGCAGAAGTTCACCGAGCCCCCGCCGCGCTACACGGAGGCCGCGCTGGTCAAGGCCCTGGAGGAGAACGGCATCGGCCGGCCCTCCACCTACGCCGACATCATTTCCACCATCCAGAAGCGTGACTACGTGGTGAAGGAGAAAGGTGCCTTCGCACCCACGGACCTCGGGATGATGGTCAGCGACATGCTCGTGAAGCACTTCGCGGCCGTGTTCGACCTCGGCTACACGGCCAGCCTCGAAGGGCACCTGGACAAGGTGGAGAACGGCACCGAAAAGCGCCAGAGCCTACTGGAGCGCTTCTGGAGCAAGTTCTCGGCGGAGCTGGAGGCGGCCCACGGCTCCATGGCGGACCTGCGGCGGGAGGGACAGCCCACGGAGTTCATCTGCGACAAGTGTGGGAAGCCCATGGTGCTCAAGATGGGCAAGTTCGGCCGGTTCCTTTCGTGCTCCGGTTACCCCGAGTGCAAGACCACCCGCCCCCTGCCCGACGAGAAGCCCATGGAGGTGCCCGAGGAGGCCAAGACCTGCCCCAAGTGCGGCAGCGCCATGACGGTCCGGCAGGGACGATTCGGGCCTTTTCTGGCCTGCGAGCGCTACCCGGAGTGCAAAACCACCATGAAGCTACGCCGCGGCAAGGACGGATCGGTGACCGTGGCCAGGGACGAGGTGCTGGAGGAGAAATGCCCCCAGTGCGGCTCGCCCATGGTGAAAAAGCAGGGGCGGTTCGGCCCCTTCGTGGCGTGCTCCAATTATCCCAAGTGTGCCTACATCCAGAGGGAGACTTCGGAGGTTCCCTGTCCCAAATGCGGCCAGCCCCTGGCCAAGCGCTTCACCAAGCGCCGCAAGGTGTTTTACGGGTGCACCGCCTACCCCAAGTGCGACTTCGTCTCCTGGGACAAGCCGGTGCCCGGTCCCTGTCCCAACTGCAAGAGTCCCTACCTCGTGGAGAAGTTCAAGGGGGGAACCGTAACCAAAGCGTGCCCCAACAAGGAGTGCGGCTGGTCGGAGTGAGAGAAAAGTGAAAAGTAAGAAGTGAAAAGCAAACCATGGCGTGAGGACGCGAGACGAGGGCGGCGCGCGTCGTTCCTGTTTTTCTTAATTGCCCAGCCCTGACCAATCCGGCGAGTCCCGGGACGGAAACACGCAGTTAGTAACCTTCCTAACTTCCTCACCCCCAAAAAAAGGAGGGCCGGTTTCCGGCCCTCAATGGTTGGAGGAAGGAAGTTGAGTAAGGAGGTTACGCGAGGGGATGGGCCAGTTGGGGTGCCGACCAGCCCTCCTCGGAAGATTCGATTTCGTTCACCGCCAGGGAGGCCTTAAGGAGTTTGGCCATTTCCGCGTGGAGCCGGTGGCCTCCCTTGTGCACGAGGACGTGCCCCTTGATAAAGTACCCGGAGAGGGAGAGGTCCCCCAGAACGTCCAGGATCTTGTGGCGCACGAACTCGTTGACGAACCGGAGGTCGTTGTTCAGGGCTTTGCTGTCCCCCAGAACCACGGCGTTGTCCACGGACCCCCCAAGGGCCAGCCCCCGCACGCGAAGGGCTTCAACGTCCCGCATGAACCCGAAGGTTCTCGCCGGAGCGATCTGGTCTTCGAAGGTGCCTTCATTGATGGGGATGGTGAGGGTCTGCTGGTGGATGAGCGGGTGGTCGAAAGCGATGGTGTAGGTGACCCGGAGGTCTTCCGAGGGGAGGACCTTGATCCAGCGGTCCTGCTCCTGAACTTCCAGCGGCCGCACGACGCGCAGGTACCGGCGGCTCCGGTTCTGGCTGAGGAGCCCCGCCTCGCGGATGAGGTACACGAAGGGAGCCGCCGAGCCGTCCATGATGGGCACTTCTGAGGCGTCCAGCTCCACCACCGCGTTGTCCACGCCCATGCCGTAGAAGGCGCCCAGCAGGTGCTCCACGGTCTTGATCTGAACGTCCCCCACGCCGATGGTCGTGGCGAAATCAAGGCGCTGCACGCCCGAGGCGCTCGCCGAAACCTCGAACCCGTCCTGGTCCATACGCCGGAAGACGATGCCCGTGTCCGGCAGGGCAGGAAGGAGCCGCAACGTGACCTGTTTGCCCGAATGGAGGCCGATGCCCGTGCACTCGATGCCTTGCCTGAGGGTCTTCTGGTAGTACAAGCTGCCACACCTCCGGGGTCGAATTAGCAAGGGGGATGCCATTGGGCAAGCTCTTCGTTTTCAAGACCTTGCAAGTTTTCCACTGAGTCTTTCCTGCCACACCTTGTGACCCGTATCACATTCGAGCGCCCTCGTACGCCGCAATCCGGGTGAGCGCCGGCGGCAGGAGAGCGGCCGCAGCCTCTCCTCTGAGCGCGAGGGAATGCGTAGGCGTTAAACCCTTTCCGGTTTAGGATGGTCTAGAGAAACGGAGCGTGGAATGCCGGAGGACCAGGCCGCATGGCTCGATCAGCTAAGAACCGGCGATGAAGGCGCCGTGCGCGACATGGTCCGGGCCTACGGCGGGGCCTTGGTCCGGTTCCTGGGCGGCATGACCGGCAACGCGGCGGATGCCGAAGACCTTGCCCAGGAAGCCTTTCTGCGGGTCGTGAGCCATATGTCCGAGTTCAGAGGAGAGGCGTCCTTGAAAACCTATCTGTTCAAGATCGCCCACAACCTGGCTCTGAACCACCTGAGTTCCGCCCGGCACCGCTACGAGGTCCTTCCCGATGAAATGCCCGACCGCCCCTCCCCGGGACCTGCCCCCCTTCAGGCGGCATCTGACGAGGAGGAGGCCCGGCGGCTGAGGGACACGCTGGTGCACCTCCCCTCCCAGCAGCGGGCGGTGGTGATGCTCAGAACATGGGAGGACCTGTCCTTCAAGGAGATCGCCCAGACCATGTCCTTGGCGGAGGGGACCGTAAAGGCCCACTACTTCTTCGCCCTCAGAAACCTGCGCCGAATGATGGAGGCCCCCCATGACCCACGATGAAGCGCTCCGGCACGGAGTGGCGGGAGGCCCTCTCCCCCAGGAGGCCCAGGCCCACCTGAACGCATGCCCCGACTGCGCGGCCGAGCTGGAGGCATTGAAAGCCGTCGAGCGCCGGCTGTCGCGGTCGGCCCCTCGGGTTCAGGAGGTGGACCTCCTGGCGGGGCGCGTCCTTGCGCGGGTTCGGCGCTCCCGGCCTCGGGGCTGGGCCATGCCTTCGGCGGCCGCACTAGCCCTCGCCGTAGGCCTTTGGGCCGCTTGGCTCTCTCGCCCGGGGGAGAAACTGCCCTCAACACCCCCCGCCGAGCTCGCCAGTGCCTCCGCGGTCCTTGACATCTCGGGGGGGGCCGACACGACGGCCGACCTGCTGGGCGCCTACGAGACCGAAGCCGCGTCCCTCGGAACGGTACCCCCCGAGGCCCTCAAAGGAATCCTGTCTGCCACCGAGGATGGAGGTTGAGATGATCAAGCGAACCCTCGTCGCCGCCTTTGCTTTCGCCATGACCCTGGGTGCCCTGGCCCAGGCCTCCCAACCCCCCGGCCCCGGAGGGCCCCCTGGGGAGGACAGAAGGGATACGGTGCGCCTGTTCCTTGTCCATAAGATGAGAGAACGGTTGGGGTTGAGCGACGCCCAGACCCTCAAAATCTTGGACGTGCTCGAAGCCATCGACACCCAGCGGGCCGCTGACCAGGATACTCGGCGCTCCGCCCTGGACCGGATCGAGAGCCTCCTGGCGGACCCCGCCTCGCCCGAGCCTGCGTACAAAGAGGCGGTGGCCCAATTCGAGAAAGCCGCTGAGCAGTCGGAGGTCAAAATGCGCGATCTGGAGGCCAAGCTTCTGGCCACCATGACCCCCAAGCAACAGGCCCAGTTCATCCTCCTGCGCCGCCAGCTCCTGCAGGAAATCCGGCAGGAAACGGCTCGTCCCCGAGGTCAAGGCAGAGGACGCTTCAGGCAGTAGCGAGCCAAGCAGCGTCCACGACACCTTGTGGATACGGCTCCGGTATCTCATACTACCTGGCATGGAATTTCGAGCCGCCATCCTCCTCCGAAAGCTTCTTGGGAAGGTGGGCCTCCTTCCCCGGCGGGGGCTCGGCCCCTGGGGCGAAGAGGTGGCCGCCCGATATCTGCTCGGGCAGGGCTATCGCATCGAGGCTCGCAATTTCCGGGTGCGGGGCGGAGAAGCTGATCTCATCGTCTCCAAGGAGGGGGTGGTGGTGGTGGTGGAGGTGAAGGCCCGGAAGAACCGGACCTTCGGCTCGCCGGTACAGGCCGTGGACGGGCGGAAAGTCCGCCGGGTTCTTCAAGCCGGCCGCGCCTTCTGCCGGTCCCGGGGCCTTTCCCTCGCCTGTCTGCGCTTCGACGTCCTGGCCGTGGACGCCGCCGGTGAAGGTCCCCCTCAGATCCGGCACATCCAAGGAGCCGTCCCCGATCCGCACCGGCGCTAAATCCCCCGGTTGCTTCCCTCGGTCCGGTCCGCCCAGTTCCTGGTGATGTATACTTGGGGCCTCAGGGGGACCCTACATGTGGGTACTGAGGTTCCGGTACAAGGGGCGGAGCCTGTCGGTTCCGATGCTTCGCCCCCAACTTACGGTCGGGCGGGAGGAGGGAGCGGATGTCCGCTTTCTGGCACCGGGCGTGAGCCGGAGGCATTGCCAGTTTTCCCTGGAAGGCGAGGACCGCCCCCGGCTTCACGTTCGAGACCTCGGTTCGCGCCTCGGAATCTTGCGCGGGGAAGAGCCCCTCATCGAGGCCGAGCTCGGCGAGGGTGACGCGCTGACGTTGGGGCCCGTTTGGGTGCTGGTCCAGAAGGAACCCACCCTGGATTGGCGCACGGCCTCGGGCCTGCCCCTCACCTTTCCCGTGCAGTTCGGCGCCGACGGCCCCGACGGCATCGACGGCGACGCAGGGGATACCCTCGTTCCCGAGCGCGAGCGCGTCCCTCTGGACCTTCTCCAAGCCTCCCTCGAAGCCCTCGCCGGCGATCCCGCCTGGGGCTCCCGCTGGCAGCGCCTCTTGGGACTCGATGCCCTGGAGGTGACCTGCGAGGGTCCAAGCGGAGCCCTCTGCCTGTGGCCTGGACCATGGGCCGAGCCGCCCGCGTGTGCGTCCCGGACCTTGGCCGAGGGGCGCCAGGGCCTGTGGCGCGCGGCGTGGCTGGGGGGCAAACCGGGAGCTGGCAGCACCCTGCGGGCGCTCCTTTACGTCTTGGACCTGGTACGGGGCCGCCCTGGGGCCGGCCCGGTTCCCGGCGCCAGCGCCCCCGCTCCCTCCCTACGGCTGGTCGCTTTGGACGCCGTCTGGGAAACCCTGGAGCGGCTCGCGCTTACAGATCTTCCCGTCCTTCTCCTGGGCCAGACGGGCGTGGGCAAGGAGGTTCTGGCTCGCGCCATCCACCGGGCCAAGTTTGGCCAAGACGCTCCCTTTCTGGTGATCCACTGCGCGGCCATCCCCGAGCCCCTCTTCGAAAGTGAGCTGTTCGGCATCGAACCCAACACCGCGAGCGGCGTCACGGGACGAAAAGGCAAGCTGGAGGAGGGCAATGGAGGGACCATCCTCTTGGACGAGGTGGCCGAGATACCTCCCTCCGTGCAGATCAAGCTTCTGCGTGTCCTCGAAGAAGCCACCGTGAGCCCCGTGGGGAGCAGGAAGGCGGTTCCCCTCAAGGTGCGGTGGCTTTCGGCCACCAACGTGGACATCCACAAGGCCATCGCCGAGGGCCGCTTCAGGGAGGATCTCTACTACCGCCTGAAGGGCGCGGAAGTCACCATCCCCCCGCTGAAGGAGCGCATGGACTCTCTGCCCGCCCTGGTGGACCTCTTCTTGGGACAACTGGAGACGGAAGCGAGGCGGGGCCTTCAGGGCCTCTCCATGGGAGCCTACAGGGCGGTCATGGCCTACCCGTGGCCCGGCAACATCCGGGAGCTGAAGATGGAGATCAAGCGCGCCTACCACTTGGCGGATCAGGGCGGCATGATTCAGGTGAGGCATCTGTCCCCGGCCATCCGTGCGCACGGAGAGCATGACCCTGGCGCGGCCGCTGGGGAGCTGGACCGGAGCCGGCGCAGCGCCGCGGCCGCCACCATCCGGGACGCCCTCACGGCCACCTCGGGCAACATTACCCTCGCCGCGGAGCATCTGGGCGTGACGAGGCAGACGCTCACCAAGCACCTCAAGGACCTGTCGATCGACGCGAAGGAGTTCAAGAGTCCTTCCGGCGCCTGACCCGAGGCGAGCGGAGGGGCTCCACCCTGCCATGGCTATATGCGCACAGTGCGGACGCACTCTGCCCCCGGACGCGGTGGGCTGCCCGGCCTGCGGCGGCACGGTGGTACCCGGCCGCCCCCATGGAAACCCGGGCCCCCTCTTTGCCGAAGGGGACCGGCTTGCGGACCGCTTCGTGGTGGAGCGCCTGCTGGGCACGGGTGCGTCGGGGGCCGTCTACAGTGCCCTGGACACGCTCATGGGGGTCCCCGTCGCCCTCAAGGTCATGTGGGACTCGGCGGTGCCCGGCGAGGAAGCGTTCGAGCGCTTCCGCAGGGAGGTCCAGGCCGCTCAAACCGTGGGAGACGCCAGGCACCTCGTGGCCATCCACCACATCCTTCTGCTCGAAGACGGCCGCCCCGCGCTCGCCATGGAACGGGTTGAAGGCGGCAGCTTGAAGGACCTCATCCAGCAGGAGGGCCCCCTGCCCTGGGCCCGCGCCGTGGACCTGGCGGCCCAGATCGCGGAGGGCCTCGCCCAGCTCCACGCCCACGGCATCGTCCACCGAGACGTGAAGAGCGGGAACGTACTCATCGGCCCCGGCTTCACGGCCAAGCTGGGGGATTTCGGCTTGGTCAAGGGCGAGATCCTTGGGGCCACGCTCACCCAGGCCGGGTCCGCTCTGGGCACGCCGGGGTACATGGCGCCCGAAGCGATCCGAGGGATGGAATCCACCCCCGCTTCCGACCTGTACAGCCTCGGCGTCGTCCTTTACGAAATGCTCACCGGCCAGACGCCCTTTCAGGGCCAATCGGGCCTGGAAGTGGCGAGCAAGCACCTGGCGGATGCTCCCCCGTTGCCGCCCCTCAAGGCCGCGGGAACGCCTCGATGGCTTTCGCGGGCGGTTCGCCGCCTCTTGGAGAAGGACCCCAGGGACCGGTTCTCCTCCGCCTCAGATGTGGCCAGGGCCTTGCGGAACCGTTCCCCAGGCCTGGGTTGGTCTCGAAGGTGGACGCGCCGCGCCGTGGCGGCCGGGGTGATCGCGGCCTTGGCGCTGGGCGCGGCAGGCATCGCCTGGAAAATGAGCCGGCCCTCTGTCCTGGCTTTGTCCTTCCGCGGGAAAGTCCTCGAAGCCCGGTCGCCTTCGGGCCAGTTGCAGTGGAAGAAAGAGCTTCCGGCGGAGGTGCGATCGGCCTGCTTCGGGCTCTTCGGGCCCGAGGGATCGCCGGCCGTGGCCTGCGCCCTGGGGGCGGCTCCGTCGGCCGCACCGGGAACCAGGGCCCCCGATCCCATCTATCTTTGGGACCGCAACGGAGCCCTCATCAGAACCCTGCCGGCAGCCCTCTCCGGAACCGCAAGCTCGGCCGCGTATGCCATCACCGTCTCGGCCCACCGGTTCAGGGCCGGCGCGCCGGACCGGCTCGTGGTGTACCTCCGGCAGTGGGCGTGGTACCCCACCGGCCTCAAAGTACTGGACACGGCTGGGGAGCGCGAGAGCACGCGGGTGGTTCGGCCCTTCGAATCCCTGGACGTCTACAACTCAGGCCTCTTTTACGATTGGGCATACAAGGACCTGGACGGAGACGGTGTGGATGACGTGGTGTACGCGGGATCCAACTACCGCCTGTTCGATGTCCTCTTCGTAGCCGCCGCGAAACTGGTAAGGTCCCGCACCGCGTCGGACCGCACCACCCATTCCCCCGATCTGGCCCAGACTTCTACGAATCCTCCCCTCTTCTACCGGTGTTTCGCGTTCGGACAGGTATCCAAGCTGAAGGTCGAGGGAGGCCACGCTGGCCCCATCAAACTGAGCCTGCCCGGCCAGCCCCCCTGGACCCTCACGGGGCGAGGCGAACTTGTGCAAGACGGACTTTCCCAGGGACCGGACTTGGGCCACATCGCCGCCGCTGACGCCCTTCTGCCCGATCTCTGCTACTTGAAGGACCAGGGCAGGTGGCAGGACATATTGAAGCTGGTGTCCCAGTGGCCCCACGGCCTGGCCTACCCGTACAACTGGCTCGGGCGCTTTTTTTCGGTACAGGCTCTCATGGGGCTGGGCCGGCACCAGGAAGCCCAGGACCTTTTGGCTCGGTCGGCGAAAGAATTCACCGGTCACGACCTTCCCCTTCCTTACTACGAGTTCGAGCTAAGCTCGCTCTTTCTGGAAGGCCGGTATCGGCCGTGTCTGGACCGGTTCTTCTCACTCCCCCCAGAGGTGCGGATGACCATGCCCGAACTGGGCCGAACGGCGGTCTGGGCCGCGCTCTACCTGGGAGATGAGGAGGCCTTGCGGAGGCTCCAGCGAGACAGCGGCGTTTCCAAATACATGTGGTTTCCAGAGCTGTTCACGGGAGTCTGGGACTACGTCCGCGGAGACTTCGCCGCTGCCCAGGCGGGGTTCGGATCCCTCCGCCTCCAGTGCGCTTACGACCCCGAACCCAGCCTGTGGCTCGCCGACGCCCTGGCCCGTCAAGGCCGGGTGGCGCAGGCGGATGCCATCCTTAAAAGTTTGCAGCCGGACGAGTACAGCGAACCGCCCCAAGATACGGACGTAGGCCTGTGGCTCCGGTGGAAGGGCGGCGACCACGGTTCGGATCTGCTGGAGAAGATGGATGCCCTCGTTCAGACCAAGCGGCTGGAGGCGCAAACCGACGCCGAGACCCGTGCGCTCCTGCCCCTGCTTCTGTGGCGCGCCGCGGACATGAAGGCCGAGTCGGGGGAGACGGCGGCGGCCGGACGGCTGCTGGCCGAAGCCAAGGCCACGGCACCCGCCTCCTGGCAAGGATGCCTCCGCAGGTAAGCTTCCCCTCGCACTGCGAACACCGGCCGTCAAGCTTCCTTGACGTTTCCTCGGCCGGTGTCAAAGGTTCTTGACGCGGACTCCGCTCGGAACCCTTTTCAAATCAAGCCTTAGCAGCCACACGTGCGCTGGCAGCGCTCTTGCAAAACTCCGAATTTGGAGGGGGAGGGTTGCCGTGTCCAGCATGCCGCCGCGAAAGGTCCACCTCAAGATTGCTGCCATCGACCAGCTTCTAAGGGCAAGGCGGGGCGTTACCCTTGCGGCCCTGGCGACGGAGCTTGGGGTGACCGAGCGGTCCGTGTGCCGGTATTTGGCCCAGATGAAGAGCGAGTTGCACCTGCCCGTGGCCCACTCCCCCGAGCGCCACTACCATTACGTGGACCCGTCTCCCCTTTTCGTGTTCCACCAGGCTGGACAGCCCGCTCCGCTGCGGCCTCACCCTCCCGCGGAGCGGGCAGTCCCGCCGTCTTTTTCCGTCATCGAACAGATCCACGGGGCCCTTTACAGCCGCAGCAAGATCGTCCTCACGGGCCCCTCCTTGGAGGCTTCCCCGGTCCTGGCGCACCCGTATTTCCTGTCGCGCCTCGCCGGGGAGCTGGTCCTTTTCGGATCCCTGCCCCACCAGAGGGCCTTGCTTAATCTCCCCCTCCACCAGATTTCAGCGGTGCAGGTGCTCGGGGAGCGGTTTGACGACGAGCTGGCGGAGGGCCCAAAGGTCAGGCGCGGCGAGGGATGGCTCCCGGCGGGAACGGCTTGCCAGGTGTGCCTCCGGTTCCCCTCATGGGCCTTCTGGGCCGCCAGCCTGCGCGTCTGCGCTCGTCAGACGGTGACAGGGCAAGGCCGGAGCATACTCATCCGCTTCGCCACGAACGACGTAGAGGCTCTGCGCCGGTTTGTTTTCGCCCTGGAAGGGGTCGTCTTCGTGGAGGAACCGGCTCACCTGCGGTCGCAGCTTGGCCCGCACCTCAAGGCCGGAGGAGCCACCTACCTCCCGCTCCCCCAAGACCGCGATACCCCTCCCCTTTC
>JAKAKG010000235.1 GCA_021813555.1 Acidobacteriota bacterium
TTGCCACATGATTCAAGCTGGTTCTGAGACTCCACACAGGGGTCCTTCCCCCTCCATAGCTTCCGCCGGCGTCCCCATCAGGTCAAGTTCGCGGGTCAAAACCATGGCGAAGGTGGCGGCGTGAACCTCAGCACCGGCGCGGGCGAGCGTCCGGCTGGCCTCGCGCAGGGTGGCTCCGGTCGTGCGGACGTCGTCCACCAGCAGGAGGCGCTTGCCTTGAACCGTCTCCTTCCGCGCGGTGAAGGCGGCCCTCACGTTGGTCCGTCGCCCCGCCCGGCTCAATCCTTTCTGGGCCTGAGGCGCCTTGCGGGGAAGGAGCCAGCGGCGGCAGGGGAGGCCCAGGGCCCTGGCCGCCTCCATGGCGATGAGGCCGGCGGGCTCGAACCCCCGCGTCAGCCGCCGCCTCAAGGTGCTCGGCACGTAGACCACCGCGTCCCAGGAGGCTTCTGGCCACGCGCGCCTCACGCGGCGTGCCACGGCGTGTCCAAGAAGGGAAGCCAGGGGATAGCGGCGCTGGTCTTTATAGAGAAGCACGAGGATCCGGGCCGGACCGGCGTATACGTAGGCGCTGGCGTGGGAATGAAACGCCGGAGGGGCGGCGAGGCATTCGCCGCAGGGATGGCTCTCCTGCCCTTCCACCGGCGGCAGAGGCACGCCGCAGATGGGACAGGCGGGTTCCGATGGCGTGCGCCGAAGGCGCCAGCACGCGCGGCACAAGCCCGGGGCCGGTCCCGAGCGGCTGTCGCCGCCGCACAGGAGGCACGGGCCCGAGGGAAGGAACATCTCGGCGGCGGCGCGTAAGGAGAGGGGAAGATTCACGGCGGCGGCGGCGAGGCTCCCGGGGCCGCCCCTCCGTTCTTCCGAGAGGGCTGGCCCGGAGCCGGGGCAGGATCGGCCGGCAGAAGGGCGGAGGGCGGTATATAGAGGACCCGCTCCCCCGGTTTCTTCAGGAAGAACCGCTCCCGGGCAAGGGCTTCGTAGGTGGATGGGTCCGTCTGAAGCTTCTGGATCTCGGCCCGAATTCGGGCGTTCTCCTGCTCCAGTGCCGTAGCTTCGGTCTGGAGCTGCTGGACCTCCTTGCGCAGAGCCATGAGGTCGAGGATGCCGCCTCGGCCCCAGACCAGAAGGGCCGCCATGGGAAGCCACACCAGGACCACGAGGCTCCACCCGACCTGAGCGGGGCTGGTCTTGGACTTTTCCTGCCGTGGCGCCGATGGGAGGTTCACGAAATCATGCTCTCCGCTATCTCCACCGGCCGAGGCGCGAGACCATATCCGGTCCCGCGAATCGCGCCGAGTCATCCAGCTCTTCTTCGATGCGCAGGAGCTGGTTGTATTTGGCCAGACGGTCCATGCGGCACGGAGCGCCCGTCTTGATGAAATCGGCGTTCACACCGACGGCCAAATCCGCGATGAAGGGATCCTCCGTCTCGCCCGACCGGTGGCTGATCACGACGCCGTACCTGGCCCGTTTGGAAATCTCCACGGCCTCCAGGGTTTCGGTCACCGTGCCGATCTGGTTGGGCTTGATGAGGACGGCGTTGCCCACGCCCGCGCTCACGGCCTTGCGGATGAGCTCGGGGTTGGTCACCACGTAGTCGTCCATGACGAGCTGGATCTTGGCGCCCAGGGCCGCGGTCATGGCTTTCCACCCTTCGTGGTCGTGCTCGCCCACGCCGTCCTCGATGGAAAGGATGGGGTACCGGGCGCACCAGTCCTCGTAGAGGGCAATCAAGTCGGCGGCGGACCGCTTCTGGCCGATCTGATAGGTCTTGCTGGCTCCGTCCCACGCGCTGCTGGCGGCCACGTCGAGGGCGAGGTAGACGTCTTTGCCGGGCCCGTAGCCGGCCTTCTCGATGGCGCCCACCAGCAGCTTGAGGGCGTCCTCGTCGCTGGGGAGGTCGGGGGCGAAGCCGCCCTCGTCTCCGATGGCCGTGGAGAGCTTCTTCTCCTTGAGGAGGGCTTTAAGGGCGTGATAGCACTCGGCGCCCATGCGTAAGGCTTCCCTGAATGTGGGCGCCCCCAGGGGCACGAACATGAACTCCTGCACGTCCACGTTGTTGTCGGCGTGCTCTCCGCCGTTGAGGACGTTGAGCATGGGGACGGGCAGGCGGTGGGCGAAGGCGCCGCCGAGGTGACGGTAGAGGGGGATTTGGAGGTAATGGGCCGCGGCGCGGGCGGCGGCCTCGGAGACGGCCAGGATGGCGTTGGCTCCCAGGGCCTCTTTGTTGCCCGTGCCGTCCAGGCGCAGGAGCCGGAGGTCCAGGGCCCGTTGATCCAGGCCGTCCTCCCCCTGCAGCGCGTCGGCGATGGGGCCGTTCACGTTCTCCACGGCCGTCAGGACGCCCTTGCCGCCGTACCGCGCTTTGTCCCCGTCGCGAAGTTCCACCGCTTCGGCTTCGCCCGTGGAAGCCCCCGAGGGGACGGAGGCCCGGCCCACGGTTCCATCGCTCAAAATGACTTCCGCTTCGACGGTGGGGTTTCCCCTAGAATCGAGGATCTCCCTCCCAAGGATAACTTCGATCAGCATGACAGCCTCCTGAAAAATACAGTTTACCTCAGAGCGAGGAGGCAAGGGGTAAGGGGCAAGGGAACAGTGAAAAGTGAAAAGTGAAAAGTGAAAAGGTGCGCCCCTACGAGCCCCGCCGCGTGAGGACCGCCATCCCAAATCCCAAATCTCAAATCCCAAATCCCAAATCCCAAATCCGAACTGCCCCCCTCCCCAAGACGCCTTCCCTTCCTTGCCTTCTCCTTGCTATCCTTGCCACTCATGAGCGAACCCCGGCGTCTACCCCACGCCTTCCCCTTCAAATTCATCTCCCGCGAGGGAGGCGGGGCCATGGTGGCCTTCGCGCCTTCGGCCAACGACGCCTTCGGCCGGGGCGGCCCCATTCCGCCGTGGGTCATCCTTGAGGCCCTCACCCAGGG
>JAKAKG010000036.1 GCA_021813555.1 Acidobacteriota bacterium
ACCTCGTCCGGTGCTCGGCCGATGCGAGCATCGGCCGCTACAGAGACACATCCACCATGGGGATGGCGGCAGCCCTGCTGCCGCGTGTTTCTCGCGGGAGCAAGCTCCCGCACTCCGGAGGATCGCAGCGGGTACCTCGTACGCAAGCGTTTCCTAATCCCCTAGTCACGTCTGCCGACGGGAGCAGGAAGCGGGTAGCAGGGAGATGAGTAAGCGCCGGGGCTGCGAGGTTTTCCTAGTCCCCTAGTCCCCTAGTCCCCTAGTCCCCTAATCCCGGCATCCCGGCATCTCCTCATCTCGTCTTTTCTCCTCACTCCAAGCCGAACTCGCGAAGGATGTCCTTGGTGTGCTGGCCGAGGGCGGGGGCGGGCGAGGCGGGCGTGGTGCCGAGGGAAGGAACGGCGGGGCCGGGGGAGCGGAGGGTTCCGTCGCCGGGTGCGGGGGTGAACTCCATGTAAGGGGCGAGGGGCGAGGCCGGGGAGGCGGCTTCAGTGAGGCTGGCGACGGGAGAGAGGGGCAGGGCGCGCGCGCCCGCTTCGTCCACCCAGTGGGCGAGGGGCTTGGAAGCCATGGCCTGCTGGATGCGCTCGGCGGCCGCGCGGCCTTCGGGGCCGGGGTCCAGGCCCAGGCCTGACAGCTCGGGCAGGTGGACCATGTCGAGGAAGGCGGCCCAGAACTTGGGTTCGAGGGCGCAGAGGGCGGCGCGGCGGCCGTCGGCGCACCGGTAGAGCCGGTAAGCGGGGAGCGACCCGCGGGACAGGTGATCCCAGAGCCCGCCTCCGCCCGCGGCGGCCTCGGCCACGGGCCAGAGCAGGAAGGGAAGGGGCGCCGCCGAAAGGGGCTGGTCCAGAAACGCGCCGCGGCTCGTGCGCCCGCGCTGGAGGAGGGCCGCGAGTACGGCGGAGGAGGCGAGCAGGCCCGCCGCCACGTCGGCCAGGGGGACGGGCAGGGGGCGAGGCTCGGGGGAGGAGCCGAGGGCTCCGGCGAGGGCCGCGAAGTTCAGGTCGTGTCCCACGCCGCGCGACTGCGGGCCTTCGGCTCCGAAGCCGCTGAGGGAGCAGACCACGAGCGCCGGGTTGGCCGCGGCGAGCCTATCGTATCCCAGGCCCCACGCCTTCATGGTAACCGGGCGGAAGCTCTCCGCCAGCACGTCCGCGTGCTTGGCCAGGGCGGCCAGGCGCGAGGCGTCCTCCTCCTTCTTCAGATCGAGGCAGAGAGACTGGGCGCCGCGGAAGAGGGACGCAAACCCGGCCCCGGTGCCGTGGATGAGGGGCGGAGCGGCGCGCATGGGGTCGCCGCCGCCGGGCTCCTCCACCTTGATGACGCGGGCGCCCAGGTCCAGCAGCATCCGCATCAGGACGCCGCCGGGCAGCATGCGCGTGCAGTCGAGCACGAGGGTTCCGGCCAGGGGCAGGGATGCATCCGTCATTGTGGCTCCTCCAGGCTAGTGGCCGATGGGCCGGAAGGCCTGGATGAATCGCATCATCTCCCCCAGGTTGCTCACCTTGACCTTGCCCATCATGAAGGCCGACTGGGGGTTCACCGTTCCCGTCTCGATGCCCAGGTAGGTGGCCTCCTTCATCTCGACGCGGCAGGTGGCTTCGCCCTCCCACCCTTCAGAGACGGCCACCGACTCGCCGTCCACGCGAACGGTCCACCTCGGCGACGGGGCGCCTTGGAGGGTGTAGTGGAAGACGGCGTGCCAGCCCTCGGTCTTGCCCGGCCTGAGCCGGGAAGGCAGGGAGCGCATGAGCCCCTCCACGGTGCGGGGCGGCTCGGGCGGCGCCTGGACCGGCGGCGAGGCGGGCGGAGCGGGTTCGCGGGGCGCGGGCGCCTGGGCGCGTTCGGCCTTCGGGATGGGCCCGGCCGCGTGCGCGGCCTCTTCCTCTTCCGGCGCGCCCTGGCCGAGGGTGAGGCGGATGATGATCTCGCGCATGATCTCGGAGGTGCCCGCCGCGATGGTGGCGGCGCGGGCGTCCCGGTAGAAGCGGGCCGCGGGATACTCCTCCATGAAGCCGTAGCCGCCGAAGAACTGGAGGCACTCGTCGGCCACCTTCTTGCCCAGCTCCGAGGCCACGAGCTTGGCCATGGAGGATTCGAGCACCGCCGGGCGGCCCTCCTTCCTCAGCCACGCGGCGTGGTAGGTGAGCTGGCGCGCGGCCTCCACCTCGGCGTAGAGATCGGCCATGCGGTGGCGCAGGGCCTGGAAGCGGTCCAGCGTCCGTCCGAAGGCCGTGCGCTGGGCCATGTAGCGGCGCGTGAATTCGAGGGCCATGACGGAGCTTCCGATGGAGATGGCGGCGCCCGAGAGGCGCTCCAGGGGGAAGGCCTCCATGATCTGGTAGAAGCCGCTGTTCTCTTCGCCGATGAGGTTGCCGGCGGGCACGCGGACCTCCTCGAAGGAGAGCTCCGCCGTGTCGGAGCTGTGCCAGCCCAGCTTGCGCAGGCGGCGCGCCACCCGCACGCCGGGCGCGTCCGCGTCCACGGCCAGGAGGCTGATGCCCGCCGCCCCGTCCTCGGCGCGGCCCGTGCGCACGGCGAGGGTGAAGAAATCGCCCTCGGCGCCGTTGGTGATGAAGGTCTTGGCGCCGTTCACGACGTAGGCATCACCGTCGCGGCGGGCGCTCGTGCGGATGGAGGCCACGTCGGAGCCCGTGTCGGGTTCGGTGATGGCGAGGGCGCCCACCTTGGCCCCCGCGATGGAGGGAGCCAGATAGCGCCCCTTGAGATCATCGGAACCGCTCGCCGCGATGTGGGCCGTGGCCATGAACTGCTGCACCGAGACGGCGGCGCAGAAGCCGCCCATGAGGGAGCGGGGCAGCTCTTCCAGAAAGGCGATGGCGAAGAAGAGATCGGCTTCCTGCCCGCCGTAGGCCTCGGGGTGGAGGATGCCGAGGAAGCCCAGCTCGCCCATGCGCCGGAAGA
>JAKAKG010000132.1 GCA_021813555.1 Acidobacteriota bacterium
ACGTCCAGCACCCCCCGAACCTCCGGGTCCGCGTCGTACATGGACTTGAGAGAGAGGGACTGCTTGAGGGCCTCCTCGATGGTGACCCCCAGGTCCTCGGGAACGGCCTTGGCGACCTTGTCCACCTTGTCCAGGGGAACGCCCAGCGCCCGGCCCACGTCGCGGATGGCCAGGCGGGCCTTCATTTCGCCGAAGGTGATGATCTGGGCCACGTTGTCCCGGCCGTACTTCTCCGTCACGTAGGAGATGACCTCCGCCCGGCCCCGCATGCAGAAGTCGATGTCGATGTCGGGCATGGAGACCCGCTCGGGGTTCAGGAAGCGTTCAAAGAGGAGGTCGTAGCGGAGCGGGTCGATGTCCGTGATGCCCATGCTGTAGGACACGAAGGAGCCCGCCGCGGAGCCGCGGCCCGGGCCCACGGGGATGCCGTGGTCCACGGCGTAGCGGATGAAATCCCACACCACCAGGAAGTAGCCCGCCAAGTCCATCTTCTCGATGAGGCCCAGCTCCTCATCGAGGCGCGCTTCGTAGTCTTCCCGCCGCCGGGAGCCGGGGCGCGTGAGGAGCCCCTGGGCCACCCTCCGCTGGTACCCCTCTCGGGCCACCTTCACGAAGTAGGAGGTGAGGGTTTCCCCTTCGGGCACCTTGAAGACGGGATAGTGCTTGCTCTGGGTGTCGAACCCGAAGTGGCATCGCTTGCCGATGGCCACGGTGTTTTCCAGGGCGTCGGGGTGGTCTCCGAAGCGGTCCCACATCTCCGCCGGGCTTTTGAGATAGTGTTCCGGGCTGTAGGCCATCTTGCCGGACTTCTTCCGCTCCTCTAGGGTGGTTTTCATCTGGATGGCCAGGAGGACGTTGTGGGCGTCGAAATCCTCTTTGCGGAGGAAGTGGACGTCGTTCGTGGCTACGAGAGGAATGCCCGTCTCGCGGTGCAGGTCCAGGATCTGCCGGTTCACCTCCGCCTGCTCGGGGAGGCCCTGGTCCTGTAGCTCCAGGAAAAAGTTGCCCTCGCCGAAGATGTCCTTCAGCTCCAGGGCCGACCGGAGGGCCTCCTCGGGCTGGCCCCGGAGGATCTTCTGGGGCACCTCCCCGCCCAGGCACGCGGAGAGGGCGATGAGGCCCTCCGAGTGCTGGCGCAGGAGCTCCTTGTCCATGCGGGGCTTGTAGGAGAAGCCCTCCAGGAACGCCGCCGTGCTGAGTTTGCACAGATTTTTGTAGCCCTTCTCGTTCTCGCACAGCAGGACGAGGTGCGTGTAGGGCCGCTTCCCGCCCGGGCTCACGTGGGCTTGGTCGAAGCGTGAACCGTCCGCCACGTAAGCCTCGCACCCGATGATGGGACGGAGGCCCGCCTTGGTGGCCTTCTTGTAGAACTTCACGGCGCCGAACAGGTTGCCGTGGTCCGTAATGGCCATGGCCGGCGAGCCGTGGGCCTTGGCCTGGCTCACCAGGTCGTTCAGGCGGCAGGCGCCGTCCAGCAGGGAGTACTGCGTGTGCAGGTGCAGGTGGACGAACTGGCGGTCGGTCATCTCTCGACTTCCGACTTCCGAATTCCAAATTCCGAATTCAAAGGTTTACTCCCATTCAATGGTCCCCGGCGGCTTGGAGGTCACGTCGTACACCACGCGGTTCACGCCCCTGACCTCGTTGACGATGCGCGAGGAGACGCGGGCGAGAAACTCGTGGTCGAACCGGAACCAATCCGCTGTCATGTAGTCCTCCGTGGTGACGGCGCGCAGGGCCACCACCCGGTCGTACGTCCGCTCGTCGCCCATGACCCCCACGGAGCGCACGGGCAGGAGCACGGCAAAGGCCTGGGCGGCTCGGTCGTAGAGGCCCGCGGCCTTGATCTCCTCCAGGAAAACGTGGTCCGCCTCCTGGAGGATCGCCACGTCCTCCCTCCGCACCTCGCCCAAAATCCGGACTGCCAAGCCGGGGCCCGGGAAGGGCTGGCGCTTCACGAAGGCCGCCTCCAGGCCCAGGAGACGCCCCACGGCACGAACTTCGTCCTTGAACAGGTCGCGCAGGGGTTCCACGACCTCCATGGCCATGCGCTCGGGAAGGCCGCCCACGTTGTGGTGGCTCTTGATGACCTGGGCGGCGCCCGAGACGGCCGCCGACTCGATGCGGTCGGGATAGATGGTCCCCTGAGCGAGGAACCGGACTCGGCCTAGCGCGCGGGCCTCCTCCTCGAATACTTCGATGAAGGTGCGGCCCACGGCTTTGCGCTTCTCCTCCGGATCGCTCAGGCCCTTCAGCGCGCTGAAGAAGCGGTCCGAGGCATCCACGGCCTTGAGCTTGAGCTGGAATTTGCGGGCGAAGCGGTCCTGCACGAGCCTCGCTTCGTCCTTGCGCAGAAGGCCGTGGTCGATGAAGAGCAGGTCCAGATGGTCCCCGATGGCGCGGTGGATGAGTAGGGCCATGACGGAGGAATCGACCCCGCCCGAGATGGCGCATAGGACCCGCTCCTCGCCCACCTGGGCGCGAATGTCCTCGCAGGCGGACTCCACGAAGGAGGCCATGGTCCAGCCGCCGCGGGCCCCGCAGGCCTCGTAAAGGAACCGCCTGAGGAGTTCCCGTCCTTGAACCGTGTGGGTGACCTCGGGGTGGAACTGGATGCCGAAGAGACGCCGTTCGGGGTCTTCCAGGGCCGCGAAGGGAGCGTTGGGCGTGAACCCCGCCGCCCTGAATCCGGGAGGCAGAGCCTCCACCTTGTCCCCGTGGCTCATCCAGATGGGCTGGGCCGGCGGCATGCCCGCGAAGAGGAGGCAGGACGCCGCTCCGGTGAACTCCGCCGGGCCGTACTCCCGGCGTTCCGAGCGGGCCACGGTCCCGCCCAGGGCCCACGCCATCCACTGCATGCCGTAGCAGATGCCCAGCACGGGCACGTTCAGGGCCAGAAGGCCGGGATCGGGCCTGGGCGCCCCCTCGGCATACACGGACTGGGGGCCGCCGGAGAGAATGATGCCGGCGGGACCGAACGTCCGCACGTCTTCCAGGGCCATGCCCCAGGGCGCCACCTCACAGTAAACCCTCGCCTCGCGCACGCGCCTTGCGATGAGCTGGGTGGTCTGCGAGCCGCAGTCCAGGATGAGAATGCGTTGGCTGTCACGGGTCATCGAAACCTCTGCACGGGGGGAAGTATACCTTGGGAAGGCGGAAAGGGGGAATTGCGGATTTGGGATTTGGAAGAGGAGGCCGCGTTGGGTGCAGGATCTCTTACTTTTCACTTTTCACTTTTCACTTTTCACTGCCCCCGCCCACTCCCTGAACCCATCCAACATGGCCTCCGGCTCCCTGTACCCCTCCAGGCTGCGCCGGAGGGCCGCCGAGCCGGGCATGCCCACGGTGTACTTGCCGAGAAAGGTCTTCATGCGGTGCAGGGCAAGGCCCGGAGGACCCAGAATGAGGAGGTCCCTGAAATGGTCCTCGATGAGGTCCACCCTGTCCGTCATCGTGGGCGTACCGTACGACCCCGCGGTGCGCAGGTCCTCGATCTGCCGGAAGATCCACGGGTTCTTCACGGCGGCCCGCCCCACCATGACCCCGTCGCAGCCGGTCGCTCGCCAGAGATCCAGGGCCGCCTCGGGGGTCGTCACGTCTCCGTTCCCCACGACGGGCACGGGCACGGCGGCTTTCAGTTCGGCGATCCGGTTCCAATCCGCGCGCCCCGAATAGCCCTGCTCTTTCGTGCGCCCGTGAAGGGTGAGGCCCGCCACGCCCACGTCCACAAGGGCTCTGGCCACCTCGATGAAAGTGATCTCCCTCTCGCTCCAGCCGAGGCGCATTTTCACGGTCACGGGCACGCCCACGGCTCGAACCACGGCGCCGGCCACGGCCGCCGCCTGGCGGGTATCTCTGAGAAGTGCCACGCCGCAGGCGCCCTTGGTGACTTTGTGGGCGGGACACCCCATGTTGATGTCCACGAGGTCGGCGCCCTCGCCCGCGCAGCGCCGGGCCGCCTCGGCCATGTGCTCCGGATCGGCCCCGGAGAGCTGGAGGGCCACGGGGTGCTCGTCGGCGCCGATGCGCAGGTATTCCTCGGCGCGCATGGTGCCCCGCACCAGGCCTTCGGAGGACAGAATCTCCGAGACAACCAGCCCCACGCCGCCGCACCTCCGGACGACCCTCCGGAAGGTGTGGTCCGTGAGGCCCGCCATGGGCGCCAGCACCAGCGCGGGGGCGATGGTCACGTCGCCCGCGCGGTAGCTGCTGGGATAAAGGCTGTTGGCTGTGGGCCGCTGGCTGTTGGCCAAGAGTGAGTCACCCTCCCGCACGTCCCGTGATCTCGCTCTTGGTCCTTGACCTGAAAGCGATCGGCCCAAAGCCAAGAGCTTCGTCCTTGGCCGCCTCAACCGACCACGCGGAAGAACTCCGCCTCGCGGCCTTTGGGAACCGGCCGCTGGGCCTCCTGGATGACCTCCACCCGGCGCGGGGCTTCTTCTTCATCACCTAGAATCGTCAGGACGTCCCCGGCCTTCACGTCCCTCCCGGGCTTGGCGGGATGGCCGTTGAGGAGAATCCCGCCCTCGCCGGCCCGCTCCTTGGCGGCCGTGCGGCGCTTGATCAGCCGGGTGTTTTTCAAAAAGACGTCCAGGCGCATGGGGGGCCCGCGATGAAGCGGACATCAACGAGGCGCAGGAATCGTTCTGCGCCTCGCGTCTCGCGTCTCGCCCTTCCTATAGATACTTCGGATTGATCCTGACGTAGTTCTGAGCCTTCAGCTCGTCGATGTATTTCTTGTACTCCTTCTGAAACATCTCTTCTTTCAGGGCCTCGATGATCGTCTCGCGGGACTTGTCGAGAGAGGGCACCTGGGGATCCTTGTTGGCCTCCACCCGGAAGAGGTACCACCCCGCGTCGGTGGGGATGAGTTCGCTCAGTTGGCCCGCCTTCAGGGGGAACACGGCCTTGGCGATGGCGGGGCTCAGGTCGCTTTCTGCGAACCATCCGGCCTCGCCCTTGGACGTTTTGGAGAAAGACTGGGAGTACTGGGCGGCCAGGTCACCGAAGGGTTTGCCCGCGGCCACTTCCTGCCGGATCTTCGCGGCCAGGGCCTCGGCCTCCTGTTGGGTATGCCCCTTCTTGAGGATGAGAATTTCCTGGAGCTCAACCTGGGGCTTGCCGGCCAGTTCGGCCTTATGGACCTCGTAGTAGTTTTTGATTTCATCCGTGGTAATGCTGATCTTGCTCCGGATTTCCCGGCTCTTCATGAATTCGGGCACGTAGATGAGCATGACCTGCTTGCGGAAATCCTCCATGGTCATGTTCTCGCTCTGCAACGCCTTGGCCAGGTCTTCCTTGGTGGCCAAATGGTTCTCTTTCATGAAGTTGTCGATCTGGCCGTCCACGATGGCGTCAACCTGGTAGAGCTGCTTGGCTTTTTCGATGAGGAGCAGCTCGTCCTCCATCTGCTCCAGCAGCATCTGGGGGACTTCCTTGAGGCGCTGGTCCAAATCGGGGCCCTTGTACTCCCGCTTCATGCCCTCGATGGTGCTTTTGAGGCGCTTGTCGTACTCGCTCTTGGTGACGATCGAGTCGTTGACCTTGATGACGATCTCCTCCACCACCGCGGCCTTGGGGGCCAGGGGATGAGCCAGGAGCAACGCCGCGAGGCCGAGATATGCCAACCCTTTCATGGGGTCTCCTTCTGATAGGCAAAGGGTAGTTTAGACCAAAATACCACCGTACGGAAGCGGCGGCGCAATTCGGCGAGGTAGCGGGCCTTGAGCATCTCCCTCCGTTCATCCGAGAGCCTCAGGCGGATCTCGGGCGCCACCTCGTCCATGGGCAAGACGTAGGCCTCATGCCGCCCCTCCACCAGAAGGATCTGGTAGGAGGAGTCGCTCAACCTCAGGGGCGCCGTAGGCGAGCCGATCTTGGCCCCGTCTATCACGGGCTTGAGGTAATCGGGCAGTTCGCTGTACTGGAAATACTGGAGGGCGCCCCGGTCGGGGGACAGGGAGTAGAGGCGGGCCACGTCCACGAAGGAGTGGCCCCGCCGAAGGAGGGCCTCGGCATCGCCCGCCTGGGTAGGACCGGGGAGGAGCATCTGCCGGAGCAGGACGCCTGGGCCCCGCTGGAATTCGTCCCGGTGGTTCCGGTAGTACGTCTCTATCTCCTGATCCGTGACCTCAGCCTTGACGTAGACCTTCTCGTCCAGCGTGCTGTCCACCACATTCTCCCGGGCCTTGGGATCAGAGAGGGCGCCCAGTGGGCGGGGCGCCTCGCCGGGGCGTGCTGAGGCGCGGTCGTTCAGGACCAGGAGGGCGTCCACCAGGCCGTCCCACACCCTGCTCTGGACCCAGGGGTCCTGCGTGGAGTCCGCCTGGTCATAGGCGGCGGCCGCCGCCAAGTCCGCCCGCGTGATTTCGTAGCATCCCACCACCGCCAGGACGTTCGGATCCTTCTTCAGGCGGGCCACGGGATCCCTGGTGCAGCCCCACACCATGACGAGCGGCAGGAGGGCCGCCAGGAGCAGGCGCTTCACGCCGGAGCCCCCTCGGGAGCCGCGGCCTGAAGGAGGCGCCCCAGGAGCTTCAAGGGATCCTCCCCTGTCTCCAGCACGAGATCCAGAGAGCCGCTGGGGGCCAAGCGCACCCCCTTCCGATGGGAGAGAAAGCCCACGAGCCCCGCGGTGTTCAGGGGAGCTTCCGGATCGAAGGCGAGGACGAGGCGGTCATCCTTGCGGGCCATGCTCCTGATGGCGAGGCGCTCGGCTTGGAGGCGCAGGCGGACCGCCTCCAGCATCGTGGACACCACGGGCGGCGCGGGACCGAAGCGGTCCGACAGATCGGAGGCGACCCGGGCCACGTCGTTGGCGCCCGCCGCCATGGAGAGGTCACGGTAGAAGGCAAGGCGGAGGTTTTGGTCCTCGATGTAGTCCGCCGGAATGGCCAGGTCCATGCCCAGATTCATCTCGCACCGAACGGGAGCGAGGACCGGCTCCCCCTTGGCCTCGGCCACGGCCTCTTCCAGAAGCCTCAGGTAGAGGTCGAACCCCACTGCCTCGATGTGGCCCGACTGCTCTGCCCCCAGCAGGTTCCCCGCTCCGCGGAGCTCCAGATCCACGGCGGCCACCCGGAAGCCCGCCCCCAGCTCGGAGAATTCCTGGAGGGTCTCGAGGCGCTTCTCGGCGTCGGGCCGGAGGACCAGGCCCTCGGGCACGAGGAGGTAGGCGTAGGCGGGCACGTCGGACCGTCCGATGCGCCCCCGGAGCTGGTAGAGCTGGCAGAGCCCGAAAGCGTGGGCATTGTTCACGATGAGGGTGTTGGCCCGGCTCAGGTCCACGCCGTTCTCGATGATGGTGGTGCAGACGAGCACGTCGTATCGGCCGTGGAAGAAGGCCAGCATGACCTCCTCCAGGGCCCGCTCGCCCATCTGGCCGTGGGCGATGGTGACCCGCGCCTCGGGGACCCACTCCTGGATGCGCCGGGCGGCCGCGGCGATGGTCTCCACCTGGTTGTGCACGTAGTAGACCTGCCCGCCCCGTCCCATCTCCCTCCGGATGGCCGTCTGGATGAGTTCTTTGTCGAAGGCGTGGACGCTGGTCTGGATGGCCAGGCGGTCCTTGGGCGGGGTCTGGATGAGGGACATGTCGAGGATGCCGCTCAGGCCCATTTGAAGCGTCCGGGGAATGGGGGTGGCCGTGAGGGTGAGGACGTCCACGTGCGTCTTAAGCTGCTTGATCTTCTCTTTGTGGGTCACCCCGAAGCGCTGCTCCTCGTCCACCACGAGCAGGCCCAGGTTCGGGGGCCTGACGTCTTTGGACAGGAGCCTGTGGGTCCCCACGAGGATGTCCACTTTCCCCAGGTTGGCCAGAGCCACGGCCTCCTTCTGCTCCTTGGGCGTCACGAAGCGGGACAGCATCCTCACGGTCACGGGAAAGGGAGCGAAACGCTCGGAGACCCGCTCCATGTGCTGGAGGGCCAGGACGGTGGTGGGACACAGCACCATGACCT
Organism: Acidobacteriota bacterium; assembly: GCA_021813555.1. Classification (GTDB taxonomy): domain Bacteria; phylum Acidobacteriota; class UBA4820; order UBA4820; family DSQY01; genus JAKAJA01. The sequence continues at coordinate 7,959 of JAKAKG010000132.1, forward strand.
GTTTCCCGTCCTGGATGGCCTTGAAGGACGCCCGCAGCGCCACCTCCGTCTTGCCGAAGCCCACGTCCCCGCATACGAGGCGGTCCATGGGCTTGGGTGATTCCATGTCCCGCTTGATGTCCTCCACGGCCCGGGCCTGGTCCGGCGTGAGGTCGAAGGGAAACTGCCCCTCGAACTCACCCTGCCAGTCCGTGTCGGGACTGTAGGACCACCCTTCCACGGTCCGCCGACGCGCGTAGAGCTTGAGCAGGTCGCCGGCGATCTCTCGGACGGCCTTCCTGACCTTCTCCTTGGCTTTCTTCCAGGCGGGTCCACCCAGCTTGTCCAAGGGGGGCGCGTGCCCCTCCGGGCCCACGTACTTCTGGATGAGATCCATGCGCTGGACGGGAACGAGGAGGCGGCTCCCGCCGCCGTACGTGAGGACCAGGTAGTCTTCCCGGATGCCCTCGCGCACCAGCGTTTCGATGCCCTGAAATAGCCCCACGCCGTGGTCCACGTGGACCACGGGCATGCCCGGTTTGAGGTCCCGCAGGCCCGAGAAGAAGGCCTCCCGGTGCTGGACGCGCGCCTCGGGAAGGGCCGCTCGGCCGCGGCCGAAGAGCTCCCGCTCGGTGACCGCCAACCAGCGCTGGCCGGGGAAGAGGACCCCTTCTTCCGCGGGAACGAGGGCCGCGTAGAAACCGGGAGGCAGATCCTGCCCCGCGGGAGCCTCCCGGAGGACCGGGAGGCCGTCCGCCAAGGCCACTTCGGCGAGCCGGTCCAGGGTGCCCTGCCCCTGGAGGAGGGCGATGCACCGGTATCCCTGGTCCACCCGCTCCTTGATGTAGGCCAGGAATTTGTAGGGCTCGCCCGGAAAGACGGGAGGCCGCTCGCTCGATGATGCGCCTCCCGCATCCGATCCCATGCGGAGGGTGCGGGGATCCCGCGAGAGGGTCTCCAGACAGGAGCAGGCCGTGAAGAGGCGCTCGGGGGCGAGAAAAGCGGGGCGGCGGTGGGCGCGGTGGCTCTCCGTCCACTGATTCAAGGCGGCCTTGGCCTGCTGCACGCACGCCTCGGGCTCCACGAGGGTCCAGGACGCACCCGCCATGAAGTCCGTGAGGGCGCCGTAAAACTCCCCGTCCTGGCGCACCTCCGTATCGTACGTGGGGTAGGCCCCGATCTGGCCCAGTCCCTCCAGCCGGATCTCTCCGAACTCCTCTTCCCCAGCCAGGGTGGATTTGAGCCGCTCCTGGAGCGCTTCATCGCGCACGGCTTCGGACAAGGGGGGGACGAGCACGGGACGTCCCACGGCCCCGAGGGAGTGCTGGGAAGAGGGATCGAAAAACCTCATGGACTCGATGTCGTCGCCGAAGAGCTCCAGGCGGACGGGCAGCGTCTCGGAAGGGGAAAAAACGTCCAAGACACCCCCGCGGAACGCCACTTCGCCCGGCTCTCCCACCATGTCCGACTGCCTGTAGCCCATTTTCCAGAGGGCCGAACGGAAGCTGCGCCGGTCCAGGGGGCGCCCCTCCTCGAGGAGAAGGAGATAGCCGGCCCACCAGCCTCGCCTGGGAACCTTCCACAAGAACGACGGCGCGCTCGCCAGGAGGGCCCCGCGGGGGGAGAGGGCGAAGGAGGCGAGGGTTTCGGCCCGCTCCAGGAGGATGCCGGGGTGGTTGGGGAGGCCCTCGTAGGGGTCGGCGTCCGGAGCGGGGAGGAGCGACGGCGCCGAGCGCTCGCCGAACACGGCCGTCAGAAACGCGTGGAGCTTCTTGGCCGAGGCTTCCGAGGAAACCAGCACGCCCGCGGGGGTTTCGCGGCTCGCCAGGTGGGCCGCCAGGGCGTAGGGCAGGCCGCCGCCTTTGGCGGAGGCGCACCCCTGGGCGCCGCCGAGGCTGCCGTACAGCTCTGAGAGAAAGCGCTCCAGGAGGCGGTTCACCGAGTGCCGCCCCCCAGACGATCGAGGAGGCCGCTGGTGGAGCGGCCCGGCACTACGGGGATGGTCACCACCCGGCCTCCCCGGCCCTCCACCAACTCCCGGCCCACGATGGCGTCCAAGGCCCAGTCCCCGCCCTTCACGAGCACGTCGGGGAGGGCGACCCGAATGAGGCTCAGGGGCGTGTCCTCGCCGAAGACCGCCACCGCATCCACGGCGGACAGGGCGGCCAGGATCTCCCCCCGTTCCGCCTCGGGTGTGACGGGACGTCCCGGCCCCTTCAGGCGCCGCACGGAAGCATCCGAGTTGAGGCCCACCACGAGGATGTCCCCGAGGGACCGGGCCTGGTTGAGATAGCGCACGTGGCCCGCGTGGAGGAGGTCAAAACACCCGTTGGTGAAGACGACCCGCAGGCCGCCCTCGCGCCACCCGGCCCTCAAGGTCGCAAGCTCTTCCCAGCCCACCACGCGGCCCACGCTCACCTCCCGAACCTCAGGGCTTCCACCCGCTGCTGCACCCCCGGGAGGACCGTGTCCATGACCGATTTAAGCGGGACGGCCCGCCCACCCTGGACGATGCAGACCTGGAAGGGTTGGACCGCGTCACCGTTGGCGTCGAAGCTCGTGAGCCCCGAGGCGCCGGGATAGTTCCGGAGGGCAAGAAGTCCCGATCGAATGGCCTCCGCCCGCAGGTCGCCCTTGCTCATGACCTCGGCCAGGATCTTCACGGCGTCGTAGGCATGCGCCGCGTAAATGTCCGCCTCCCTGCCATAGTTCGCCGCGTAGGCGGCGGCGAACTCGGAGGCCGCCGGATTGCCTCCTTCGGGATCGTAGGCGGGCCGGGCAAAGAGGATCCCGTCAAAAACCGCCCCCTTCCCCTTGAGGAGGGTGCCCTCGGCCAGGGCGCTCACGGAAAGCACGGGAGGCCTCGGGTCCTGGGCGCGCAGCGCTCCGAGGACGGGCGCCAGATCCTCACCGTATCCCGCGATGAAGACCACCTGGCAGTGCTCCAGCTCCGCGGCGGCCTCCGACATGACCTCAGAAGGGGCCTGGCCCCGCTGAAAGAGGACCGTTTTGCACGTACGGCCGTCCTTGCAAAACCGCTGGCTGAACACGCCTCCGATGCCCGCCGCGTAAGGATTGCGTTCTGACAGCACGAGGGCTTGGGTGGCGTGGAGGGTGTACGCCGCGAAGTCCGCCATGGTCTGGCCCTCGATGTCGTCCGAGGGCCAATTTCGAAAGACGAATCCCCCGGCCTCCGTGATTTGGGGGGCCGATGCGGAGGGCGAGAAGAGGATCCTGCGGAACCTCTCCGCCACAGGCGCCATGGCCAGCGCCTCGCCCGTGGTGCAGCCCCCCACCACCGCCGGCACGTGGTCCCGCTCCACCAGTTCCTGGAAGGCCTCGGCGGCGCGCCCTTCGGACGAGGCCGAATCTTTGACGAGGATTTCCAGCCGGCGGCCGTCGATGCCGCCCGTGGCGTTCACAAGCTTGGCGGCCAGGAGGGCGCCGCGTTCCATGCTCGTGCCATACGGGGCGTAGGCTCCCGTCAGCGGCAATACCGCCCCCAGCTTTACAGGCCGGAGAGAGCAAGCCGCCAAGGCCAGGAGCCCCGCCGCGGCCAGCGCGGCCCAAGCCGCCCACGGGCGCCCCACGCCTCCCGTTCGTCTCATGGTTCCTCCAAACGTTTAATGGTATCGGTCCCCCTCGTTCCCGGTCAAGGTGCCCCGCCGGCCGAGCTGGGGTTCAAGGTACATTTGGGTCTATTTCACTTGAGCGAAACTCGCCCGAAGGCTGTGGTACGATACGTGAAGGGAGGTAAGGTCATGGGTCTCCTTCGAGCGATAGCCGCGCTGGCGTTCACGGTTCTTTTCCCTTGGGCCCTGCTGGCCGAGCGCCCCAACCTCGTGCTCATCAGCCTGGACACGTTCAGGGCGGACCGATTGGCGCCGTGGGGCGGTCCTCCGGATTTGGCCTCCAACCTGAACGGGCTCGCCGCCAAGGGGACCGCCTTTACGGACTGCTTCGCCCCCGCCCCCGAAACTCTCCCCTCCCATGCCACCATGCTCACCGGCGCCGAACCCCCCGTCACAAGCCTGCGGACCAACGGCCTGGGCCGTCTGGACCCCCAGGTGCGCACCCTCGCCGAGGCTCTTGCGGCCAGGGGATATACCACGGCCGCGGTGATTTCGAGCGCCGTCCTGGCCTCGCGGTACGGCCTCGGCCGGGGCTTCGGTACCTATGACGACGCCCTGGGCCTGGCCGGTTCGCGGCCTGCGGGAGATGTGACGGATCGCGCCGTGGCCCTCCTCAAGGTCCCGCGCCAGGGGCCGATCTTTCTTTGGGCCCACTACTTTGATGCCCACTTCCCATACCGCGCCCCCGAGGCCTTTCTCAAGCGGGCCAAGGGCACAGCCTACGACGCCGCCTGCGCATACGTGGATTCGGAGGTAGGGCGCCTGCTGAAGGCCCTTCCGCCCAACACCTTGGTGGCGGTGGTCTCGGACCACGGCGAGGCGCTGGGCGACCACGGCGAGCCCACCCACGGCGTGTTCCTCTTCCAGCCCACGGTGCAGGTGGTCTGCCTTCTCTACGGACCGGGGATCCTTCAGGGCAAGACGGTCACGGCGCCCTGCTCCCTCGCGGACATCGCGCGCACCTTCGGAACAGCCGCAGGTGTCCCCGCGGAGTCCTTGGACACCCGGGGGGAGGACCTGGCCGCACTATCCCGGGACGCTTCGCCCGCGGGGCGGTCGTTCCCCCTGGAAGCATGGCTTCCCTTCGCCCAGTTCCGGTGGCGCCCGCTTGTGGGCGTCACGGACGGGAAGTTCAAGTGGGTCCGCGGCCAAGCGGACCACCTGTACGACCTGTCCTCCGACCCTGGCGAAACGCGCGACCTGGCCGGCGCCCCTCCCGCAGGAGCCATGGCGCTGAAGGCCAAGTTACCGGGCCTGCCCGCAGAACCACCGGCGGGAAGCCAAGTGGACTCCTCCCTGCGCGGACTGGGATACGCGCCCGTGCCGGGGGGACATCTGGACTTGGCCCGGCTCCCGGACCCCTACGGCCGGATCAAGGTCCTCCAGGACATGGACCAGGCCAGGCTGGAGCGCGCGACCGGGCAGGTGGAGAAGGCTCTGCAGCGCCTGAAGGCCGCCACGGACCAGGACCCGGGCGATCCCACGGCCTGGTTCGAGTACGGCGAGACCCTGCGGCAGGCGGGCCGCGCCGAGGCCGCCTTGAAGGCCCTCGATCGCGCCGTCGCGGCGGCCCCCGAGATGGCCGAGGCGTGGACATCCAGGGGCCATGCCCTCGTGACCCTGGAGAAGCCCGGCGAGGCGGCCACGTGCTACGAGAGAGCCCTGAACCTCCAGCCCGACTACACGGGCGCCTTGAACCCGCTGGCCGCGTACTACCTGGACCAGAACCAGCCCGACAGAGCCGTGCCCCTCCTGGATCGGGCCGTGAACACGGGCATCGCGGACAGCAACACCTACCTCCTGCGAGGCCGGGTGCGTCTGGTTCAGAGCCGGCCCGCGGATGCGGCCATGGATTTCGAGGCGGCTCTCCGTTTGAGCCCCCGTCCCGACCAGACCCTGAAGGCAGAGGCCGACGTTTACATGGTCAGAAAGCGCTACGAGGAGGGCCTCCGGCTCTACAACGAGGGCGTGCGCCTCTACCCCGCCTACGCCCCCAACTACCTCACGCTGGGGAGCTACTACCTCCAGGCGGAACAGCCTGAGCGCGCCTATCCTTTGTTCAAGCAGGCCCTGGCCTGCGACCTGGATCCCAAGACCCGCGCCCACGTGGAGGACATCGTCAAGGACCTGGAGGGGGTCATGTCCGGGGGCGACGGTCCCCGGCCCTGACCAGCCCGAGGGAGATCAGGAACCTCTGAGGGCCGCCAGAAAAGCGTCGGGGTCCGCGGGGCTGACGAGGAGGACGTAATTCTTTCGGGTGGGGATGTAGACGGCCTTGGACTTGTCCGTCAGGAAGAGAAGGGCCTTATCGCCATTCTTCAGCCTGAACCATCCGGACTGGTAGCCCGGCACGCCGATGCCGTTGGTTTTCAATGAGGGCCGAAATTCGGGCGCCGCTTCCAGGTCCACCCGGCGGGCGCCTTCCACGGCCAGCTCCGACACGGGTACGGTGCGGCCGTAAAACCCGCCCCGGATCACCAGGGAGCCCGCCGTCAGGTCGAAGCGCGTGTGGCGGGCGGCATAGAGCGACCATCCCAGCAAGGCCAGGGTCCCCACCAGGAGGATGCCCGCGAAACCCGTGACCCCCCAAAGCCACCCCAGCGAAGTACCGGAAACTTGAGCCATGGTGAACACCTTAGGTTCCACGGACGATTCTCCTCTCAATCGCCGAACCCGATCTTGCGCGTTGTTTCGTGGTCCAGAAACTGCTGGAGCCCCTCTTCGTAAGAGTCCTTCACGGCCGTGAAGACGTGCTCCAGGAACTCCGTCATGTCCTGGGGAAAATCGGGACGGATGAGGATGTCCTCCTCGTCCTGGCCTAACCGGACGCCGAAAGCACCCTCCCGGTGCTTCACGAGAAGCTTCAGGAGGACCGCCTGGGGCGGGCAGGCGCCGGACGGGTCGCCCAGATTGAGCACAACCCCGAGGTGCCAGTATGCGTCATCCTCCAGGTGCATGGCCCCGGCCAGAGGATAGATAGCTTCGGGGTCCGGCTCCTTGTTCACGGGAACGAAGGCCACTTGCCCTTCGGGGATTTCCAGATAGCGCATCAATGCCTGAATGAGACTCTGCGTGAACATGAGGCTGGCCTCCCGGTAATCCATGTACGCCTTGCGCGATACCGCATAGGCCTGACAGAGCTCCTGATACTTGGACATGCTGAAGCCTCCTGGTTGGAACGCGGTTAGGGACGCCTGGCGTTCAGATTCCCAGACCGCTGAGCGCGTCGATGACCCGGGCGATCACGTAGGCCAGGTCCGGGTGGCTCCCTTCAAAATGGGCGACCTCCTCCGAAAGGCGATTGCCGAAGGACCTGTGGGCTTGGGCCCACCCCTCATCCTCGCCCTCCAGGAGGGAGCTCGTCTCCCGCGCCAGCGCCTCCAGCCGCTGCTTCGTATCGTCGTCCTCGGCGGGGGCCCGTTCCAGCGCCTCCCGGAGCTGCTCCAGGATGGCCCGCAAGCGCTCGCGCTCCTCCGATGGATTCAACCCGCTCGTCATGGCGTTTTCTCCTCCCGAACCGTGTAGCGTCGTTCAGCCCCTTCGCGGCGGGCAGGCCGCAGGGGGGCGCTCGGCCAGGGCGCACGTTCGCGCCTCGCGGCGCGGGTCCCCGAGGGATGATGGTACCACGCGCCGGGCGGGCAGACGCCCTTGCGGGCTGCCAAGCGCGGGCGCCGGAGGCGAAACCGCTCAGAGAAGAAGAGCCGGCCCGGGGAGTCCCTCAGGCCATCGGAGGACCTCCGCCGGTCCGCTCCCCGCGGGGGCGGTCGCGATTATCCTGAACCGTGCCCTGCTCCTCTTCGGGGAGGGTGAGAGGAACGCGTTCGTCGCGGCCGTGCTTCTGGCGATGCCCGTGGCGGTGCTCGAACTTGTGTCCGTGTTTGTGGGAGCCGTTCATGCGGGGCCTCCTCTCACAGGTATGCTTCGCAACCGTGCCCGTCGGGGGTCTATTCCTGGCCCGCGGTGCCGCCGTGTGGGCTACAATGAGCAGGATGAGGTGAAGATGGGCCGGCCTTACCACCTGGCCATCGTGGCGGGAGAGCATTCGGGAGACACCCACGGAGGCAATCTGGTGAAGGCCTTCGCGGGCCTTGCACCGGGGGCGCGCTGGTTCGGCGCCGGAGGGCCCGTCCTTGCCTCCGCGGGCGCGGAGCTCATCGTGCCCATGGAAGAGCTGGCCGTGGTGGGCATCGCCGAGGTCCTCACCCATCTCCCCCATTTGTGGCGCGAGATGGGACGGCTCAAGGCCGCCCTTCGGGAGCGCCGGCCCCAGGCCCTGGTCCTCGTGGACTTTCCCGACTTCAACTTCCGCTTGGCCCGCTACGCCAAGGGCTTGGGGATCCCCGTCGTTTATTACATCACGCCCCAAGTGTGGGCCTGGAGGCAGCGCCGCACGCGCTTTCTCAGAGCGAACGTTGACCGGGCCCTGGTCATTTTTCCCTTCGAGGAGACGTTCCTGCGCGGCCACGGGGTGGAGGCCACGTTCGTGGGCCATCCCCTGGTGGATACGGCGCACCCCGGCTCCTCCCTCGAGCAGTTTCTCTCGCGACAGGCCCTGGACCCCCGAGCCCTCCGCGTCGCCCTCCTTCCGGGCAGCCGCTCCTCCGAGGTGAGGCGAAATTTGCCGCCCCTGCTGGAGGCCGCCGGCCTCATCGTCCGGAGCCATCCCGGTGCCGTCGTGATGGTTCCCTGGGCCTCAGGCCTGCCCGAGCATCTCAAAGGCCTCGGCGCGAGCTCGCCCGTGCGGTGGGTGTCGGGAGAATACGCCGACGTCCTGGGCCACGCCCACGCCGCCGCCGTGGCCTCGGGAACAGCCACCCTGGAGGCGGCCCTCATGGGCGTGCCCCAGGTCATCGTCTACCGTCTCAAGCCGCTCACGTACGCCATCGGCCGGCGGCTGGTGACGCTGAACCAGGTGGGCCTGCCGAACGTCGTGCTGGGGGAGGCGGCCATCCCCGAGCTCATTCAGGCCGACTTCACGGGGGAAGGCGTGGCAGCGGCGGTGAACCGCCTCCTCGACGACACGGGTGCCGCCAAGGCCAGGGCGGAGGCACTCTCCGCGCGCGTGAAATCGGCCCTGGGACAAGGCAACGCCTCATCCCGGGCCGCATCCGAGCTGCTCAAGTTTTTGGAGGGGATACCACCTGCTCAGGCGGGGTGAAAGGGGCTGCGGGGCGCATGCCCGCTCTCCCTCCGCCCCACCCTGTCCGATCCGTGTCAGCCCGCCTTGACGACCTTGCCGGCCTTGATGCACTTGGTGCAGACGCGCATGGTCTTGGTCTGGCCGTTCACGTTGGCGCGGACGGATTGAAGGTTGGGAAGCCATCGCCGTTTGGTCAGGTTGTGAGCGTGGCTCACGTTATTTCCGGTGCTGGGCTTCTTCCCGCAGATTTCGCACATTCTGGCCATGGTGAAGCTCCTTCCACGAACGGGTAATATACCAGAAGGCACGCCTGTTTGCAATGGCAGGGGTCCGGGGCCGCCGGAGGACCCGGCCCCGCGTCTACCCAGGACCCGCCATTGGGGCTAGACTTACAAGGTTTGGGCAAGGAGCCGAGGGTATGAACAACCGGGCCGAACAGCTCGTGGATCTCCTTCAGGAGCGCATCCTGGTCATGGACGGCGCCACGGGGACGGCCCTGCAGGGACGGGACCTCACGGCGGCGGACTTCGGCGGTCCTCGCCTCGAGGGCTGCAATGAGGCCCTGGTCCTGCACCGCCCCGACGTGGTCCGCTCCGTTCACGACGCCTATCTCGAAGCCGGAGCTCACCTGATCGAAACCGACACCTTCGGAGGAACGCCGCTGGTCCTCGCCGAATACGGGCTGGCCCAGGAGGCCTTTGAGGTCAACCGGCAGGCGGCGCGCATCGCCCGCGAGGCCTGCGCGGCGTGGTCGACCCCGGCCCGGCCCCGGTTCGCCGCCGGGTCCATGGGACCCACCACCAAGGCCATTTCGGTCACGGGCGGGGCCACCTTCACAGAGATGGTGGAGCACTATCGCGTGCAGGCCCTGGGATTGCTCGAAGGCGGCGCCGACGTGCTCCTGCTGGAGACCGTACAGGACACGCGCAACCTTAAGGCCGGCCTCCTGGCCGCCCGCCGCGCCATGGACGAGACGGGCGTGGACGTCCCCCTCATGGTTTCGGCCACCATCGAGATGTCGGGCACCATGCTCGCCGGACAGACCATCGAGGCCCTCTACGCCTCAGTCATGCACGTGCCCCTGCTCTGTGTGGGGCTGAACTGCGCCACGGGGCCCCAGTTTATGGCAAGCCACCTCCGCGCCCTTTCGGCCATGGCCAAAACCCGTGTCTCCTGCTACCCGAACGCGGGACTGCCTGATGAGGAGGGCGCCTATCCGGAGACCCCGGAGTCCCTTGCCGGCCAGCTCGCCCGATTCGCGGAGCTGGGCTGGCTCAACGTGGCGGGCGGATGCTGCGGTACGACGCCGGCCCACATCCGGGCTCTCGCGCAGGCCCTGGAGCACATGAAGCCCCGCCGGGTGCCCGATCACCACCGCACCTTCCTCTCGGGCATCGACTTCCTGGAGGTGGAGCAGGAGAATCGCCCCATCCTCGTGGGGGAGCGCACCAACGTCCTGGGCAGCCGGGGCTTCAAGGCCCGCATCGCCGCGGGCGATTTCGAGGGGGCCGCCGAGGTGGGCCGGTCCCAGATCAGGGCGGGCGCCCACGTGATGGACGTGTGCCTCCAGGATCCGGACCGGGAGGAGGCGGGGGACATGGCCGCCTTCCTCGACCGGGCCTCCAGAATGATCCGCGCGCCCCTCATGATCGACTCCACGAACCCCGCGGTCGTCGAGCTGGCCCTCACCTACTGCCAGGGCAAGGCCATCATCAATTCGGTGAACCTTGAGGACGGCGAAGGGCGGCTCCAGCGCGTGGTGCCCCTGGCCAGAACTTACGGGGCCGCGCTGGTGGTGGGCACCATCGACGAGGACCCGGTGCAGGGCATGGCCCTCACCCGGGAGCGCAAGCTCGCCATCGCCCGGCGGTCCTTCGATCTCCTCACGGACAAGTACGGCATGCCCCCCGAGGACCTCATCTTTGATCCCCTCGTGTTCCCCTGCGGCACGGGGGACGGGTCGTACCGGGGCAGCGCCGTGGAGACGCTGGAGGGCCTGAGCCTCATCAAAGGGGCCTTCCCCGACTCCAAGACCCTCCTGGGCGTCTCCAACGTGAGCTTCGGCCTGCCCGAGGCGGGCCGCCAAGTCTTGAACAGCGTCTTCCTCTACTATGCCACGCGGGCCGGCCTTGATTTCGCCATCGTCAACACGGAAAGGATTCAGCGCTATCCCTCGATTCCTGAGGAGGAGCGCCGCCTGGCGGAACATCTCCTCTTCGACCGCGGCCCCGACCCGCTGGGTGCCTTCAGCGCCCATTTCAAAAGCAAGAAGGGCCTCGCCAAGGCCCCAAGGCCCCCGGGAACGGCCCTCGACCGTCTTCCCGGCTACATCGTGGAAGGCACCAAGGAGGGGCTCGCCGAAGATCTGGATGAGGTGCTCAAGGACGGCGCGGCCCCCCTGGACGTCATCAACGGCCCGCTCATGAAGGGCATGGCCGAGGTGGGGCGCCTCTTCAACGCCAACGAGCTCATCGTGGCCGAGGTCCTCCAGTCGGCCGAGGCCATGAAGGCCGCCGTGTCCCACCTGGAGAAGCACATGGACCGCGTCTCCGACGCGGGCAAGGGCAAGGTGCTCCTGGCCACCGTCAAGGGCGATGTGCACGACATCGGCAAGAATCTCGTGGACATCATCTTCTCCAACAACGGCTACCGGGTCGTCAACCTGGGCATCAAGGTGCCCCCCGAGCGGCTCGCGGCTGCCTTCGCCGAGCACCGGCCCGACGTCATCGGCCTCAGCGGCCTCCTGGTCAAAAGCGCCCAACAGATGGTCACCACGGCCCAGGACCTCACGGCGGCGGGCATCCATTGCCCCATGCTCGTGGGGGGCGCGGCCCTCACGCAGAAGTTCACGGATCTGAAGATCGCACCCGCGTACGGCGGGTTCGTCGACTACGCCAAGGACGCCATGGCCGGCCTGAGCCTCCTGCTCCGCGTCACGGACCCGGAGGACTTCCCCACCTTGCAGGAGGAAGCCGCCGCCCGGCGAGCCGCCCTCGCACCGGCGCCTTCGGACCCCTCGGCCGAACTGCTGGAACCGCCGCCCGTGAGGAGCCCGCGCATCGAGGTCGTGGCGGCCGTGCCTCCGCCGGACACGGCCGAGCACCGCTTCGACCCGCTGGACCTGATTGACGTCTGGAGGTATGTCAACGACCAGATGCTCTACGGAAAGCACCTGGGGCTGCGCGGAAGCTTCCGCAAGCTGAGGGACGAGGGCGACCCCAAGGCGGCGGAGCTGGAGGCCCTTATCCGGGACATCCAGGGCCGAGGTTGGATCAAGGCGAAGGGCCTCTACCGCTTCTACGAGGCCGCCTCCGAAGGGAACCAAATCCATCTGTTTGAGGAAGGTCGCCCCGCGGCCACGTTTACCTTTCCCCGGCAGCGAACGGGCGACCGTGAATGCCTCGCCGACCTGGTCCGTCCCCTCTCCCAGGGCGGCGGCGATTCGGTGGCCCTCTTCGTCACCACCGCGGGCGAGGGGGTTCGAGCGCGGGCCGAGGCCCTCAAAGCCCAGGGCCTATACCTCCTGTGCCACGCTCTCCAGGCCTTGGCCCTGGAGACGGCGGAAGCGGCGGCCGAGTGGCTCCACCGCAGGATCCGCGAGCAGTGGGGATTTCCCGACTCCGCCCTGATGTCCATGCTGGACCGGTTTCAGGCCAGGTACCGGGGCAAGCGGTACAGCTTCGGCTACCCCGCCTGCCCCGATCTTTCCGCCCAGGGGCCCCTCTTCGCCCTCCTCAAGCCGGAGCGCCTGGGCGTCCGCCTCACGGAGGGATTCATGATGGACCCCGAAGCCTCCGTGTCGGCCATCGTCGTGCACCATCCCCAGGCACGCTACTTCGGCGCGTAACGCCGAAATAGCGTGAGTAGGTGAGCAGGTGAGTAGGTGAGTAGGAGAGTTGGCGAAGACAGCGGGCTTGAAGAGCTAGGAGCCGAGATAATGGTTGTTTCGCCTACCCGAATCACCTCATCCCCTACTCCCCTACTCACGACCCGCGAAGGACGTCTTCGGAGAATTCCATGACCAAGCGTAAGGCCCTGCTAGGCTGGATGAGAGAATCGGTCATCGTGGCGGACGGGGCAATGGGAACGGTGCTCCAGTCGAGAGGCCTCCCCAGGAGCCACTGCCTGGAGGAGGCAAACCTCAGCCAGGCGGATGTGGTCCTGGCCCTGCACCGCGACTACGTGCACGCGGGGGCCCACATCATCACCACCAACACGTTCAAGGCCAACCGGCTGGGCCTTGCGCGGTTCGATTTGCAGGGGCGTCTGAAGGACATCAACGCCCGCGGGGTGGAGATTGCCCGCCGCGCCGCCCACGGGGCGCCGGTCTGGGTGGGCGGCTCCATGGGCCCCCTCAAGGTCATGCTCAAGCCCTACGGCGACATGGATGAATCGGAGGCCAGGGACATCTGCCTTGAACAGGTGGCGGCCCTGGCCGACGCTGGACCGGACATCTTCATCATCGAAACCCAGCAATCGGTGTTGGAGGCCCTCTTCTTCATCGACGCGTGCAAGGCCGTGGCCCCCCAGATTCCCATCCTGGCGTCCCTCACGTTCAACCGGGACGGGCGAACCTTCTTTGGCGACGCACCCGTGGACGGCTGCCGCCGTCTGGCCAGCGCGGGCGCCGACGTGGTGGGGATCAACTGCTCCGTGGGCCCCGCCGACACCCTGCCCCTCGTGGAGGACGTGGCCCGCAACGTGGACCACCCCCTCGTGGTCATGCCCAACGCCGGTTATCCCACGGAGGTGGACGGCCGCCTCCACTACCTCTCCAGCCCGGAATACGTGGCGGGCTACGTCAGGCATTACCTGGATCTGGGCATGAACATCGTGGGCGGATGTTGCGGGACCACACCGGAGACCATACGGGCCGTGGCCGCCGTGGCCAAGAACAGGCCGCCCGTGAGGCGGCAGGTGAGCCCCGAGGGCCACATGCTCATCGAGGAGGCCCCCGCCCGGCCCCTCACGGCGGCCCATCCCGTCGCGGCGGGCTTTTTCCAGAAACTGGCGAGGGAGTTCGCCGTCACCTGCGAGCTGGACCCCCCCAAGGGCCCCGACGCCCGGGAGGCCGTAGACACATCGCGCCTCCTCAAACAGGCGGGGGCCTCCGCCGTGGACATCGCGGACAACCCCATGGCCCGCGTTCGGGTGTCGTCCATGGCCCTGGCGCACCTGGTGCAACAGGAGACGGGGCTCTCCACCATTTTGCACATGACGTGCCGGGACCGAAACCTCCTGGCGCTCCAGTCCGAACTGCTCGGTGCGGCGCTCCTGGGGGTGGACGGCATCCTGGCCCTCAGCGGAGATCCCACGGCCATCGGCGACTTCCCCTCGGCCACGTCCGTCAACGACGTGAACGCCGCGGGCCTCGTGAGGATCATCGCCTCCCTCAACCGGGGCTACGATTTCTCCGATCACGCCATCGGCGCCTGCGCCAGCTTCGCCATCGGCGTGGGCGTGAATATGGCCGCGACGGACATGGGGCGGGAACTGGACAAACTTAAGGAGCGCATGGACGCCGGTGCGACCTTCGCCATGAGCCAGCCCGTCTTCGATCTGGAGCCGGTGGAGCGGTTCTCCGAGGCGGCCGCCTCACTGCCGATCCGCATCCTGCCCGGCCTTCTCCCCGTCGGGAGCCTGAAGCAGGCCCTTTACCTCCACAACGAAGTGCCGGGGATGGTGTTGCCCCAGGCCTTTCTCTCTAAGCTCCAGAGCCTGGAGCGCCGCGAAGACCAGCTGTCGTTGGGCGTCGAGGTGTGCCAGGATCTCCTGGCGGGCCTTAAGAAAATCGCACCGGGAGCCTATCTCACCAGCGGCGGGAGAAAGGCATCGGTCCTGGCGGACGTGCTTCAGGCGCTGTAGCGGCGGGAGGCGGAAGGTGAGGGACGGCGCCTAAGTCCAGGTGACGTCAAAGACGCAGAGCTTGCCGGCGAAGGCCGCGTCGGCCCCGCATTGGTCGTGGGTCACGACGATGTTCAGCGCACCCAGCTGCTCCAGCGCGCCATAGAGGTAGCCCACCCCCGTGGAGCAGTCCATGCGGCTGGCCTTCCCCAGGCCCCGGTTGTCCACGGTGACCTTGAAGTGGCCCGGGCCGACCTCCTCCACGGAAAACTTGCTGGCCGCCTCCACCCCGTAACACTGTCTGTAGATGCTCAGGAACGTGTACTTCAGCCAATCCTGAGGCTTCTTGCCTTGAAAGAAGGCCTTGAACACCGTTTCGGCCTGGCGGTGGGCGTTGAAGCGCCCGGCCTCGGAGGTAATGCAGGGACGCCTGGAACTGGTGGTGTAAAGGGGTGCTCCCGGGCCCTTGAGCGCCACGGTCATGGCCTCCAGGAAGACCCCGTCGACCCACTCGGGAAAGTAGGCGCTGGCCAGCACCACGCCGGAGAAGACCTTGTCCTTCAGGAACTGCTCCCGCTCGGGCGTCCCCGCCAGGCGGAGGGCCGCGTCCTGCGCCGCCGCGAGGACCTTCTCCTTGTCGAGGCCCTGTTCCTGGCAGTACGCTTCGATGAAGAGGAGCCTCCCCTTGATGAAATCGCCCAGCTGCCTGTCATTCCCCGCTTCACTCATAGGAACACCTCGCCGCGCGGCAGTGTACCTCCAGGTCCGGCCTCATAGCCAGCCCAGCCGCTTGGCGGCCCCGTAAATCAGGTAGAGCCCCATAAACACCACGAAGGTTCCGAACGCCATTCTCAGCACGGGCCCCGAAAGCCTGCTGGCCACCATGGCTCCCAGCCACGCGCCCCCGAGGCACCCTACGGCGATGATGGCCGCGGCCCTCAGGTCCACGTTGCCGTGGCGGTAATATTCCGCCACCGCCGCCAGCCCTATGGGCGGGAGGAGGACGGCCAGGCTCGTCCCCGTGGCCTTGTGCTGGGAAAAGTCCATCAGGTAGACCAGGGCCGGCACGATGACGATGCCGCCGCCGATGCCGAAGACTCCTGAGAGAATGCCCGCGAGCAGGCCGACCATCAGTAGCGCGAGAACGGAAACCAGAAGCGTCATGCTGGAGCCTCCCTCATTCCACGGGCCGAAGCCTCACAATCGATTGGATGATTTCTTCGAGGCGCTGGAGGAATCGCGAGCGGTCCCGCTTTTCGAAGGGCGCTGGCCCTCCCGTAAGGGTTCCCGATTCTCGCAGGTAGGCCATGAACTCCCGGTTCGCCACGGCCTCGCCGATAGAATCCGGAGTGAACTCCCGGCCGTTGGGGCCAAGCACCCGCGCGCCCTTTTCCAGCGCCCGCGCGGCGAGTGGGATGTCACTTGATATCACGACGTCATCCCTGGACACCCGGCCCACGATCCAATCGTCGGCGGCGTCGAAGCTCCCGTCCACCACCACCTGCTCCACGTCCTCGTCCTCGGGCACCCGCATCCGCGCGTTGGCCACCACGGTGACCTTGAGTCCGTGGCGCCAGGCCACCTTGTAGACCTCCTGCTTGACGGGGCAGCCGTCCGCGTCGATGTAAATCCTGGTCAAGGCGACACCTCCGTCTGCCTAACCATTCATCCTCCAGAGCTCCCAGTTCAGGGCCGAGGCCAGGCTCACCCACAGCAGGTATGGCACCAGCAGCGCCCCGGCCAGAGGCCGCTTGAGCCAGAAGACCACGAGCGTGGCCAGAAGGAGAATCCAGAGCGCGACGATATCCGCCAAGGCGAGCCCCGGCCGATGCAGGCCGAAGAACAGCCACGACCAGGCAGCGTTGAAGACCAATTGGAGGAGGAATAGCCCAAGGGCCACCCGGGCGCCCGCGAACCCTGCCCGCGACCAGACCAGCCATGCCGCCAGGGCCATGAGCACATACAGGGCCGTCCAAACAGGGCCAAAGACCCAGCCCGGCGGAGTCCAGGAGGGCTTCTGCAGGAGGGCGTACCACGGACCGGGAGGGAACACCGCGCCACCCGCAGCCGCGCAAAAGCACGCCACCAGCCAACCCGCGAGTCCGAACCCTTTGCCCGTGCCCGTCAATGCCACCTCGCTCCCACCGCGGATGCGCGGCCCATGCGAGTTTTTCAGCAGCCTGCTAGTTCCCGTCGGCCTGGTACTCATTGCGGAACTGGTGATAGCGCGCAAGAACACCCTGCTCGTGGCGGATCTCATCCTCGTAAAAGCCCTTGAGCACGGCCCGGAGCATGGGGTCTTCGCACAGGCCCATGGCCTCCTGGTACATGGCCTGAGCGTCGCGCTCCGCCTGAAGGGCTTTCTTGAAAATGGCGAACAGGCGCCTCTCGTTTTCGGACATGGCCTTCAGCGGCGACATGGCGTCTCCCTCCTTTGCAAAATCTGATCTAAAGAGATACTAGGCGCCTCGGCCGCTGGCCGCAACCCGCGCAAGGGCTGAACGAGGATTCGCACGCATCCTCAAGGCTTTCGCGCAACCATGAGGAACACCGGATAGTCCCTCGTGCTCCCGCCCGCCTCCTTCGCGACCCGGAAAACGGTCTCGAAACTGGCCTCCTCCAAACCGGCCCGCCGCGCCCGCTCTCCCAATTCGCCTCGGTCAAATCCTCTGTGCCCCGTAAATCCGGCCCCGTGGAATGATCCGTCCTCCGTGTCCAGGTCCGCCACGCACAGGTGACCTCCGGGCCTGAGCAGGCGGTGGAATTCGCGCAAGATCCCGTCCGTATTCGGAATGTGGTGGAGTGTCATGAGCGTGTAGGTGAGATCAAACCCCTGTCCGGGCATTGAATCCACGCTGAGGTCCAGCTTGATGGGAGTCATGTTCCCCACGCCGCTGGAGGCAATCTTGCCCCGAAGCGCCGCCAGCATGCCCTCGGAACTGTCCGCCAGCGTGATGTGGCCCAGGTAAGGCTGAAGCGCGAAGCTGAGCAGGCCCGTCCCGCAGCCGTATTCCAATGCCTCCATGTGAGGGCCCAGTGCCAGCCGGTTTCGTATGGCCTCCGCGACAGTGCGCGCCCGGCTGATCTTGTTGGGATCCGAGTCCCAGTCCTTCGCCTTCTCGTCAAATTCATTCACCACGGGCACCTCCTCGGCGGCCGCACTTCTCCGCCGGCTCTTGTTTTCGCTGCGGCCAAAATCTCCAGTGCCTGCGCGTTTCACGGAGGCTCTACTGGTCCGCCGACTCGGGGAGGGCCGGCTTGATGTCCACGATGGGCGTTCCGTCCATGGCCTCCAGCGGCCCGACCTTGAGGCGGCCGTCCTTGATCTCAGAAATCGTCACGCGATGGAGGGCCACAGGGTTGGGCCTGTCGGGAGACCGCGTCGCGAAGACACCCCGAAGAGGATTGGAGTCATCTCGCCGGGGGTGAACGGCCAGAACGTCGCGGCGCGCCTTGTGAAACCAGGTGATCAGCACGATGTCCCGTCCCGCTTCGAGGCCCTGCAAGCCGGGCCCGGCGGAGGGAATCAACTCCAGCCACGCGGAAGGAGCGCCCTCGTACCCCTGCCGAGGCGCCCCGCTGGCCTCCACAAGCGACGATCGCACGTACCCGATGGGGCGAATGTCATAGGTCTCATGTTTTCCCATGACTATCCCCTGGTTCCCCCGTACCCGCCCTACTCCTGCTCCTGTATTGCCAAAGGCCCCATGCCAGCCAGGCGAGAGCCAAGACGAGGTACAGGATCACCCGCGCGAGCCCGCGGCGGCTGAACGCCTCCGCCATGAGCACCGCGTAGCACGCGCAGATCACGATCCCCAAAAGGAGGAAGGCGAAGGGGTTAACCCTGGCCCAGGCCGCCCCCCTCATGAGGAACAACCCCGCGCCCACCAAGAGCAGCGGCAGCAAAACCGCCCCCGCAACGATGATAACTCCAGGGTCGATTCCAGCTTGGGAGATATCCACCTTCTACGCCCTCCCGTCCCGTAATCTTCTGGTCCAGCATCCCAAGTCCCGGTCTAGGATGTCCTCACCCGATCTCCCGCTTGAGTTCCCTGGACAGAAGTTCTTCAAGGGCCACGCGGGGGGGGAGATTTTGGAAGAGGATGCGCTCCACGGCGAAGGTGATGGGCATGTCCACGCCCTTGCCGCGCGCCAGGTCGGACACGGAGCGGGTCGTGGGAACGCCTTCGGCCACCATCTTCATGGAGGCGAGAATCCCCTCGAGGGTTTCGCCCTTGCCCAAACGAACGCCCACGGTGCGGTTGCGGCTTTCGCTTCCCGTGCACGTCAGCACGAGGTCGCCGACGCCCGAGAGTCCCGAGAAGGTCTGGGGATCGGCCCCCAGCGTCTCGCCCAGGCGGACGATCTCCCGAAGCCCGCGGGTAATGAGGGCCGCGATGGTATTGGGCCCGAAGCCGAGCCCCACGGCGATGCCGCATGCGAGGGCCACCACGTTTTTCACGGCCCCGCCCATCTCTACCCCCGCCCGGTCCGTGCTCGCGTAGCCGCGCAGGGGATTGTGCGACACGAGGCGCTGGGCGGCTTCGGCTCGGGCCGGGTCCGGAGCCGCCAGGACCACCGTGGTGGGATCGCCGCAGGCCAAGCCGTGGGCGAACGTTGGCCCGCTCAGGGCCACTACCGGAGCGCAGGAGGACGGGGCGTAGGCCTCGATCACAGCGCTGGGCGGGAGGAGGGTCCCTTGTTCAAACCCTTTGGACGCCGAAACGATGAGGGCGCGCTCGGGGCAGAGGGCGCCGATCTTCGTCCACAGCGCCCTCGTGGCCTGAGTCGGGCTCACGGAGAGCCATGCGGCCGCACCCTCCGGCACGTCCTTCGGGTCGTGGAAAAGGCGGATGGCGTCGGGCAGAGGATAGCCGGGAAGGAAATCGGCGTTCTCGCCGGTGCGCCGCATGGAGTCGAACTGGCCTTCTTCGTAGACCCACAGGGCAACCCTTCGGCCGGATCTGGCCAGGTGCAGGGCAAGCGCCGTTCCCCAGGAGCCTGCGCCCCAGACCACCACCAGTTCCCTCTTTCGGCCCTTGGGTGCGCTCATGGTTTCTCGTCCGCGGACTTTCCGCTCCCTGAACCCCACAGCTTGGACTCGGTGCCCGAAAGGAGGTTGCGAATGTTGGAGTGGTGCCTGGCCACGAGAAGCAGGGACAGGCACGCGCCGATGAGGGCCGATGGGAGGGTGTACCATCCATATGCCATATGACATCCAATCATGGTTCCGCCGAAGGTCAGGGCCGCGAGGATGCTTCCCAGGGAAACCCACCGCAAAGCCAGTACTTCCATGAGGAATACTCCCAAGGCCGCGAAGGTGGGAACCGGCGCAATGAAGAGGAAGGCGCCCAATCCCGACGCGATGCCCTTCCCTCCCCGGAAGCCCAAGGAGAAAGGAAAACAGTGCCCGACCACGGCGGCCGCTCCCCCCGCCGCATCCATCCAGGGCTGGGAGCCCCAGGTCCGGCAGATCCACACGGAGGCCGCGGCCTTGGCGAAATCCAGCACGAGCGTGAGGGCGCCCAGGGCTTTGCCTTGGGTGCGCAGAACGTTCGTGGCCCCGATGTTGCCCGAACCATGATCCCGTATGTCCGCGCCGCTTTTGTACCGCGTCAGGATGTACCCGAAGGGGATAGACCCGAGCAGGTAGGACAGGATGATCAGGAGAATGTCTCTGAAGGTCACGTGAGGGCCCCGAATCGCCACTCGGCCAGGACGCGGTAGATGGGGCCCTCGGGGGTCAGCGTGCTCTGGTAGAGGCGCAGCCGGTCGGGCCGCTCCACCCCCGCCTCGAGGGCCATCATGACCTTGAGAGCCTGGACGAGCTGGGGCTCCCGGCTCGGCTCGCGCAGGCGGCCCAGGGTGAGGTGCGGCTTGAAGGAGCGCTCCTCCCGAGGCAGCTTCAGCGGCGCCAGGGCCAGCTCCACTGTTCGCTGAAGGGCCGCGAGGCGCCCGTTGGCGTCGTCCACGCCGCACCACACGACCCGGATCTTGTCGCCCGCCGCGAAGAAGCCCACGCCACGCACCTTGTACGTGAAAGCGGCGGTCCGCTTGGCCACCTCCGCCATGGGGAGGGCCAGCTTGTCCCGCTGGTCCGGCTGGAGGTCGGCGAAGAATTTGAGGGTGAGGTGCATCTGGCCCGGGTCCACCCATTTCACGTGAACCGTTTCGGGCTTCAGCCGGGCCTGCACGTTGGCCAGGGCTTCCCGCGTCTCCTTGGACAGGTCCAACGCCAGGAACGCGCGCATGGGAAAGCCTCCTGTTTCTCAGAGTATCGAATCGCGGTTGCGCCGTCAATGGAAAGGGCGGGCAACAGAACCCGGATCGGGATACGAAAGACGCTGGTACGGCGACCCGATAGACTCGTCCCCGGCCCTCGGCGTCGTCGCCCGCAGTCCTTGATTGTCGCTTGACATTGAGGCTTGGCCGCCCTATGGTGATGCCATGAGCAGCGAAGGCCCCACCCCTCGCTCCCGGCACGGCCTGATCGTACGCCTGGACTACGGCTACCCCGCGCTGGACGCACCCGGATGGGCCGAGGGAGACCTTTCGCGCCAGCCGCTGGACGAGGCGCTGCGGGCCGCCAGGGGTGCGCCCGGACTCGTCCTGCGCCACGCCGAGTGGGCTCTGGCGTGGGCGGGAACGCGTGAAGGCGGAAGCCTCTGGCCGCGCCTCGCGGCTCTCGCGCGAAGGCCCGGTTTGGTTCTGGAATGCAGGTTTCCCCGCCACGCCAGAGACATAGACGGCCTCCTTCGCGCCGCGGGCCTGCAAGCAGACACGTGGGAGACTCCCGCCTCCGGCGCCCTTCCTCCCCTCTATGGCGAGCTGGCCGCGAGCCCGGTCCTCCGCCGCCTTCACCTGGACTACGAATGGGCCACGGGCATGGGTGCCGCACGAGGCGGCGCCGCCCTTCTCCGTATCGCCGTCCTTCTGGCGAGGGAGGGCCCCGCGGCCGTGCCCGAGCTGGCCGCGCGGTTGAGCCTCACGGCGGGAGCCTGCCGCGCCTACCTGACGTGGATGGAAGACGCCGCCCTGGCCCGCCGCGAGGGCCGCGCCTTCGCCTTGCGCCATCCTCTCCTCGCCGAGCTCTTCACCCAGGAAAGGCCCGGCCAGCCACTCACCGCACCTCGGGCCGGCCGCCTCCCCCGCCGTTCCGCTTCCCTGCAACGTCCCTCCCCATCCCCTTCCCGCCAGCCCACCGGCATGGACTGGGACTAGCGCACACCCGTCCACCGGCGCATCCCTCCCATGCCCAAAGCCTCGCGCGGGCGCTAAGAGGCTGCGGAGAAACTCCCGCGGCCCATGCGAGTTTCTCAGCCGCCTGCTATACTCGACCACCGGAGGCGGGATGCGCGTCACGTTCCTGGGCACGGGCACGTCGGTGGGGGTTCCCGTGATCGGGTGCAGGTGCCCCGTCTGCTCCTCCATCAATCCAAAGAACAAGCGCCTTAGGCAGTCCCTTTGGATCCGCAACGGCGACGCCTCCCTCCTCGTGGACGCGGCCGTGGACTTCAGAACGCAGGCGCTCCAGCACGGCATTCGACGCGTGGACGCCATCCTCCTCACGCACGCCCACGCGGACCACATCCTCGGGCTGGACGAAACGCGCGTCTACGCTTACTGGCAGAAAGCCGCCGTGCCCGTCTATGGCAGCCGCCACACCCTGGACGGAGTGCGCCGCACCTTTTGGTACGCCTTCGAGGAGGGACCCGAAGGGGGCGGGAAGCCCAAGCTGGACTTGAGGGAACTGCCGGACGAGCTGGAAATCGGAGGACTCCGTGTGGTTCCCGTGGAAGGCGATCACGGCTACATCCCCGTCACGGGCTATCGAGTGGACGGCTTTGCCTACCTCACGGACTGCAAGCGCGTCCCTCCGCAGGCCATCCAGGCCCTGCAAGGCCTCGACACCCTCGTCATCAACGCCCTCCGCTATGCACCCGAGCACTCCACCCACATGACCGTGGGCGAAGCCCTGGCGGCCATCGAGGCCATCGGCCCGAGGCGCGCCTTCCTCATCCACATGGGCCACGAACTGGATCACGATGAACTGGCCGCCTCCCTCCCCGAAGGCGTCGCCCCCGCGTACGACGGATTGGAACTGGAGTTTTAGGACCGGTGAGGAGCAGACATGAGAACCTCTTGTCGCCGCGCTCCGGACTTCGTACGCCTTACTTCTCACTCTTCTATGGAGATGTCATATGACACCTAGCTCGTCATACCCTGATCTGAAGGGCAAGCGCGTGCTCGTCACCGGGGCCAGCTCGGGCATCGGCCTGGCCTGCGCCCAGGCTTTCCTGCAACAGGGCGCGCGGGTGGCGGCCCACTACCGGTCCCAGCCCGGCCCCGTGGAGTCCCTCGCCAAGAAACATCCCTCCCGGCTGCACTCCGTCCAGGCAGACTTGGCGCGGGAGGAAGGATGCATTGAGGCCGTGGGCGCGGCATCGAAGGCCCTGGAGGGGTTGGACATCGTCGTGCACTCCGCGGGCATATGGACCGACGGCCCCATCCGAGACCTGAGCAGGGGAACGCTGGAGACCATGTTCCGGACCAACACCTTCTCCAGCTATTACCTGGCCCGGGAGTTCGCGCGGGTCTCCGAGGGGGGAGCCTACGTCATCATCGGCTCCACCGCCGGCCAGCGGGGCGAACCTGGACACAGCCATTACGCGGGGAGCAAAGGCGCTGTGCAATCCATGGTGTATTCGCTGGCCCAGGAGCTGGCCCCAGGGTTTCGCGTCAACCTCGTCTCGCCGGGCTGGGTTCGAACGCCCATGAGCCAGGCGGCGCTCGACGCGCGGGAGGCGGCCATCGTGTCGGTGGTGCCCCTCAACCGCGTGGCGGAGGCGGAAGACGTGGCCGCCGCGACGCTCTTCCTCGCATCAGATGTCAGCAGACATCTAACTGGCGTTGACCTGTGCTGCAGCGGGGGAGCCCTCCTGCCCATGCCAAGGGGATAGCCTCACGAGAGTTGCCCCCCAGTGGCCGAGGACGGGGGGCGCGAGCTGGAAGGATTCCACGAAGGGAATGCGGGGCAGGAGGGCGTGGACGGTCCGCTGGAGCGTGCCCGTACCCTTGCCGTGAACGACCCGGACCTCCAGGATGCCGCGTTTGCGGCACTCGGCGAGATACTCCGGGAGGAGCTCCTTCACGTCCTTCGGATCAAAGGTGTGCAGATCCAACGTGCCGTCGATGGGGATGGAGATGGGGTCGTCGCCCATGCGTTGATCCCCCGAGTGGTAAGGCTCACGAACCACCACGCAATGGACAATAGGCTAAATCGCGCTTTGCGTCTAGCGTCTCGCGTCTCGCCTGCCGTGAAACTCTTCCATCATGGCGATGAAATCGTCGAAGAGATAGAGGGAGTCGTGCGGTCCAGGGCTTGATTCGGGGTGGTACTGCACCGAGAACACGGGGAGGGATTCGTGCCTCATCCCCTCCAGCGTCCCGTCGTTGAGGTTCACGTGGGTGGCCGAGAATCCCGCCGGCAAGCGGTCGCCATCCACCGAAAAACCATGGTTGTGGGAGGTGATCTCGACGCGGCCCGTCTCCAGGCGCTTCACGGGGTGGTTGGCGCCGCGGTGGCCGAAGGGGAGCTTGTAGGTCTTCCCCCCGAACGCCAGAGCCAGGAGCTGGTGGCCGAAGCAGATGCCGAAGGTGGGCAGGCGCTCCGCCAGCCCGCGCACGGCGGGCAGGGCCGCGGCGGCCATCTCGGGATTGCCGGGGCCGTTGCTCAGAAAAACCCCGTGCGGCCCGAGGGCGAGGATCTCGTCGAGGGGCGTGTAGGCGGGTACCACGGTAACCTGGCACCTCCGCGCCGTCAGGTTCTTGAGGATGTTCTCCTTGAGGCCGAAATCCAGGCAGACCACCTTGAAAGCGCGCCCGGGCATCCGAGCGGGAGCCAGCTCGGCCACGAAGCCCTCGGGGCCCTCGAAGCCCTCCGCGAACGTGTACGGGGCCTTCGCCGTGACCCGGGCCGTGAGATCTTCCCCGTCGATGCCCTGGAAAGCCGCCAGCCTGGCCTTGAGGGCCTCCAAGGGGGTGCCGTCATTGGATACGAGGGCCTTGGGAGTCCCCCGCGTCCGGCAGTGGCGGGCCAAGGCCCGGGTGTCCACGCCGCACAAGCCCACCACGCCGTGGAGACGGAGAAAATCCTGGATGCTCCCGTGGGCCCGCCAGGAGGACGGGGCGGGGCTAACGTCGTGGACCACGAACCCCGCGAGGGCCGGAGCGCGGCTCTCCACGTCCTGCGGGTTCACGCCGTAGTTGCCGATGTGGGGAAAGGTCATGGCCACGATTTGGCCCGCATAGCTGGGGTCCGTGAGGATCTCCTGGTATCCCACCATGGCGGTCGTGAACACGGCCTCGCCCACGCGGGTGCCCAGGTGGCCGAAGCCCTTGCCAGAAAATGCCGTCCCGTCGTCCAGGAGAAGGATGCCGTCCATGGCCGGGAAGTATATCAAAGAATGCCGGAGGCGTGGAGCGTGAGCATGCCGAACCTTGCGAGGAAGGCCGAGCTAGGTGGCGCCTTTCGCCACACCCCAAAGTCCGCCCTCGCCCTTTCGCCATGACCGCACTCCACCTCGGTCTTCCCCCCTTGCCTCTTACTCCTGCCCATTGTCTTCTGCCTATTGCCCATTGCCTTCTGCCTATTGCCTATTGCCCCTACCTCCCCCCCGGACTTCTGTTAGAATCGAGCCCGAGAGCGGATCGCCCAACGGGCCCCCGCGGGGAGCAGCCATGTTCAAGGACATCCGGGTCCACGGAGCCATCACCCCCGAGATCGACTACTACGCCAATTTGGCGGGGGAGAAGCTCCTTCCGGCGCCCTTTTACGAGGTGCAGGCTGGGGAGGGAGGCGACGCCGTGTCCTTCTTCCTTTCGGGCATGTACCTGAGGCTGTCACCCGAGGGCGTGGCCTTCTCGGGCACGGGCGGCGTGGTCTCCGAATACATGTTCGGCTCTCCCATGCCCCTCCAGGATCTGGGCCACAAGGAGGTGAAAAACCGCCTCGTCATGTTCGGAGCTTTCCCGGGCGAGAACGGCGGCCTCAGCTTCACCGCCAGCGTGTCCGGGTTCCAAACCTACGAGAATCTCTTCCTGGACGGCAACGCTCTGGGCAACTACTTCTTTCTTGTGAAAACGCCCTGGCCCTATTCCGCGCGCCGGACCCAAGAAATCCTGCTCAGGACCCTGGGACGGGTCCTCAAGCGCAGTGAAGCCGCGGGCGAGGGAGACGACAGCGGCTTCATTTCGGAGATCCTCAAGGAGCTCGCCGAGCCCGAGGCGACCCTCCTCCTCCTGCGCCTGGCCCACCGGCCCCACAGGCAGTTCCACCAGTTCGTCCGGGATTACCTCCGGCGCACCCGAGACTGGGGTGAGGAGGAGCGGCGCTTCGTGGACACCCTGGGCGAAGAACTGGGCGTGAAGCAATACCAGCGGGAGCGCATCGCCATCGATCTCCTGTACAAAGACGCTCAAAACAAGCAGATCGTGGACGAATACAAGGACGTCCTCCTAGCCATCCTGGCGAGAGGCAGCGATCCGGGCGCGCTGGCCCGTCTCAACTCCCTGCGGAGCCTGGCTCTCCGGCACAACCTCCCCAGGAGCCTCTTCGACACGTTGGACGGCCTCATGCCAACCCCGCAGGCGGCCCGCCGGGAGGAGCGCGAGTACCTGCGCGGCGCCCGCGAAATCTTCGAGGGCCTGTTCCTCTCAAGCAAGCCGGCCGCTGAAGTGCTGGGCCATCCTGAGATCGTTCGCCTCCTCACCTACAAGCAGCAAGCCCAACATCACCGCGACAACGGATTCGAGCAAATCCTCCTGGATACGGGCCGTCTCTTAGACGAAAGGGCCGCCGAGGGCGGGGACATGGAGTCCTTCGAGGTCTTCTCTCAGGTGGTCACTTACTTCGACCGCCTGGACAACGCGGAGGCCCTCGTCAACCAGCTCGGGTTCATGGAGCACGCCTCGGTGACGGAAGACAAGGTCCGTTCCCTGATGGGCAATATGCGGGAGCTGGATGCCGTGTCGGCGGGTCTCTTTCACACGCTCGTGGTGGAACCGGTCCTGAAGAACCCTTACGCTCTGCGCTTCGGGCGCAGGAAGGTCATGGCGCTTTGCGAGGGGCTGGAGCAGATGGAGCGCGGAGAGCGGACGCTCGCCGAGATCGCGGAGCGGGTGGATGCTTTGGCACGCGAGGAGACGGCGGAGCGCCATCTCTACGAAGCCATCCGATCGCGGCTGAGACAGTCTTACTTCAACCTGTCCAACCCCATCCACGTCCGTCTGCTGGAACGAGAGGTCGTGGGCGAACTTCGCAAGCGTCACGGCGAGCAAATGGCCGTTCCCAAGGGCGCCTTCATCTCGGCCCTGGAGGACGTGAAATCCGAGAGCGAGTACGTGAACGACCTCTATCCCAAACTCCTGGAGCGCCCTGATCCCAAGGTCCGCGAGGCGTTCATCGCGCGCTCCGGAATGGATCGCTACCGCGTGGAGGAGCTGGAGCGCGAATACCGCATCGCCCACGGCCTCGAAGAGGCCCTCCCCGCGGGACTCACCTTCAACTTTTAGGGCAGCTCTGATCCGGCTGTGGCTCCGCGGCCCCGTCACGAGTGCGGCAGGCTTCTGGCCAATCTCGTCCGTGGCTGGTAGGCCCGCTAGCGCCCGTACGTCCCGGTGAGGCGTGCTACGGCGAGGATGTGTCCTTGAATCATCCGCTCCATGTCGTCGCGGGTCGTGGTGGCCGGCAGTGTGAGCCAGGTGTCCAGGGCGTACAGGGTGAAGATGTACCGATGGGCTTTGCCCGGAGGGGGACAAGGACCGCCGTAGGCGCTCCTTTTCCAGCTGTTTTGCCCCACGGTGGACTTGGAGAACGTCCCATTTTCGGCGACGCCCTTTTCGGTGGCGGGGATGTCCATGAGCAGCCAGTGGACCCAGTCTCCCACGGGAGCATCGGGATCATCGCAGACCAAGACGAGACTCCGTGCTCCTTCAGGAACATTGCTCCAGGCCAGGGCCGGGGAGCGATCGCCTCCATCGCAGGTGAAGAGCTTGGGAATTCTGGCGCCATCGGCGAAGGAGGGGCTGGTCAGCGCCATGGACGGACCCGCCGCAACGGCGGCAAGCCCCTGGATTCCGCACAAGGTTAAGAGGACGAGAATCTTCATGGCCAAACCTCCGTAGGACGCGAAGCGCGGGGCGCTTACCGCTTTCCGTTCTGGCTCGCTTCCTGCGCCCCTCTTGCCCAAGCGAGCAGGCTCTCCGGCCCTTTGAACCCCACGAATCGTCCCAGTTCCTTGCCCTCCGGCGAGATCAGCAGAACCGTGGGCAGGCCCCTCACGCCATAGGCCCGCATGATCGCCTGGTCCGCATCGGTGTTTTTCGTCATGTCCAAGCGGATGGGCACGACGGTACCGAGCCACGTCTGCACCGACGGGGCTGGCCAGGTCTCCTTCTCCAGCTCCACGCAGGCCACGCACCAGTCGGCCCGCATATCCACGAGGGCGGGCTTGCCTTGGGCCTTGGCCGCTTCGAGGCCCACCTCCAGCGAGGAGTGCCACGCTGCGCCGCCAGGAGCGGGGGCGGCCACGGAGGAAGGCAAAAGGGGCGCCACGGCCAGATAGGCGGCCACGCAGAGCACCACGCCCGCGATCCGCGCCGGAACGGAGAAGAAATGCCTGTTCGTGCCCAGGAGGAGGAATCCGACCACGAAGCCGAGGGCCAACCCCGATAGGCGGTCATAGAGGTTCGGGCTCAGATAGAGGCCTCCGAAGTAGAAGGCCGCCCCCAAAATGAGGGCGCCGAAAACGACGCGGACACCGTCCATCCAGCCGCCGCTCTTGGGGAGCGAGGCCAGGACCCCCGAGAAGGTGCCGATGACGATGAAGAGGACCCCCAGCCCGAGGGCGTAGACGAAGAGGTAGAGGAAGCCCAGGGCTACGGACCCCGTGGCCGCCACCACCACGAGGATGGCGAGGATGAGGGGCCCGATGCACGGACTCGCCACGAGCCCCGAGAGGGCTCCGATGAGGAAGGCGCCCACGAAGCCCCGGCCCTTGCCCTTCTGTTTGGTAGCCTCAATGCGGTTGGTGAGGGCGGCGGGGGTCTTGAACTCGAAGAGGTTGAACATGCTCAAGCTGAGGGCGAAGAACAGGGCGGCGATGGGAAGGCCCACCCACGGGGTCTGCGTGAGGGATCCGAAGGCCTGGCCCGCGGTGGCCGAGACGGCCCCCAGGGTGGCATACACGATGGCCAGCCCCCCCACGAAGGCCAGGGACAGGAGAAATCCCGCGCCCTTGCCTTTGCCCTCGGAGCGCGAGCCGATGTAGGCGACGGTGATGGGGATGACCGGGTAGACACACGGCGTGAGGCTGCTCAAGAGGCCGAACAGGAAGGCCAGGAGGAGGGCGAGGGGGACGTTGTCCTTGGCGGCCCGGGCGAACTTGGCCTCGTAGCCCCCTTGGGGAGCGGCCACCGAAGCGGGCGGAGTTTGGCCCGGAGGAGGCACGGGCACCACGCCTTCGGGAGGCACCTCCGGAGCCACCGGCCGGAGAGAGGGCAGGGGTGCCGAGGCTTCGCGAGGGGCGGCCGCGGCGGGCGGAGGGGCCGTGAGTGCTTTGACGGCCACGTCGAAGGGCACGGGATCCTTCATGGGGAGAAAGCACACCTTGTCCCCGAACTCCTGACACGCCTGCCAGTGCAGCTCCAAGGTGCCCTTGAGGGGCCCGGTAACATCCGCCGAGAGCTTCACGGGGATCCGCAGCCTCACGACCCCGCGCAGAACCGGCCGGTCCTCTTCCATCTTGCCTTGCGGCACGACGGTTTTGCCCCAGGCGACGCCGGGGATGGGCGGCATCGCCGCCGAAAGGGTGTCATCGGAGAACACGTGGAATCCCGTGGGGACATCCACATCCAGCAGGAGCGTCCCTTGGCCCGGAACCGGGAGGGGCGACGGCGCGGTGGCCACGTGGAATTTCAACTCCGGAGGCGTGGGTTCCGATTCGCCGAAGGGGCCGGCCAAGGTGGTGAAGGAAGCGAAGGCGGCCAGGAGCATCAGCAGTATAAGGGGCTTTCTCACGGGCACTCTCCTCGGGTCGAATCGAGGGTTAGTTGTTGAAAACGGGCCATCTCACCCATGCGGAACCGCCCGACCCGATTCGGAGCGGTCCGCGCGCGGAACCACCTCACGCAACTCTCCACGGCGAAAAACCCAGCGCGAAAGGGGCGCCGGGGATGCGTGGGGCGCCTTCCCGAGAACAGGCGTGGTCCGCGGTGGCAACGTGGCCCGCCCTCTGCCGTACGGCGGCCTTCTCGCCTCCCTTAGGGCCCACCTCCTGTCTCTCCCCCATCGCGACTGCCCTGGAACTCCATGAAGCCAGGGACAAGTATAGCCCAAGGCCGCGGGAACAAGAGAGTGCGCCATATGACCCCATTGCCTTGTTCGTCGGGCATGTGTGGGCCCTTTCCCGCTCCTGCCAGAGTACATTGGTCCCGGCCCGCCGCCCCCGTTCGGGGTGAGCGGAGTGGCCGACCGTTCCCGTGGGGGGGACAGCGGCCGTCATGGCCCGTGTCGCGGCCCGGGGCGCCGGGGGGACAGGTGTCCATCCAAGCCGGGATCAAGCGCGGCCGTGGTCCCACCCGCGGCGTGCAGGAGTACCGTCATGCATATCATGGAACGGATCAAGGAGCGGGTTGGGCGCGCGCGCAAGCATATCGTGCTCTCCGAAGGCATGGATCCCCGCATGGTCAAGGCCGCCGCGCAGGTGGCATCGGAGGGCTGGGCCAAGGTCACCCTCCTGGCCACCCGGACCCAGGTGGAGGAGGCGCTGGGACCGAACCGGTCAGCCCTGGCCGGCGTCGAGGTGGTGGACCACCTCCAGTCGCCGTGGCTGGAGGAGTTTGCCGCCGAATTCTACGGCCTGCGCAAGGCCAAAGGCTGCACGGAGGAGGATGCCGTCAAGACGGTGCGGGACAACGTCTTCTTCGGCGACCTGATGGTGCGCAAAGGGTACGCCGACGGCTGCGTGAGCGGCGCCCACAACACCACGGGACTCGTGGTGAAAGCGGCCCTCCAGGTCTTGGGCACGGCGCCTGGGATCAAGACGCTCTCCTCGTGTTTCATCATGGCCCACCCCAACGAAGCCTTCGGGGAGAAGGGCCTCATGATCTTCGCCGACTGCGCCGTCCTTCCCTTCCCCGACGAGCAGCAGCTCGCCGACATCGCCATCGCTTCCGCGGCGAGCGCGAAGGCCTTCTGCGACATGGAGCCGCGCGTGGCCATGCTTTCCTTTTCCACCAAGGGCAGCGCCAAACACGAGAACTTGGACAAGGTCCTCAGGGCGATGGCCATCGTGAAGGAGAAGCGGCCCGATCTGGCCATCGACGGCGAGCTCCAGCTCGACGCGGCCCTCCTCCCCGCCATCGGCCAGCGCAAGGCGCCGGGAAGCTCCGTCGCGGGGAGGGCAAACGTCCTCATTTTCCCGGACCTGAACGCGGGGAACATCTGCTACAAAGCCGTGGAGCGGCTCGGAGGTGCGCAGGCCATCGGCCCCGCCCTGCAAGGCTTGGCCAAACCGGCCAACGACCTTTCGCGGGGATGTTCCGTGCAGGATATCGCCGATGTGGCCGCCCTCACCGCCGCCCAGGCGATTGGATAGAGCGGAAGCAGGGAGCCGGTAGCAGGGAGCGGGGAATGACAAGCCGGCGTTCCACGGATTCGCCGGCTCCCCGCTCCCCTTCTCCCCGCTCCCGTCATTTTGGAGGAATCCCATGAAAACCCTGACCATCAATTGCGGCAGTTCGTCCCTCAAATACCAGCTCTACGACATGGAGACCGAGGCCGTCGTGGCCAAAGGCCTCGTGGAACGCATCGGCACGGACGGCGCCAGCTTGAAGCACGACAGCGTGGGCCGCGGCAAGATCACCATCCGCTCGGGCATTCCCAATCACTCCGTGGCGGTCCAGGACATGGTCCAGGCCCTGCGTGATCCCGAGTACGGAGTGGTGAAGTCCATCGACGAGATCACGGCCATCGGCCACCGGGTGGTCCACGGCGGGGAGCGCTTCTCGGACTCCGTCGTCATCGGTCCCGAGGTCACGGCCGCCATCAAGGAGTGCATCAAATTCGCGCCTCTGCACAACCCCATCAACCTCATGGGCATCGAGGCTTGCACGGCCATGTGCCCGGACGTGCCTCAGGTGGCCGTCTTCGACACCGCCTTCCACCAGACCATGCCGAAATACGTCTACCTGTACGCCATCCCCTATGACTACTACCAGCTCCACGGCGTGCGGCGCTACGGGTTTCACGGCACCTCCCATCAGTTCGTCGCCAACCGCGCCGCCAAGCTCCTGGGAAAGCCCCTCAAGGACTTGAAGATGATCACGGCCCACCTGGGCAACGGGTGCAGCATTACGGCCATCCAGCACGGCCAGTCCCAGGAGACGTCCATGGGCCTCACGCCGCTCAACGGCCTCATGATGGGCCAGCGCAGCGGGGACATCGATCCGGCCCTGATCCCCTTCATGGCGGAGATCGAAAAGACCGACGCCGAGGGAGTGGTCAACGTTTTGAACAAGAAAAGCGGCCTTCTGGGCGTATCCGGGGTGAGCCACGACATGCGCGACATCGAGAAGGCCATGGCCGAAGGCAACGAGCGCGCGGCCATCGCCCACAAGATGTTCTGCCACCGCATCAAGAAATACGTGGGGACGTACGCGGCGGGCATGGGCGGCTTGGACGTCATCGTCTTCACGGCGGGCATCGGTGAGAACGACCCCCTCGTACGCGCCACGGCCTGCGAAGGTCTGGAGTATTTAGGCGTGGAAATCGACAAGGCCCGAAACGAGTCCTCCGAAAAAGAGAAGGTCATCAGCACCGACAAGAGCCGCGTGAAGGTGATGGTCGTCCCCACCAACGAGGAGCTCATGATCGCCCGGGAGACGGTGCGCCTCGTGGGCAAGGACGGCAAGAAGAAGCCGGGGAAAAAGTAGGGGACGGGGCAGTGGAAAATAGGCAATGGGCAATAGGTAATGGGCAATAGGCAATAGGCAATAGGCAGTAGGCAGTGGGGAGACGGGCGGACTGTCTTTGTGGTGCGTCATGAATTGGGACTCAGGAAGGCCGCCCGTCTTTTCCACTCGCGCCTACCGTCTCGCGTCTCGCGTCTCGCGTCTCGCTTAATCGCGTCTCGCGTCTCACGTATTGCTTACCCGCGTCTCGGCCCGTTCGATCTTCAGGCGCTTCATTTTCTGGGCGAGCCCCTGGCGCGTGATGCCGAGGGCGCGGGCGGCGGCGGCGGGGCTGCCGCCCGCCTCTTTTAGCGCCCCCTCGATGGCCGCCCGTTCGGCGGCCCTAACCCTCTCGGACAGCGTGTGCCCGCTGCCGGGCTCCGGATCCTTGATCTTGGCTGGCAGATGAGCCAGGCGGATGGACCGGTCTCCGTGGGCCGCCACGAGAAGACCCCGCGCCACGTTCTGCACCTCTCTGGCGTTCCCCGGCCAGGTGTACGCCGCAAGCCGGGTAAGGACTTCGGGGTCCACGGAAGGAGCCTCCAGATGTTCCTCCTTGGCGGCCCGGGCCAGGAAATGTCCGAAAAGAAGGGGCACGTCCTCCGGGTGCTGGCGAAGGGGCGGTACCGCGATGCGAATCACGTTGAGGCGGTGGAAGAGGTCCTCCCGAAACTTGCCCTCCCTCACGGCCCCTTCAAGATCGCGGTTGGTGGCCGCCACGATGCGGGCATCCGACCGGCGGACACCCGTATCTCCCAAGGGAGCGTAAGTCCCGTCCTGCAGGAAGCGGAGGAGGCCCGCCTGGACTTCGAGAGGAAGTTCTCCCACTTCGTCCAGGAAAAGGGTGCTGCCCCGAGCTGCCTCCACGAGTCCCGCGGCGTCTTTGTCGGCGCCCGTAAATGCTCCTTTGCGGTGACCGAAGAGAAGGCTCGCACCCAGCGTCGGCGAGAGGTTGGCGCAGTTGGCCGGAACCCACGCCTTGGCCGACCTGGGTGAGGCCGCGTGGATGGCCTGGGCGCAGATCTCCTTCCCCGAACCGGGCTCGCCGGTGATGAGGACCGAGAAGGTGAAGGCGGCCGCGCGGTCCACGTGGTCCAGGAGGTCCTCCATGGCGGGCGACTGAGTAAGGATGAGGCTCGCCACGGCGGGATGCCTCGGACGGGAGGCGGGAGTGGCCGTCTCCTCTGGGAACCGGAGAAGTCCCGCCCACACGTGAGCGAAAGCCCGGGCCTCGTCATCGAAACCCGCCGGTCCCGGGCGCAGGAATCCGCACCACAGGCCGTCCTGCCCGCAGCACCCCAGGAGGGTTCCCCCCGGCCCCGCCGCCTCTCCCTTCAGGCCTGTAGCCGACACCAGGGCGCGCCGCTGCTCGGCGCTCCCGTCTCCCCACCACCAGGGTCTTCGGCCGGGCCTCGCCACGCAGGCGCAGAGGGCGCCCACCCGGCGCAGGGCATCTTCGGCGGTCCCTCCAGGGTCCGAACCGGCTCTGGCGAGGAGGTGCAGATCGCCCGGCGGATTCGGCCGCACTTCATCGGGGGATTTGGGAACCCACCCCAGGTGAGGCAAGAGGCCGCGCTCGGGGCCGCGCACCCGGTTGCTCACCAGGAAATCCGCAAGCCAGCGGCGGTCCGTGCCCTCCAGAGGCGGCAGGGAACCCCGCTCCCAAAGGCCCCACAGAGCCCGGCAGGCCAAATGCGCGTTTCGCACGTCGCGAGCCAGAGCCCAAGCCCGTTCCATTTCGGAGGTCCCCCCTTCCTTCCCCGCGGCCTGGGCGGAGAGGAGCCACCAGTAGATTTGGTGGTCAGGAGAGGCTCGCTCCAGCAGGCTCTCCGCCTGGATCCGCGCCGCTTCCGTAAAGGTTCCTTCGCCTTTCGCCGCCGCCAGCCGCCGGAGGGCGGCCGCCGCGAGCCGGTCGTTGGGTTCCGTCTCGGGCCTGAGCTCCCCTTCCAGATCCTTGAGGAGGAACCTCAGCTTCCTGATTTGCCCCGTGGCCAAAAGAAGTTCCCCGCGCAGGGTGAGGAGCGGCAGGCGCACCTCCGGGTCCTTGAGGCCCTCCATGGCCTTGAGTCCTCGCTCGGCCATGTCGAGCGCCTCGGGGAAGTCGCCCCGCTGGCGGCGGACCACCGCGAGCCAGTAGCAATCCACGGCCCGAGACCCGGCCGGCGTCCCCTCATCCGCCTGATCGAGCGAAGCTTGGAAGGTTCGTTCAGCGGCGCCCAGGTCGCCCGCGTCCACCTGGGTGAGGGCCAGATCGAACCGGGCCGAATTCCGGAGGCCTTCAAGGCCCAGGGCCGCGGCGCCCTCCTCGGCCCGCCGGTAGCAGGCCACGGCTTCGGGAGAGCGGTGGAGCTGGCAGAGAGCGTTGCCTGCGTCGCATTCGGCCCAGGCTTCCAGAGAACGGAAACCCACCGTCGCCGCCACGTCCCTGGCTCCTTCGAAGTGGGCCAGTGCCCCAGAAAAATCTCCCGTCTTGCGCAGGGCCATTCCGGTCCTGTACGCGAGAAGAAACTCACTCATGGGCTGGGGCGGCTCCGGAAGGGCGTAGCGGGCCTCCTCCAGCCGCTTGAGGGCGTCCGCGGGCCTGTTGGCGCAGAGGAGGAGGGCGGCCAGGTGGCACAGGGCCTGGCCGCGGATATCGCCGTCCTTGGTAGACCGGGCGAGGGCGGCGAGGCGCCGCTCGGCGTCATCCTCCTTTCCTTCCACCCAGAGGAGCTGGCCCTCCAGGAGTCCCGCCAGCTCCCGGTCATGTTGAGAGAGCGGACACCCGGCCGCATCCGCGAGGGCCGCCCTGGCCGCCGGGTAGTCCAAGGCCCGCTCGAAGGCGCGAGCCCGGCTCACCGCGAGCCTGCCCGCCCCCTCTGGGCCGGGTGCCAAGGGGCGCCACGTGGCCAGGGCCAAGAGGGGTTGTCCCAAGAGGAAGAGGGCCGCTCCCTCCCAGAACGATCCTTCCGCCTCGCCGCCCTCCCGGTGACGCATGGTTCGAGCCGCGCACACGAGTTGGGCCAGCCGTCCCTGGGAGGACAAGCGGGCCGGCTCCTGCTCGGAGGTGCAACTCGCGCCGGGGCGTCCCCGTCCCAGCCACGGCCTCGCCGGGGCCGCCCCGTCACCAGGAAGGGGCGGAAGGAGGGGACCGCCGCACCGCGGCTGATCTGGGGGCAAAGCGGACAATGCCTCCAGGAGGGGAGCCGGGTGCGGGCCGAGAAGCGCGCCGGCGTGTTCGAGATACCAGGCCTCCGCCGTAGGGGGAAGCCAGAGAAGGCGCACGGAGCGGGCATGGCCCGCAGGGGGGCATGGGCCCCCGAATGCGCCGTGCGTGTCAAGCCCTAAGGCGCGGACGCTGGCCATGCGGGCCGCGGCGTCCAAGACCGAGCGGCTCGCCCCGTCGAGGCTGCCGGAGGGCCACAGGAGCCATCCCGCTCCCGTCTCGGAGAGAAGCCCGGCCAGCGCCCGAATCATGGCCTCCTCCCCGCCGGGCAAGTGGAGGCGCATCCAGTCCCGCCCCCGGTCCTCGCCGCCCAGGATACGAGATGCCAGGGGCTCCAGGGCCGCCAGAGGATAAGGAGGCACCCCCGCGAGGGCCAGGGGCCTTAGCGGTGCCTCGGGGCCCGAGGCCCACGCCGACAGCGCCGCGCTCAGGGCCAAGGAAGAGCCGCACTCCAGGATCTCCAATCCGGCTCCAGGCAGGGACGCGGGCACCCAGGAGATCCCGACACCCCATGCGGCGGGCAAGTCGGGAACAAGGCCCGCCCGGCCCGACAGCTCCCAGAGCTCCAGGAGGCTTTCCCGGGCACCGCGCCGTGTCATCTTCGTCCCGAATCCCGTGAACCAAGTGTTCCAGAGCGTGAACGTCCGGTGACGACGGGGAACAGACGACCACCCGCGGCCCTCAGGCGCCCTGCCGCCGAGGAGGGCCAAAAGGAGCGCCCCGTGCTCCCTGACCAGATCGTCGGACTCCCCCGCCTTTTCCTCCGCCGGAGGGACCTCCGCACCGGCCCAGACGGGAAGGCCCTCGCCACCCAGCGCCCATCCTTCCGGCTCGGGCCGCCAGGGCCAGCCTTCGGCCTCCAGAAAAGTCAGGGCGGAGAAGAGGCCCAGGGCGAACCGGAGGATCTCGCTGTCGGCCTTCAGGTTGTGCGGGGATCGCAGGGCCGCCGCGCGGTTCGGGCTGCCGCGAGGGGCCAGCGGTCGCCCTTGACAGAGCGCTCCCGGCAACGCGGGATGGACGAGAACCTGGCCGCTCTCGACGGCACCGCCATGGGCCTGGGCATGCGCCCCGCCACGCGCGGCGCCGGCACGCTTCTCCATGAGATCCCCTTCCCACTCCTCGATGGTTCAAGGAATACCATAGAAAAGCATGGTGGTTCAAGGGCGATTGATCATCCCCCCACTTCCCCGATGAGCGTGAGGTAGCTGGCGTAGCGCTCGGGGGCGATGGTTTCTTCTTCGGCGGCAGCGCGCACCGCGCAGGCAGGCTCTGTGCGGTGGCGGCAGTCGGAGAACCTGCACCCCTCAGCCGCGTGGAAGATCTCGGGGAAGGCCGCCTCTACCCCCCGCCAATCCACGTCGAACAAGGCGAACTCCCGGATGCCCGCCGTATCTACCAGCACCGTGCCGTCCTTGAGGCGGTGGGCCACCGCCGTGGTGGTGGTGTGCTTGCCCTTGCCCGTCTGCGGGTTCACGTCGCCCACGGCCTTAGCTCCCTCCGGATCCACGTCGTTGACGAGGGTCGTCTTGCCGACGCCCGAGTGGCCCGCCAGGAGCACCCACTTCCCCTCCACGGCGTGAAGGAAGGGCTCCAGCCCGTCCTTTCGCTTGGCGGACATGCGAAAGATGGGAAGGCCCAGGGCGCCGTAAGGCGCGAGGGCCTCTTCCACGAGCTCGGGGGTGAGGATGTCCATCTTGTTCACCACGACGGCCACGTCGATGCCCGCGGCGCGGGCGGCCACGAGGTATCGGTCCAGCAGGCCCGTGTTGAGGTCCGGCGTGGGGGCGAGCATGACGGCGACCACGTCGACGTTGGCCGCGAGCACGTGCTCGTGTCCCGTGAAGGTGATCCGGCGGGAGAACTTGTTGCCCCTGGGAAGGACTTCCTCGATGAGGGCGGACCCATCCTCGAGGATGCGGAGGGCCACCCGGTCTCCCACGGCGACACGGTTTTTCAGGCCCTCCGAGCGGAGCGCCAGGCGCCCCCCCGGAAAGGCGGGCCGGATGCGCTCGCCGTCCCAGGCGAGATGGTACTTGCCCATGATCTGAAAAACGCGGCCTTCCACTTGCAAATCAACACCTTGGTGTTTATAATGCCGCATCCATTTGGGGGCGGCGGCGCATTATACCACGCCCCATCCCGGGAGACGGTCCAGCACGCGTTGTAAGGGGATTTTAATGTACACGATCACCCGCAAGAAAGTCCTGGCCTCCGGTGTCATCGAGATGGGGATCCTCGCCCCCCGGATCGCCAAAGCCCACAAGCCCGGACAGTTTCTCATGGTGATGAACCGCGAGGAGAGCGAGCGCATCCCGCTCACCATCGCCGATTCGGACCCTGCCAAGGGCGAGGTCACCATCGTCTTTTTGGAAGTGGGCCGGTCCACCATAGAACTGGGGGAGGATTTCAAGGAAGGCGACTCCCTCTTCGCCGTAGTAGGCCCCCTGGGCACCCCCACCCACATTGAGCCCTTCGGCACGGTGGTGGTCATGGGGGGCGGCCTGGGCGTCGCCCCCATCTATCCCATCTGCAAGGGATTGAAGGCGGCAGGCAACACCGTGGTGACGATCATCGGCTACCGCCGGAAGGACCTCATGTTTTGGCACGACAAGCTGGCGGGGGCCTCCACCGAGACCATCGTCACCACCGACGACGGTTCTTTCGGCACCAAGGGCTTCGTCACCGATGCTCTGAAAACGATCCACGACGGCGGCCGCGCCATCGACCGCATCATCGCCATCGGACCTCCCGTCATGATGCGCGCCGTCTCCAACCTGACCCAGCCCTGGGGCATTCCCACCTGGGTCTCCCTCAACACCATCATGGTGGACGGCACGGGCATGTGCGG
The DNA here is from genome assembly GCA_021813555.1 of Acidobacteriota bacterium. Lineage (GTDB taxonomy): Bacteria > Acidobacteriota > UBA4820 > UBA4820 > DSQY01 > JAKAJA01. The sequence goes on from JAKAKG010000132.1 coordinate 46,619, forward strand.
GGGCTGCCGGGTGGAGATCGGGAAGGAGTCCAAGTTCGTGTGCGTGGACGGGCCCGACTTCGACGCCCACCTGGTGAACTGGGACGAGATGTTCGCCCGAATGAAGGTCTACACCGCCGAGGAGCGGGCCGCCATTCTGGCCAATCACGAGTGTAAGCTCCACCTCGACAACATCAAGCGGTAGGGAGACCCCATGAGCGAGACCATCGATATCGCCGCCCTGAACGGCGTCAAGGAAGGGGAAAAGAAGCGCCCCCGAAGCAAGGAAAAGCGCCTGGAGATCGCCTGCCAGACCGTGGAGGCGCGCGTCCGAAACTACGACGAAGTGGCCCTGGGCTACGGGCCAGCCGAAGCCGTGGCCGAGTCCATGCGGTGCCTGGAGTGCCCCAAGCCGCGGTGCGTGGTGGCCTGCCCCGTGCACATCGACATCCCCACCTTCATCGGGCTCATCTCTCGGGGAAAATTTAGCCAGGCCGCCGAGGACATTCGCCAGTACAACAACCTCCCCTCCGTGTGCGGCCGCGTGTGCCCGCAAGAGAATCTCTGCGAGGCGGCGTGCATCGTCAACGACACGAATCCCAAGAACCCCATCGCCATAGGCCGCCTGGAGCGCTTCGCTTCGGACTGGCAGCTCACCCACGACGTGCGCGATGCGGCGTCGGTCCACAAGCGGCCCGCCACGGGGTTCAAGATCGCCGTCATCGGCTCGGGCCCCGCGGGCCTGAGCTGCTCGGCGGACCTGGCCAAGATGGGCCACAGCGTGGACCTCTTCGAGGCGCTTCACAAGCCGGGCGGGGTGCTCATGTACGGCATCCCCGAGTTCCGCCTCCCCAAGGCCATCGTGCAGAAGGAAATCGAGTACGTGAAGGCTCTGGGCGTGACCATGGAGTGCAACGTGGTGGTGGGCCGCACCCTTCCCGTGAAAGAGGTGCTGGATTCCTACGACGCGGTCTTCGTGGCCTCGGGAGCCGGGTTCCCCAACATGATGAACATCCCCGGGGAAAACCTGAACGGCGTCTATTCGGCCAACGAGTTCCTGACCCGCGTGAACCTCATGAAGGCCTGGAAGAACGACAGCGCGGGCACGCCCATCCGGAAGCCCCGCAAGGCGGTGGTGGTGGGCGCGGGCTTCACGGCCTTCGACGTGGTGCGCATCGCCCTTCGCCTCGGGGCCGAGGAGGCGAGCATCGTCTACCGCCGCAGCCGCGAGGAGATGCCCGGACGCGGCGAGGAGATCGAGCACTCCCTGGAGGAGGGCGCCAAGTTCGTGCTTCTGACCAATCCCGTGAAGTACCTCGGGGACGAGAACGGTTTCGTCCGCGGCGTGGTGGTTCAGAAGATGGATCTGGGCGAGCCCGATTCCAGCGGCCGACGGCGGCCCGTCCCCATCAAGGGGAGCGAGTACGAGATCGAGTGCGACCTGGTGGTGGTGGCCATCGGCCAGACCCCGAACGTCCTCATCCCGTCCAACCTTCCGGGCTTGGCCACACGCTGGGGGTCGGTCATCAAGGTGAACCGCGAGAGCTACATGACGACGGTGCCCAAGGTCTTTGCCGGGGGCGACGCCATCACGGGCGCCGCCACGGTCATTCTCGCTACGAGGGCGGGGCGCGAGGCCGCGCGCTCCATGGACGCCTACGTTCGCGATCCGGCCCGAACCTGGAATCCGCCGGCGTAAGGGAAAAAAACAAGAACCACCAAGGCACGAAGGCACCCGAGCCGCGTGGGGCCTTATAAGAGTCGGAACAGAATTCCTTGGTGACCCGGTGTCTTGGTGGTTAGTCTTTTTGGAGCGTTTCATGCCGATCAAAGAGAGCTTCCACGAGTACCTGAACGCACCCTTCGCCGAGTCCCTCCCGAAGGAATACCAGGCCGCGCTGGCGGCCGTGGGGACCGCGCCCCTGTCCGCCGCCTCCCTCCAGGAGGTCCTGGATGTCATCGCCGCCGAAAAGGATCACATGGCCTTCGCCAGGAAGGGCGGGCTCTTCCTCGCGGCGGCTCACCAGGCCTTGAGGACGGAATCAAGCCTGGACCTGGCCGTCCTGGACGGGGCGCGCCTGGACTGCGTCGGAGCCTTCGGCAAGGGATTCTCGCTCACCGTCAAGGGCGACGTGGGCAACTACGCCGGCGCCTACCTGGAGGCCGGCACCCTTCTCATTGAGGGCGACGCGGAGGACTACGCCGGCGCGGGCATGAAGGGCGGCACCATCCAGATCAAGGGCCTGGCTGAAAACCACCTGGGCCACTCCATGGTGGGCGGCGAGATCGTGGTGGCGCGCAACGCCCACGACTTCATCGGCAACGCCATGTGGGGCGGGCACATCGTCGTGCAAGCCAACGCGGGTTACAGCGCCGGCTACCGCATGATGGGCGGCGTCATCGAGGTCAGGGACCTCACCTGGGACCTGGCGGGCGAGGAGATGACCGGAGGCCGAGTTCAGATCGGAGGCCACATCGGCCGCGACTTGGGCCTGGGCATGGCCGGGGGCGAGCTGGCTCTCAGCGAGAAGAACGAGGGGGCCCAGCGCGCCAAGTCCTCGGGCGGCAAGCTCGTGATTCTCAAGAAGGGCGAGAAGCGGGCGGGATAGAGAGTTCGGAAGTCGGGAGAGAGGGACACCGGGATCCACCACGCCGGCTGAACCGCGAGAGTACCGATCGAAGCCCCGGGGAGCTGCCGCGACCCGGGGACTTTTCTTTTCCGGCCGGCCTCGGCCACAATGCTCACAAGGGAACGCCGTGGAACGCGAACATGCCCAACGACGGCGATGGACAAGGAGGGAATCCATGAGGACGCTCGCACGGTGGAGTCTGGTGGCGCTGGCGGTGACGGGAATGGGATCGGCCATGTTGGCCGACGGGGACACACGCCCCATCACGTCCGCAGAGAAGGCCTTCGCAAGGAAAACCATGGAAATCCTGTCCGCAGCCATCCCGCCGCCCCCTTCTGGGTGGACGGTGACCCGGCGGAGCGATACGGAGCCCCCCAGCTTCCTCTCGGGCACCAGGCCGCGCCCCATGGAGCTTTTTTACGAGCAAACCTGGGAGGACACGGGCCGAAAGCGGCATGCGCAGTCCGAGGCCATGACGGCCATGGCCAACGTGAAGCCCGACCCGAAAGCGGACGTGAACGCCGAGACCGCCGAGAAGCGGTTCCAGGAGGTCATGGGGAAGATTTCCAAGGCCGCCGAGAAGGGTGACCAAGCCGAAATGAACAAGCTCCAGCCCGAAATGCAGGCGGCCAGCAAGGCCTACCAAGACGCCCTCATGGCCAAGAACAAGGGCCTCTTGGACGCCTCGGCCAAGGCAACGGTGAGCGACGCCGACGCTCAGATCCGAATCGAAGCCAACGCAAGATACGAATACCTGGACGTGGCGGCGCAAGAGGCGGTGGCGCCGGGCATCATGGGGTACCGGGTCAACGGGCCGAGCGGGCGGCAGGGGGCCACCTGGGTATTCCTCGGACCTTGGCAGATCTCCAAGGATGGCCGCAGCACGAGGTTCCAGCTCCCGCCGCTCAGCGGCCCGTCCACGTCGATAGCCACCGTGAAGGTCCGGGTGGAGGGGGAACCCTCTCGAGCCAAGGCCATCCTGGCGAAAGTCGACTGGACGGCCCTCAAGGGCCTGGTGAAGTAAGGAAGTCAGGAGGTCGGGAGGTCAGGCAGCGACGACCTGCTCCACGCTCCCCGCTCCCTGCTCCCTCTCCCCCTTGGCATCCTCTTTGCTTGCCTGGTATATTCTGGCATAGAGGAGTGCCAATATGGCACAGGGTTCGATTCTGATTCTCGAAGACGAAGCGGAAAACCTTAGAAGCCTGACCAAGGCCTTGGAAAAAGTGGGGTACGAGGTCAAAGGCTTCCAGGACCCCCGAGAGGGAATGGCCCACTTCGAAACCCACGACGCCGCCGATCTGGTGCTGACGGACCTGCGCATGCCCGGGATGGACGGCATGGAGGTGCTTCGGCGGGTCAAGGAGCGGGAGCCCTCCGTCGCGGTCCTGCTCATCACGGCCTTCGGGTCCGTGGAGTCGGCCGTGCAGGCCATGAAGGTGGGAGCCGACGATTACCTGGCCAAGCCCGTGGACCTCTACGAGCTGAGGCGGCGGGTGCAGGCGCTCGTGGAAAAGCGGCGTCTGCGCAACGAGGTGGATGAGCTCAAAGCGCGGCTGGACGAGCGCTTCGGCTTCGAGCAGATCGTGGGCAACTCGCGGCCCATGAGAGATCTCTTCCAGCAAATCCGCATGGCGGCCCCCACGCGGGTCACGGTCCTGATCCAAGGGGAATCGGGGACGGGCAAGGAGCTCATCGCCAACGCCATCCACCAGCACTCGGACCGAAAGCGGGCCCGGTTCCTTCCCCTCAACTGCGCGGCCATTCCCGCCAACCTCATCGAGAGCGAGCTCTTCGGCCACGAGCGAGGCTCTTTCACCGGAGCCGAGAGGGCGCACCAGGGCAAATTCGAACAGGCCACCGGAGGGACCCTGTTCCTGGACGAGATCGGCGAGCTCTCTCTCGACCTCCAGGCCAAGCTCCTGCGGGTCTTGGAAGAGCGCGTCGTCACCCGCGTGGGCGGCACCCAGCCCATTCCCGTGGACGTCCGGATCATCACCGCCACGCACAGGGATCTGCCCCAAATGGTGGCCGAACAGAAATTCCGCGAGGATCTCATGTACCGTCTCAAGGTGGTGGAGATCCGCATTCCTCCGCTGAGGGAGCGTCTGGAAGACATTCCCCTTCTCGTGCAGGCCTTTATCGCCCAATTCAACCGTGAGCACGGCAAGCAGGTGAAGGGGGTGAGCCCGGATGTCCTGCACCTTCTCACCAGCCACTCGTGGCCGGGCAACGTGCGTGAGCTTCGAAATCTGGTCGAGCGCATGGTCATTTTCTGCGCCGAGGAGGAGGTGCGCGTCGCCCACCTTCCCTACGACTTCAGGCCCAGCCACGTCCCCGTGACAACCCCGGCCTCTGGGTCCGGACACCTGGCGCTGGTTTCGGGCGACTCGATCCAGGCGCTGGACGAGATGGAAAAACAGGCCATTTTCAGGGCGCTTCAGGAAACCGGCGGCAATAAGACCCAGGCGGCCCGCGTGCTGGGCATAGGGGTGCGCACGCTGCACCGAAAGCTCAACGAATATCGAATTCATGATCAGGAAAGGAGTACCACATGAAAGCCGCAAGAACCATGATGGTCGTGGGCCTCGGGACCCTTCTCATTCTCGTGGGGTTCGGCCTCGCTCAGCTCCACAATGTCAGCGCGCCGGTGGCACGGGCCGTGACGATGCCTGCCTCCGCCTCCTCGGGAGGTGATGCTCCGGCCCCCGCGGGCGCCCCGTCCTTCGCGGACATCGCGGAGAAGGTGAACCCCGCGGTCGTGAGCATCACGGCCATCACCGTGGGCAGCAAGGCCCAGGCGGACGACGAGGAGGGGATGGGACAAGGCCAGGGGGGGCAGGGCATGCCCATGGACCCCTTCGAGTTCTTCTTCGGCCAGCCGCACCCGCCCATTCCGCGGAACCAGCGCCCTGTGCAGGAAGCTGGCGGAAGCGGATTCATCATCAGCTCCGACGGGTACATCCTCACCAACAACCACGTGGTGGATGACGCCAGCCGCGTGACCGTCAAGCTCGACGACGGCAGGGAGTTCACGGCCAAGATCATCGGCACTGACAAGGAAACCGACGTGGCCCTCATCAAAGTGGACGCCACGGGCCTTCCCTTCCTCCAGCTGGGTGACAGCCACACGCTTCGCCAGGGCGATTGGGTCATGGCCGTGGGCAACCCGCTCAACTACAGCCACACGGTGACGGTGGGCGTCATCTCCGCCAAGGGCAGGCGCATCTCCAGCAGCTCCCTGGACGATTTCCTCCAGACCGACGCGGCCATCAACTTTGGCAACTCCGGGGGCCCGCTGGTGAACACCCGGGGCGAGGTCATCGGCATCAATACGGCCATCACGCGCAGCGACTTTCAGGGCCGCATGGTGGAGGGCATCGGCTTCGCCATCCCCATCGATCTGGTGAAGGGCGAGCTGGAGCAGCTCAAGACCACGGGCAAGGTCACCCGCGGCTGGCTCGGCGTGGCCGTGGCCTCCGTGGACCCGGACGCCCGGAGCTATTACAAGGACAAATACGGCGTGGAGCTCAAGGGCGGCGCCCTCGTTCAGAGCGTCACCGACGGTTCCCCCTCCAGCAAGGCGGGCATCCAGAAGGGCGACATCATCCTCAAAGTGGACGGCACGGACGTCAAAGACAGCCAGGAACTGGTTCACCAGGTGTCCGGCTTCGCTCCGGGCAAGGCCCTCACCCTGCAGGTCTTCCGCAAGGGCGAGAAGAAGGATTTCCGGGTGGTCCTGGGCGACCGCAAGAAGGGCCTTGAAGAGGGCCAGGAAAGCAGCGGCCCCGAGCAGCAGAAACAGGGCAAGGAAACCAAGCTCGGCATTCAGGTCCAGAACCTCGATCCCCAGACGCGCATGATGTACCGCATCCCCAAGGAGATCACGGGCGTCGCGGTGGTCAACGTGGATCCCAAATCCAACGCGTTCCTCAAGGGCATCCGGGAGGGCCTGGTCATTTCCGAAGTGAACGGCCAGACCATCAAGAACGTGGACGACTACGTGAAGGCCGCCTCTCCCATCAAGCACGGCGATCCCGTGAGCATCTACGTCCAGGATTCTCAGGGCGGCACCTACGTCTACTTCAAGGCTGACTGATCCTTCCGCTCAGTGCATGCCAAACTGGCGCGCCATTTTGGCGCGCCAGTCCTTTTTTGGGGGAGAGCGGTCAACCCATGGACACGTCGCAGGGCGAAGAGACCGATGAGGAGGCCGCCTCCCCGTTTTTTGCCCTGCCCTATTCTCCCAACCTCCACAAACGCAAGGCCCCCGTGTATAATGATCTTTTATCCGTGGGCAGGAGGAGACCCCTTGGAAGACGAACTCATCGCGCAGCGACGCGCCAAGCTGGAGCAATGGAGCGCCGCATTCCCCGGCTCGAACCCCGACCGCTACGAGACGACCGCGTCTATCGCGAAGGTGTGCGCCCAGCACCTGGGCGCCTCCGCCGAGGACTTGGCCGCCTCCCCCCACGAGGTCCGAGTGGCGGGGCGCCTCATGTCCCTTCGCAAGATGGGCAAGCTCACCTTCGCCCACATGGCCGCGGGCGGCGCCCGATTGCAGGTTCTTTTCGAGCGCCAGACCGACGAGGCCGCGTACGGCAAGATGAATCTTCTGGACCTGGGCGACTGGATCGGGGTAAGCGGCACCCTGTTCCGCACTAAGACCGGCGAGCTCACCGTGCGCGCCGCCTCCTTTCTGCCCCTGCGCAAGTGCTTGAGGCCCCTGCCCGAGAAGTGGCACGGCCTGTCGGACGTAGAGCAGCGCTACCGCCAGCGACACTTGGATCTCATCATGAACCCCGAGAGCGTGGAGCGCTTCGCCGCCCGCTCGCGCATGACGGCCGCCTTGCGGGAATTCATGTCCATGGACGGCTACGAGGAGGTGGAGACGCCCATGCTCCACCCCATCGCCGGGGGGGCCGCGGCCCGGCCGTTCACGACGCACCACAACGCCCTGGACTGCCACCTTTTCCTCCGCATCGCCCCCGAGCTTTACTTGAAGCGCCTCGTGGTGGGGGGCATGCCGAAGGTCTTCGAGATCAATCGCAACTTCCGAAACGAGGGCATCGACACGCGGCACAACCCCGAGTTCACCATGATGGAGTTCTACCGGGCCTTTGCCTGCGCCAGTGACCTCATGGACTTCACGGAGGAGATGCTCGCCTTCGCGGCCCGAAAAGTCACCGGCGGCCTGAGCGTGGACTACGAAGGGAGGCCCATCTCTTTCGCGCCGCCCTACCGGCGGCTGAGTCTGCGCGATGCGGCGAGGGCGGCCCTGGCCGAGCGCGGCGTCCCCGAGGGCGCCTGGCTCACCCCAGAGGGAAGGGCCGAGTGGGGAAAAACGCTGGGCCTGAGCCCCGTCAAATCCAACACTCCCGAGAAGTTTCTCGTGGAAGCCTGCGACACCCTGGTGACGCCGGGCCTGTGGGATCCCACCTTCGTGTACGACTACCCCGTCGAGGTCTCGCCCCTCTCCCGCCGCAAGCCGGGCAGCGAGGATACGGCGGACCGCTTCGAGCTCTTCGCGGCGGGCATGGAACTGGCCAACGGGTTCTCCGAGCTGAACGACCCCGACGACCAGCGGGCGCGCTTCGTGGAGCAGGTCCGGGAGAAGGCCGGGGGGGACGACGAAGCCATGCCCTACGACGAGGATTACTGCCAGGCTCTCGAAATCGGCCTGCCTCCTACGGCGGGCGAAGGCCTCGGCATCGACCGGCTGGCCATGCTCCTCACGGGGACGTCCTCCATCCGCGACGTGGTCCTTTTCCCGCTGCTCAAGCCCAGGACCGAGCCCCCGGGATCATGAGCCTCCTCTGGTTCGTGGGCCGCCGATACCTCCTGGCGCGGCGCCGGCAGGCGTTCATCTCGCTCATCACCCTCATTTCCACCGCGGGCGTGGCCGTGGGGGTCATGGCCCTCGTCATCGCCCTGGCCATCTCCACGGGATTCACGACGCGCATCCAGGAGAAGATCCAGCTCCTCAACGCCCATCTCAACATCCTGGGCGGCCCCGACGAGCTGGACCAGGAGGAGCAGGCCCGAATCCGGGAGGCGCTGGCTCGGGACCCGCGAGTCAAGGCGTTCACGCCCATCGTCCTGGGGACGGCCCTCGTGAGCGGTCCCACCACGCGGACGGGCATGGTCGCCAAAGTGCTCGGCATCAATCCCGCCACGCAGGGCGCCGTGGTGAACCTCGCCCCCTACGTGGAGGGAACTCTGGACCTGAGCCCCGGACCCGACGGCGAAAGCGGTGCCCTGCTCGGGGCGGAGCTGGCCGAAAACCTGGGCGTGGGGCCTGGGGACACCATCGAACTCCTAGCCCCCAAGCTGACACTCTCGCCCTTCGGCAACCTCCCCAAGATGGTTTCCCTGCGCGTATCGGGGATTCTCCGCACGGGGTATTACCTGTACGACACGGAATTCGTCTACGTGGACCTCCCGCTCGCCCAGAGCCTCTTCACCCAGCCTGGGACGGTGAGCGCCATCCAGGTGCGACTGAAGCACGGGGACGAAGTGGGCCCCTGCCGCACGGCCCTGCAAAAGGCCCTGGGGCCCGATGACAGGGTGCTGGACCTGATCAGCAGCAACGCGGAGTTCTTCAAGGCCCTTCGAATGGAGCGCGTCCTCCTTTTCCTGGCCATCGGACTCATCGTTCTGGTTGCGGCCCTCAACATCGTCTCCACCCTCATCCTGATGGTCATGGAGAAGATCCGCGACATCGGCATCCTCCGGAGCATGGGGGCCTCGCCGGCGGACATCCTGAGGATCTTTCTCTTTCAGGGCACCGTCATCGGCGCCGTGGGGACGGCCCTCGGCGCCACGGTGGGGGTGGCGGCATGCCGCGTGCTGGACCGGACTCATGCGATCCCCCTCTCCCTCGACGTCTATCCCCTGCCCTACGTCCCCTTTCTCACCTCTCCGGGCCAGGTGGCCTGGGTGTGCGCCTTCGCCCTGGCGGTCTCGTTCCTCGCCACCCTCTATCCCGCCTACAGGGCGGCCCGCCTCGACCCCGTCGAAGCGCTGAGGTACGAGTGATGATCACCCTCGAGGGCGTTCGAAAGACCTACACCTCCGGAGGCGAATCCATCCACGTCCTCCGGGGCGTTTCCTTCTGCGTGGAACCGGGCGGCGTGGTAGCCCTCATGGGCCCCTCGGGAGTGGGCAAGAGCACCCTCCTCCACCTCATCGCCGGGCTGGACCGTCCCGACGGAGGGCGCATCGAGCTCGGCGGCATGGACGTGACGGCCCTGAAGGGCACGGCCAGGGACCACTTCCGCCGCCGGACCGTGGGGGTCGTGTACCAGTTCCATTTCCTTCTCCCCGAGTTCACGGCCCTGGAGAACGTCATGATGCCCGCCGTCATCGCGGGAGAGGGCCGCGGCGCCCGAGCCCGGGCCCTGGCGCTCCTCGGCGAGGTGGGGATGGCCCATCGGGCCGGCCACACGCCCGCCAAGCTATCGGGCGGGGAGCAACAGCGGGCGGCCATCGCCCGCGCACTCATGAACTCGCCCCGCGTCCTCCTCGCCGACGAGCCCACGGGAAATCTGGACGAGGAGAGCGCGGCGCAGGCCTTCGCCCTGCTCCTGAGTCTGAAGGCCGCCCACGGCCTCACGGTCCTCATGGCCACCCACAACGTGGCTCTGGCGGCAGCTTGCGACCGGACGGTGCACCTGCATGAGGGCAGAGTTGAAGGACAAGGGTGAGAAGCCAGAAGTGAAAAGTGAAAGAAAGGCGAGACGCCACCTCCTGCTCCTCTGCTCCCCTGTCACCCGCCCCCTGTGGTATACTTTCCCGGTTTAGGGAGTGCGGATGGCTGAAAAGTACACGGAGCAAGCCCGGCGGGTTCTCTACTTCGCCCGGTACGAAGCGCACCAGGCGGGCACTCCCGTGGCGGATACGGAACACATCCTCCTGGGCCTCTGCATGGCCGAATCACCGATCCTGGGCGAAATCTTTGCCCGAGCCCGCATCCAGGCGGACGAAGTCCGCCAGGAGCTGGAACCGCGCCCCTTGGGAGATGCCCACGGAGCGCAGGCCGCTCCGCCCCCCTGGTCCCGCGACGTGCGCCTCTTGCTTGAAAAGTACGCCCCCGAAGAAGCAGAGCGCCTCTCGGCGGCTCGCATCGGGGTAGAGCACTTGTTTCTGGGGCTTCTCCACCTCGACGACGCTTCGGGAGGGCGGTTCCTGGCGGAACACGGCTTGAGCCTTCCCACGGCGCGGGAGCGCGTCATCCTGTCTCTCAAGAGGCAGACCGCGGACAGGCGCAAAGAGGGGAAGCCGTCCCTGGACGAGTTCACGCAGGACCTCACGGCGCTGGCCGCGGAGGGATCCTTCGATCCCCTGGTGGGCCGGGAAGAGGAACTGGAACGCGTGATCCAAATCTTGGAGCGGCGGCATAAGAATAACCCCATCCTCCTGGGCGAGCCGGGCGTGGGCAAGACGGCCCTCATCGAGGGCCTGGCCCAGCGCGTGGCTTCCGGAGGCGTCCCCGAGGGCCTGTCGGGCAAGCGGATTCTGGCCCTTGACCTGAGCCTGATCATCGCGGGCACCAAATACCGTGGCCAATTCGAAGAGCGCCTCAAGGGCATCCTCAAGGAGGCCTCCGAAGACGGCGCCGTCATCCTCTTCGTGGACGAGATCCACACGCTCGTGGGCGCGGGAAGCGCCGAGGGGTCGCTGGACGCGGCGAGCATCCTCAAGCCCGCCTTGGGCCGGGGCTCCGTGCAGTGCATCGGCACGTCCACCTTCAGGGACTACAAGCGTTACATCGAAAAAGACCGGGCCCTCGTGCGGCGATTCCAGCCCGTGAAGATCATGCCCCCCAGCGAGGAGCAGACGATCAGGATCCTGGAGGGCCTGCGGCCCAAGTACGAGAGTTACCACCACGTGAGGTACACGCAGGAGGCCATGCGCCACGCCGTCCTCCTGAGCAACCGCTACATCACGGACCGCTACCTGCCGGACAAGGCCATCGACGTCATCGACGAAGCGGGAGCCAAGGCCAAGATCCTCGCCCAGAGCAGGCGCGAGGCGGCGGGCCCGGAGGCCGAAGGATCGGGCTCCGAGGAACTATGGGTCGACCGGGACCGGGTGGAAGAGGTGGTGGCGCTTTGGACGGGGGTCCCTGTCACGGCCATCCGGGAGGACGAGCGGGAGAAATTTCTGCGCCTTGAGGAGACGCTCCACCGAAGGGTCATCGGGCAGGACAAGGCCATTTCGGCCTTGGCGCGAGCCATACGGCGCTCCCGCGCGGGCATCAAAAACCCCTTCCGCCCCATCGGCTCCTTCATCTTTTTGGGCCCCACGGGCGTGGGCAAGACGGAGGCGGCCAAGACCCTGAGCGAATTCCTCTTCGGGGACGACCGGGCCCTCATCCGCCTGGACATGAGCGAGTACATGGAAAAACACTCGGTGGCCAAGATGATAGGCTCACCGCCGGGCTACGTGGGCTTCGAGGAGGGCGGACAGCTCGTGGAGCGGGTCAAGCGCCGCCCCTACTCGGTGATCCTCTTCGACGAGGTGGAGAAGGCCCACCCCGACGTCCTCAACATGCTCCTCCAGGTCCTGGAGGACGGCCATCTGACGGACAGCTACGGGGAGACGGTGGACTTCAAGAACACCCTCCTCATCCTCACCAGCAACCTGGGTTCCAAGTTCATCCTGGACAAGGGGGTGCTGGGATTCGAGGACGGCGGCGAGCACGGCGCCGCGATGAAGAAGGAGGAGGTTCTGCGGCACTTGAAGCAGGCCCTCCTGCCCGAGTTTCTCAACCGGCTGGACGAGATCGTGGTCTTCGACGCCCTCGGCCACCGCGAGCTTCTGCTTGTGGCCGAGCGCATGATCGCCGACCTCAACAAGACGATCGCGGGCCAGGGGCTCCACCTTTCGGTGGGTCCGGGCGTCACGGACTTCCTCGTGAACGCCTGCTGCACGGACCCGGCTTACGGCGCGCGGCCCCTCCGGCGGGGCATGCAGCGCTACATTGAAGATCCCCTGGCCGAGTGGATGCTCCTGCACGAGGCGCGGGAGAGCGCCGAGATCTCCTTGGAGATCCGCGGCGAGCGCATCGAGCTGAGCGCGCCCGTGACGGCGCCCATTTCAGGATAGGTGAGGCATGAGCCGACGAACGACCCTGCTCCTGGGCACTCTGATGTTCCTCTCCCTCGCCGCGGCTCCCGCCGCTCAGGCTCCGGCCGCGGCACCGGCACCGCCGCAGCAGGCTCCGGCCGCGGCTCCGGCACCGCCTCAGCAGGCCCCGGCTCCGGCCGAGGGCGTGCCACCGGCCCCGCCCGCCGCACCCGCCGCCGCACCGGCGGCGCAGGGCTCCGTGAAAATCGAGAAGATCCTCCTCGAAGGCAACGACCGGCTCACGCAGGACGCCTTCCTGGCCCTCACGAGCGTTCGGCCCGGCGAGGTGTACAGCGAGGCGCGCCTCCGGCAGGAGTTCAACAAGATCTGGGCTTCGGGGCTCCTGGAGGACCTGAGCATCGACGTGACGGACGGCAAGGAGGGCAAGATCGTCACCTTCCATATCAAGGAGCGCCCCATCGTGGCCTCCGTGGAGTTCACGGGCAGCAAGGCCCTCACGAGCAGCACGATCCTGGACAAGCTCAAGGAGAACAGCGCGGACATCAAAACGGGGACGGTCCTGGATTACACCAAGCTCAAGAAAACGGAGGCTGCCCTGCGCTTCATGGCCGCCGAGAAGGGCTTCCCGGACGCGGTGGTGACCTCGAAGGTCCAGACCATGGGCCGCTCTCAGGTGGCCCTGGTCTTCAACATCCAGGAGGGCCCCAAGGCCCGCATCGACAAGGTGAAGTTCCTCAACGAGAAGGCCTTCAGCCAGATCAAGCTCCGTTACACCATGAAAAAGACCCGGCCTCACTGGTTTCTCTCCTGGATCACCCGCCACGACATCTACTCCGAGGGCCGATACTACGAGGACATCAAGGCCGTGCGCGAACTCTTCGAATCGCACGGGTACCTGGATGTGGACATAGGCGACCCCATCATCGACAGCCGGTTCAACGCCAAGCACACGAAGAAGTGGCTCACCCTCTCCATCCCCATCAACGAAGGGGTCTCCTACAAGCTCGGCACGGTGGGATTCGAGGGCAACCACGTGTTCACGGACGCGGAGCTGAAGAAGCTCTTCTTTCTGAAAGAGGGCAAAGTCCTGGATAAGGTGGGCCTGGGCTTCATCATCAAGAGCATCGAGGCGAAGTACGGCGAGAAGGGGTACATTTACGCTACGGCCACCCCCATCTTCGACAAGCACCCTGACACGGGTATCTGCAACGTGTCCCTGTCCATCACCGAGGACCAGGTCTACTTCGTCAACCGGATCGAGTTTTTGGGCAACACCCAGACCCGGGACTACGTTCTGCGGCGCGAGATGCGCGTGTACGAGCAGGAAGTCTTCAATTACGTCCTCTACCAGCGCGGCCTTTACCGGCTCAAGCAGACGGGCCTCTTCGACATCAAGGAAGATCCGGGCATCGTCAAGGTTCCCAACACGAACACCGTAAACGTGTCCGTCAAGGGGAGCGAAGCCAACAAGAACGAGCTCCTCTTCGGAGGCGGCTACGGCGGCGTCAACGGCTTCTTCGTGTCGGGCTCCTTCAGGACCTACAACTTCCTGGGCATGGGGACGACCCTCTCCCTCAACGCGGACGTGGGGGCCTACCAGAAGCTCTACTCCATCAACTACAGCGATCCGTGGCTTTTCGGCAAGCGCATCGGCGGTTCCTTCTCCGTGTTCAACCAGACCCTCAACTATCTCCAGTTCGACACGAAGTCCACGGGCGGGTCCCTGGCCGTGAGCTTCCCCATCGGAGATTTTGGAAGCTGGAGCGTGGGCTATCGCCACTCGAAGGACTCGGTCAGCAACTTCACCGGGACCACCTTCAACTCGTACTATTCCCCCTACCTCAACAACTCGGTGACGTCGGCCTTTTTCGGCGGCGTGGGTTACAACACCGTCAACAACCCGTTCCGGCCGTTCCAAGGCATGAACCTCGCCCTCAACGTGCTCGTGGCCGGAGGGTTCCTGGGCGGACAGAACTACTACTACAAGCCCAACTTCGACGGGTCCATCTTCCTCCCCACCTTCAAGAAGCAGAACCTGGCCTTCCACTTGAGCGCGGCCTATCTGAAGGGCTACTCAGGCCACGACATTCCCATCTGGGAGCGGTTCTTCCTGGGCGGTGAGGATTCGCTTCGCGGCTTCGGCGTTCGGTCCATCTACCCCCTCACGAAGGACGGACGGTATTTCATCGACCCCACCACCCAGACCATCGAGGGCGGCAACCGCTTCTACCTGCTCAACAGCGAATACGTCTTCCACGTGGTGGAGCAGGTGGATTTGGCCCTTTTCCTGGACGTGGGCAACACCTACAACGAGCGCCAGAAGTTCGAGCTTTCCAACTACCGCGCCGACGCCGGGCTTGAGGTCCGCTTCTTCATCCCCACGTTCAACGTGCCCCTGCGGCTCATCTACTCGAACAATCTGAAGCGGCGGGCGGGCGACGATTTCAGCAACTTCCAGTTCTCCATCGGTCTCACGTTCTAGGTTCTCACGGAGGAATCAGTCATGCGGAATTGGGCCATACTCGCCATCGCCACCACCCTCACCCTCGTCACGGCCGGCGCGTTCGCCCAGGCCACGACCACCAAGATCGCGGTCCTGGACACCATGAAGGTGGCCAACGAGAGCAAGGAGGGCAAAAGGATCCAGGCGGCCCTCAAGGACTACCACGACAAAAAGCAGGCCGAGATCACCGCCAAGGAGGCCGATCTCAAGGCCCTGGAGGACAAGAGCAAGGACCCGAAGATCAGCGACGAAAAAAAGGACGAACTGCGCAACCAGTTCACCCAGAAGATGTACGAGTACCAGGCCTTCGCCAAGGCCGCGCAAGACGAGATGGAGACCCGCAGCCAGAAAATGCAGGCGGACTTCCAGCAGAAGCTCGCGGGGGTGATCGCCAAGTACGCGCAGAGCAAGGGCATCGCCATGGTCGTCGAGAAGGGCATCTGCCTGTTCAACGCCGACTCCCTTGAGATCACCGCCGACGTCATCGCCGAAATGAACAAGGCGTACCCCGGCACCTGATACCCATGAAGGCGTCCGAGGTCGCCGCCCTAGTGGGCGCCCGCATCGAGGGGGACCCCGCCGTGGAGCTTCGCGGCGTGGCCCCCCTTGACCGCGCCACGGGGAGCGACGTCTCCTTCCTCTCCAATCCAAAGTACCGGGATGCGGCGAAAAGCAGCGCGGCGGGTGCCATCCTGGCCGCCTCGGCGGAAAATCTGCCGGGACGTACCGTGCTGGTGTGCGCCAATCCTTACGCGGCATTCGCCCGCGTCCTAGACCGCTTTTATCCCGCTCGCCGCGCAGCACCGGGAGTTCACCCCTCGGCGGTCCTTGAAAGGGGCGCCCGGGTGTCGTCGGGGGCCTGCGTGGGCCCCTGCGCGGTCATCGGAGAGGACGCGGTCGTGGGGGACGGAACCCAGGTGGATGCGGGGTGCGTGGTGGGCCGGAACTGCCGGCTCGGACAAGATTGCCACCTCTTTCCCCGGGTGGTTCTGTACGACGACACCGTGCTGGGCGACCGCGTCATTCTGCATGCCGGCGTGGTCCTGGGATCCGACGGGTTTGGCTATGCCCAGGAAGGAGGCCGGCACATCAAGATCCCCCAGGTGGGGCGGGTCGTCGTCGAGGACGACGTGGAGATCGGAGCCAATACGGCGGTGGACCGTGGCGCCCTGGAGGAGACCCGCATCGGAGCGGGCACCAAGATCGACAACCTGGTCCAGGTGGCCCACAACGTTCAGGTGGGCCCCGGGTGCCTTCTCGTGGCCCAGAGCGGGATCAGCGGAAGCACGCGCCTGGGCCACCACGTGATCTTCGCGGGCCAGTCGGGCGCCGTGGGGCACATTCACGTGGGGGACGGCGCGAAAGTGGGAGCCAAGTCGGCGGTCACCCGCGACGTGCCGGCGGGCGCCTTCGTCACGGGCCATCCGGCCCAGGACCACCGGCGCTGGCTCAAGGAGCGCGCGCTCTCCGGCCGCCTGGAGGAGTTTTTCCAGCGGGTCAAGCGGCTGGAGGCAATGGCCAAGGGCAAGAAGGAGGACGAACCCGCATGATGGACGTCACGGAGATCCAGGGCATCCTGCCGCACCGCTATCCCTTCCTTCTCGTGGACCGGATCCTCGAAATGGAGCCGGGCAAGCGCATCGTCGGCATCAAAAACGTGACGGTGAACGAGGAGTTCTTCCTCGGCCACTTCCCGGGAAAGCCCGTCATGCCGGGCGTCCTCATCATCGAGGCCATGGCCCAAGTGGGGGGCGTCCTTCTCCTCAAGGACGTGGAAGACCGGCAGAACAAGCTGGTCTACTTCATGGGCATCGATGAGGCCCGCTTTCGAAAGCCCGTGGTCCCGGGCGACCAGATCAGGTTCGAGCTGGAGGTGCTCCGGAAAAAGGCCTCCACATGCAAACTCCAGGGCAAGGCCTTCGTGGATGGCACGCTGGTGGCGGAAGCGGTCATCATGTCGGCCATGGTTGAGAGATGAGGCGTGACATGGTAAGCATTCACCCCGCGGCGGTGGTGGACCCGGCCGCCAAGATCGGTGAAGGGACCACCATCGGGCCCTTCAGCTACATCGGCCCCGAGGTGACCCTGGGAGAAGGGTGCCACGTGGGCCCCAACTGCGTGATCCACGGCAAAGTCTCCATGGGGAAAGGCAACACCCTGGTCTCCCAGGCCGCCATCGGCGGCCCGCCCCAGGACATCTCCTACG
>JAKAKG010000128.1 GCA_021813555.1 Acidobacteriota bacterium
TTGGGAAAAGAATCCCCCCAAAAGGAACACGTATACCCCCCGGCAGGCCTTCGTGTGCGGCTCCAGGCGCGCGCGGGGGCCTGCCCCCTATTGGGGCGCGGCCCCATGCGGCAGGGCCCGAGAAGGAAGGCCGCAGGGCGAGCGCGGGCTTGGCCGGCGGTGGGGGCCGGGGATCGTTGGCCGCGCTGCTAGTTGATGTCGGCGAAGCCGGTCCTGGCGATTTTGTCGGCGGCCGCCGCGGCCCACTGGTCGGCTTCGCCGCTGGTTCTGGCGCCGACGACGGAGAGCTTGAACTTCTTGACGGTGTTGTTGCTGAGAATCAGGCCGCGGTACTCGCCGGTGAAGTCGATGTCGTCGGGCGCCGCGCCCGCTCCCACGTAGTGGTGCAACCTGCGCTGGGTGATGCCCCAGCCCCAGGCGTACGTGGTCTCCTTGGGAGCGTCATAGCCGATGATGGCGTCAGACTTGCGGTTGAGGCAGCCCTGGCGCACCGACTCCACGTCCGCGGGAAAGGCCTGGCGATACCGTTTCCCCTGCATCTGCATCATGGCTTCGGGCATCTGATAGAGGAAAAGGTCGAAGCTGTACTCGATGTCGAGCTGCGCGTGGCGCCCTCGGGACTCCTTGCTGGCGGCGAAGTTCACTCCCGCCATGCCGATCGTCATGCCGCCGCTGCTCTGGACGTTCCTGGTGAAGCGGGGGGATACGAGCCTGAACCCCTTCGGGATGAGGCTCTGGAAGACGGGAGGAACCTGGTCGGGAGGCGTGGCGGCCCCGGCCAGGAATGCGGCCAAACTCATGAGAACCAGCGGAAGGAAACGGACTCGTTTCATGATAGATCCTCCCCTAATATAGTTTGCAAGGTTTCGGCCTTCAGTGAGCCCTTGCTGTCGCGCCCTGCGTTTCGCGTCCTGCGTCTCGCCCAATCGCGTCTAGCGTCTCGCGTTTCGCCTAATCGCGTCTCTCGTCTCACGTCCCCTCGGTTGTCCTCACGCGGTTGCGGCCTTCGCGCTTGGCGCGGTAGAGGGCGGCGTCGGCGGCGGCCACGAGGTCATCGGGCTTGGCCAGGTTGGGCAGGGCGGTGGTGGCGACGCCGACGCTGATGGTGACGTAGGGCGAGACGCCCGAGACGCCGCTGGGGATGGCGAGGGCCTCCACGCGAGAGCGCAGGCGCTCGGCCACCTCGGCCGCGGCGGCCAAGTCCTGGCCCGGCAAGATGGCCACGAACTCCTCCCCGCCGTACCTCGCCAGGAGGTCGCCCGCTCGCTGCAGGGCTCCCGCCATGCCTTCGGCCACCTGTTTGAGGCAGAGGTCTCCCTGCTGGTGCCCGTAGGCGTCGTTGTAGGGCTTGAAGTGGTCGATGTCGGCCATGAGGAGCGCCAGGGGCGGGTCCGTGCGCGCCGCGCGCCGCCACTCCGCGTCCAGCGCTTCGTCGAACCGGCGCCGGTTGGCCACGCCCGTCAGATCGTCGCGGTTGGAAAGCTCTTTGAGCTGGGCATTGGCCAATTCGAGCTGCTGGCCGCGGTCTACGAGGGCGTCGTTGGCCTTGGCGAGCTGGGAGGTGCGCTGCGCGACGAGCCGCGTCAGGGCCGCCTCGCGCCGGGCCGCGGCCTTGAGCCTCAGGGTGACGACTCCGTAGACGGCGGCCCCGGCGAGAGCCGCGCACAGAAGCATGAACCACCACGTTTGATAGAAGTAGGGGAGACGCTCGAAGGTGAAGGAATCGCCCTGCTCATTCCAGACGCCGTCGTTGTTGCAGGCGATGACCTGAAAGGTGTACCGGCCCGGGGGAAGGCCGGTGTAGACGGCCTCGCGCTGGGCGCCCGCGTGAATCCATTCGCCGTCGTACCCCGTGAGGCGATAGCGGAAGCGCTCCTTCTCGGGCGCCACGAGGCTGAGCGCCGTGTACAGGAATTCGATTCGGTGCCGGCCCGGCTCCAGCTTCAGGCCGTTCTTCAAGGGAGCGGGGCGGCCGTCCACCCGCATCTCCTCGATCGTTACCGGAGGCGGCTGGGTATTCAGACGGATCGCCTTGGGGTTGAGGACGGCCAGGCCTTGGACCGTGGGGAAGCAGAGCCATCCTCCGCGGGTGCGGCACCCGGCGGGCTGCGCGCCGCCGTTGCATTCGCTGCTTCCCATTCCGTCGGACCTGCCGTAGGCGTCGCAGCGGACCTGGGAGGCCCTGCCGTCGGCGACGGAATCGAGGTCGCTCTTGCGGGCGCTGAAAACCCCCTTGTTGCAGCTCATCCAAAGTCGGCCCGCGCCGTCGTCCAGGATGACGAAGACGTTGCCGCTGAAGAGGCCCTGCCGGTAGCCGATGTTGGCGATGCGGCCGCCGCGCAGCCGGCTCAGGCCCTCGGTGGTGCCGATCCAGAGGGTGCCGTCGGCCTCCTGGTAGAGGGAGAGCACGCTGTCGGTGGCGAGGCCCTGCCGGGTCGTGTAGGCTGTGAACTTTCCGTCCTTGTAATAGTCCACCCCCCCCGTGTCGGTCCCCATCCAGATGCCGCCGCCGCGGTCCTCCAGGAGGCAGTCCACCGATTGGCCGGAGAGTCCGTCTTTCTTTTCCATGAGAACGGCATGGCCGTCCCGGATGCGGAAGACGCCGTTGGAGCAGCCGGCCCACAGCGTTCCCTCCCGGTCCCTCAGCATGGACGTGAAGGCCGTGTTGCCCAGCGGCTGGTCTTTGGGGAGCAGGCGCGTCAGCCGGCCGTCCTTCCAGCGCACGATGCCGCCCACGTCCAGGCCGAACCAGATGGAGCCGTCCGCGTCTTCCATCATGGTGTCCACGGTGTCGCTCGGCAGGCCCTGCGCCTTGGTCAAATTCATAATGGCGCGGTGGTTCCATCGGGAGGCGCCGCCTCCGTCCGTTCCGACCCACAGGCTCCCGTCCTTGGCTTGGAGGACGTTCAGGATCATGTTGTTCAGCAGCCCGTTGGCCTTGGTAAGCGTGAAGAATTTGTCGTCCCTGAACCGGTTGAGGCCGTCGGCCGTTCCCACCCAGAGGTTCCCTTCCCGGTCTTCGAGGATCGAAAGGACTTGGCCGCTGGAGAGCCCGTCGTCCGTGCCGTAGGACTCGAACCCTCCGTCGCGGTAACGGCACAGCCCGTTCTTCGTGCCGATCCACAGGCAGGCGCCCTCCTGCTGATAAAGCAGGGCGTTGACGGTGTCGCTGGGCAGGCCGTCTTTGGCCGAGAATGACGTGACGGCATCGTCGTGGGCGATGTGAAGAAGGCCCCGGAAACTCCCCACCCAGACGCCGCCTTTGCCGTCACCCGCGATGGCGTAATACCAGTTCCGCTCCTTCACAGGCAGCGGAAAAGCCGACACGCGCCCCGACCGCCAGCGCGCCAGACCATGGTTGGTGCCGATCCAGACGGTGCCGTCAGGGGCCGAGTAGGTGGCGTAGACCATGTTCCCAGGCAGGCCCTCGGCGGTGGTGTACCGGTGCACGGAGGGGCCGTCGAGGAGAACGAGGCCCCGGTTGTCCGTGCCGAGCCAGAGCCTGCCCGCCGCGTCCGCCATGGCCGACAGGAACCTGTACCCCTGAAGGGTGCTCACTTCCGGGGGCACGGTGATGGCCCCGCCGCGCATCCTGAAGAGGCCGCCGCTGTCCAGGCAGACCCAGAGGCCCCCGCCGGGATCTTTGCAGAGCGCCACCACGTCGCTCCCGGGCATGGACCGTGTCGTCTCGTCGTCGTAGATGGTGAAGCGCACCCCGTCGAAGCGGACCAGCCCTTCCTGAGTGCCCATCCAGATGTAGCCGCGATCGGATTGGACCATGGCCTGGATGGAGTTCTGGGGAAGGCCGTCTTTCTCGCGCCAGACGTGATGGCCGTACTGAACGATGAGCTTGGTGGTGTCTATGGCGGCGGCGGGTAGGCACGGGCCCAGAGCGCACGCCAAGGTGACCGCGAACAACGCACCCTTTCGCACGGCGTTCTCCTTCGCCCCCCCGGCTCACCCATCCATGTGCTCGAAGCGGCCGCTCCCGTGCGCGGCCACCCATGCAGTGTAAGCAGGTATCCTGCCAGAATGCAAGCCAGGATTCATCTTATGCACGGATGAGAGAAAAGTGTGTACTGCGGACCGGTTTATTTTGCGATCCAGAACCAACAGTGTGAACTCATGTTCCACGGCGCATCGTATAGAGGGTGGCCAGCATCCTTTTGCGCCGCCCTTCGTTCTTTTTTGGTTGGCGTGCTCTTGATCGGCGGACTCCCATCTGGCTTAATTGCGTCTCGCGTCTGGCGTCTCGCTCAATCGCGTCTCGCTCAATCGCGTCTCGCGCTTCGCTGCGCGGTTATCGCCGGCGCAGCGGGTGCCGGCTCGCTTTACCCGCGCACGACCAGAACGGGGCAGGGTCCCAACTGAATGACGCGATGGGTCGTGGAGCCGAAGATCGAGAGATTCATGGCGTTGCCGCCGCGCACGGCCATAATCGCCAAATTGCATTGCGTTTCCGCGCAAAGCGCGATGATCTGCTCGTAGGGCTTGCCCACGCGGACCATCGCCGTGTGCCTTCCCGTCTCGCCCCCCTGCGCGGGGATCAGCGCGGTGAGGCGCTCCTTTGCCTTCGCCACGGCTTCATCAAACGTGGCCGCGCCGGGAGTGCTTTCGATCACGTGCGCCATGATGAGCTCGGAGCCATACTGGGCGGCCAGATAGGCGGCGTACTCCAAAACGGCCCTGGAGTTGGCGGAAAAATCGGTGCAGCAGAGGATTCGGCGCAGCTCCACGGGGCTCCACTCTTTGCCCGAGGCCTGCAATCCGTGGGAGGGCCCGCGGACCACCAGCACCGGGCACAAAGCATTGCGGATGACCCGCTCCGTCACCGATCCCACCATGAGGCGGTCGAATCCGCGGCGTCCGTGCGTGCCCATGACGATCAGATCCATGCGCTCGGTTTCCGCGTAGGTGAGAATGGAATCGGGCGCCTTCCCTTCCCACACCACGTGTTGGGGCTCAAAACCTTCGGGGCTCCACTGCTTCAGGAACTCCAAAAGCTTCCGCCGTCCCTCATCTTCGAGGGATCCGCGGAATTCTTCGTAGCTTTCCGAGGTGGCGAAGCAGGCCGCGGGGTGCCGCCAAAGCTCGACCACGTGCTGGACGTACAGCGTCGCCCCGTAGTGTTGGGCGAGGGACGTGGCGTGGCGGTAAGCGCACACGGAAAACTCCGAGAAGTCCACGGGACAGAGGATACGTTCGAGCTTGGGCATGGGCTCTCCTCCCTTTCCGTTACGTGATCCGCCGCGTCCAGCCGCGCATAGGATGCCGTTCGGGCTCCTCCTCATACAATATAAAACCCCGCCCCGTGAATTGCGCGCGCCAAGCGGCTGAAACCCATGGATCGGTGGATGATCTCGGCTCTACACCTCTGGCGGCCCGGGAAGGGGGTTGCAACACGGGCCATGGTGCTAAGCGCTATCTCGGTCTACTGCTTGAAGGGGTGGCGGTCGGGGGGCTGGTCCGAGGCTGGAAGAACGGCGAGGATGGTGGGGATGGCGAGGTTGAAGGCCGCGCTGCGGTGGCGGAGGTAGCCGCACATGGGCAGAGGCTTGGCGCCGATCTGGGCCTTGGGCTCCAGGGCGGTGCGGCCCAGGACGATGCGCGAGGCGCGCATGCCGATGGCCTCCGCCACGCCGGCGTAGATGAGACATACATAGAGGGGAACGCCTCGGGCCGCGGCCGTTTTGTCGAAGCCGATGTAGTAACCGTAGGCGCCGTCCCCGTCCCGGAGGAGGGTGACGAAGCCGAGGATCTGACCGCCCTCCTTGGGACGGGCCACTACGGTTCGGAAATCGTCCTGGTACTGCCTCGCCAGGGCGGGGATCCAGGCCTCTCCGATGGTGGCCAGGCGCATCTTCTGCTGGTCGTGAACCTGATGGTAGAGGGCGTAAATCTCAGAGGCGCAGGTCTCCACGTCCTCGGGCCTCAGACGCTCCAGCACGATGCCGGCGTCCTCAAGATTCTGCCGGGTCTTCTTAATCCTGCTCCGGTAGTCCGATTTCATGTCCCGCAGACAATCGTCGAAGCTGGTCCAGGACGGCTTCAAGTCGAGGACCATGTTGGGTTCCGTGTCGAAGCGGCGGAATTTGGAGCGGCGAAGAGCGAGCCCCGCCTCGGCCTGCTGGTCCGTCAGGTCCTTGATCATCATCATGTCCGATTCGCCGAAGAGGGTGCTGGACTTCCGGATGCGGACCAGCGCCTCCACCACCGCGGGCCAGAGCTTGGCGGGGTCTTCACCTTCCGCGAAGGCGGCGCCGTGCGGGCCCGTCGAGAGAAGGTTGCCGCATACCAGGAAACGCAGGTGGACCCACGCCACGGGAATCTCCGCGGCGCGCTCGGCGGTTTTCAGCAGGCGTCCGAAGCGGTGCCAGAGGTCCGCGGCCACGCCGGGCCACAGCTCACCTGCGCCCGCCTCGGGAGCCTCTTCCTCGCGGAAGGGCCACGGCAGGAGGTCGTCGAGGAGCACCACGTGCTTAGTGACACGGCTGATGGTTCGCTGGGATGCCTCTCCCAG
The DNA here is from genome assembly GCA_021813555.1 of Acidobacteriota bacterium. GTDB lineage: Bacteria > Acidobacteriota > UBA4820 > UBA4820 > DSQY01 > JAKAJA01. Next base: position 6,521 of record JAKAKG010000128.1, read on the forward strand.
GGAACGCCAGAACCCGGGTGCCACCTTGGGAAGGTTTCCCGAGGAGAGGTCCGCCACTCTGATCTCGAGGCTTTGGGCGACCACCGCGGCCACGGGCCGGCCGCCGTCGTAGACGAGGGCGTAGTGGGTGGACAGATTGCCGGGCAGATGCTGTTCAAGGAGGCCAAGAAAAGGCCGGGACATGAACAGTCCCGAGCGGCGCGTGACGCGATCCCAGTGTTCGGGATTCAGAAAGGCCACTGAATCCGCGAGCGAGAAGCGGAAGGTGTCAGACGCCATGAGATCACTCCCCGTCAGGGGGCCGGCGCGGCATCGCAGCGCTCGGCTCGCCCAGGCTCTTACGGGTCCGCGGCTTCGCCCGGCAGCTTTCTGACCAGTCTGTACATGGTGGCCCTGGAAATTCCAAGGGCCCGGGCCGCTTCGGCCTTGTCGCCTCCGGCGGCGGCCAGGGCCGCGCGTACGGTCCCGCCGTCGAGCTTCTTCCGCTTGCGCGTCACGGGCCGCGGGCGGATGCTCGCGGTCCGGTGGGCCAGGGGCAAGTGCTCGGGCAGGATGATCTGGCCCTTGGCCTTGATGAGAGCGAACTCGAGGGCGTTCTGCAGCTCCCGGACGTTCCCCGGCCAATGCCATTCCATAAGGGCCGCCAGCGTCTCGGGGGCCAGAGTGCCCGGGGGCCTGCCTGAAAGGGCGGCGGACCGCTCGATGATGAACTCGGCCAAAAGGGGAATGTCGTGAATCCGGTCCCTGAGCGGAGGAACGTGGATGGGCACGACCGACAGCCTGTAGAAGAGGTCTTCGCGAAACGTGCCCGCCTTCACCGCCGCCTCGATGTCCTTGTTCGTGGCGGAGATGACCCGGGCATCCACCTTGATGGTCTGCTCTCCGCCCACCCGCTCGAAGGTTTTCGCCTCGAGGACCCTCAAGAGCTTCACTTGCATGGCGGGGCTCAGATCTCCGACTTCGTCCAGGAAGATCGTGCCGCCTCTAGCCAACTCGAATCGGCCCTTCTTATCCCTGATGGCTCCCGTGAAGGAGCCTTTCTCGTGGCCGAAGAGTTCGCTCTCGATGAGGCCGTCGGGCAGCGCGCCGCAGTTCACCGCGACGAAGCTCTTGGCGGCGCGGGGCCCCTGGCTGTGGATGGCGTGGGCCACGAGTTCCTTGCCCGTACCGCTTTCCCCGAGGATGAGCACGGGCGCCGTGACCTCCGCCAGCTCCCGGATGGACTCGTAGATTTCGGCCATTTTGGGGTCTCTCCCCACAATGCCCGCGAAGGACTGGTCCGGCTTCAGGATCTTCCTCAAGCCGGCGAGCTCCGTCACGTCCTCCAGGATCAGAATGGCGAGCCTGGAACCCTTGAAGTCCAGGGGCACGGCGCTTGCCAGGAGAACGAGCCGCTTGGTCCTCCCCTTGTCCACGGTGACGAACTCGGCGCGCTGCCTGCTTGAATCCTTGCCCGCCAGCGCGTCCGCCACGAGCATGCGGAGCTTGCAGGCCTGGCACACCTCCATGGAGCCGCACGCGCCGGGGGAGCCCAGCGCTTCGGGACAGCGCAGAAAGTCCCCCGGGAACTGTTGCCCCTTGGTGCGCTCCGAGATGCTAAATGCCCGTTGAAGGGTCTTGTTGATCATCTGCACGTTCCGTTGGCCGTCGACGACCATAACCGCCGAGGGACTGGCGTCGAACAGGGCGGTGAGGAAGCCCTTCTGGTCGGCCAGGTCCGAATTGGCCCGCTTCAGATCCTCCATGACCGAGGCCAGGCGGGCCTCGGCCTTGCGCCGCTCGGACACATCCCGGAAGACGAGAACGGCACCCGTCGCGTCGCGCTGCCCGTCTCGAAGGGGAGCCGTGACGCTCTCCACGTGAGCCGCCGCGCCGTCTTTGCGGACCAGGAGTCCATGGCGGACGAGTTCGGCGGGGGCACCGTCGCGAAGGACCTGGGCCACCGGGTCTCCGGATCTCCCTGGGACCTCCTCGCCGGACAGGCTGAACACGTCCGTGAGCCGCGACCCGATGGCTTCCTGGCATTCCCACCCCGTGAGCCTTTCAGCGACGGGGTTCAGGTACGTCACGCGACCGGAGGCGTCCGTGGCGATGACCGCGTCGGCGATGCTTTTCAACGTGGTGGAGAGCCATTGCTCGCGCTCCTGCAGAAGGCGGTCGACGCCGTGCTTGTAAAAGGCCATCTCAATGCTGACGTGAAGGTCGCTCTCGTCGAAGGGTTTGAGGATGTATCCAAGGGGGCTCGCGATCTTGGCCCTCTCGATGGTGCTCTCGTCCGCGTGGGCGGTGAGGAACACGATGGGGATGCCATGCGAGGCCCGCAGCCGCTCGGCGGCTTCGATTCCGTCCATCTGTCCCTTGAGGTGGATGTCCATCAGGACCAGGTCCGGAGCCAGCCCCGGGCCCTGAGCCACCGCTTCCTCGCCGCTGGTGAACCAGCCGCAGACCTCATAGCCGAGGGTTTGGAGGCGCATCTGGAGGTCCTTCGCCACGATTCCCTCATCTTCCACGAGCAGAATCTTCTTCGAGTTCACTGCGCCTCCCCTCCTGATCAGCGGGGCCCATGGGGTCCGCGTGCTCCCCCAGCGCGTCCGGATGCGGACCATCGGGCGCGGCGCCGTCCCGCGTCAGATTGCCGCGGGGGAGGCTCCTTGCCTCCGCCGCCCGAGTTCGGATGTTTTTCCAGCGCAGCGAGCTGTGCAGGGTCCGCGCATTCAAGCCCCCTCCGGGATGGGTCCTCGCCGTCTCATCTCAAAATAGTGCGACTAAGGGACCGTGTCAAGAACGCGGTGTGAGACTGGCCCTCGATCCGCCGCCTCAGGCTCCTCCGGAGTCAGGCTGTCTAGGGCCGCCCCCCGCGGGACACCCGGCCGCCGAGGTGGGCAATCTGGCCGCTCTCATCTTGAATTCAAGGCTCCTGTGGCCGACCGGCCAAGTGGGACAATCCCTTATGTAGATGCCGTCGCGCGCGAATGGCGGTCGCGGTTCTGGGTGGATCGCCCCGTTGGCATACTCGTTGCTCTCCGAAAAGCTAACACGAATTGACGCTGTGCGAAGGCAGGGGACGCCGGAACCGGGAAGAGCAATCTGATGTTTGGGAGGAGATTCCATGAAAACGAAATCGAGGCTCGCGCTCATGGTGCTCACCATCGCGCTGGCCCTCGTGACCCTGGCGGGTCCCGAGACGACGGGCTGGACGCTCGTAGGCTGGAACAACTTGGGGATGCACTGCATGGACGCGGACTTTTCCATCTTCTCGCTGCTTCCTCCCTACAACACCATCAACGCCCAGCTCATCGATCCGAGCGGCCGTTTGGTGAACGGCACCGCGGGGGCCACCGTGACCTACCAGGGCGTGGCCGACCCCGCGGGTTCCATCAATACCACCTCCATCGGCAAGACGAACTTTTGGGATAACGTGGCTCCGCTCTACGGAGCCTCCCCGGCGCCGGACATGGGGCTGGCCGGGAAGGGCATGCCGGGCGCCGCCAACACGCCCCAGGCCATGACATGGGACGCATCGAGCCAGTGGTTCGTCGCCGAGGGCATCCCTCTCATTCCCATCGATGACGCGGGCCAGAGCAACCCCTATCCGATGATGCACCTGGTCGCCCGCGACGCGAGCGGGGCCGCCCTGGCGTTCACGGACATCGTCCTTCCGGTCTCCGACGAGATGACATGCATCTCCTGCCACCAGTCGGGCGGTGACCCCATGGCGCAGCCGGCGGCCGGGTGGGTCTACAACCCGGTCCCGGAAAAGGATTTCCGTCTGAACATCCTGCGCCTCCACGATGACCGGCAATCGGCCAACACTCTGTTCCACAGCGCTTTGGCCACGGCGGGTTACGACGCCGCGGGCCTGTATGCCACGGCCACGGGAGGCACGCCGATCCTTTGCGCCCGGTGCCACGCTTCCAACGCGCTGGCCGGCACGGGTATCGCGGGCGTTCCGGCGCTGACATCCTCCATTCACTCCTGGCACGCCCACGTGACGGACGACGGCACGGGCCTTCCCCTGGATTCGGTGCTGAACCGGTCGGCGTGTTACGTATGCCATCCCGGGTCCACCACCAAGTGCCTTCGAGGCGTCATGGGCAGTTCCGTGGCTTCTGATGGCACCATGGCCATGCAGTGCCAGAGCTGCCACGGGACCATGAGCACCGTCGGGAACCCCGCCCGGGTGGGCTGGCTCGAAGAGCCCGCCTGCCAGATGTGCCACACGGGCACGGCCACCTCGAACAACGGCGAGATCCGGTACGTGAGCGTCTTCGACACGACGGGACAGCCGCGCCAGGCCGTGGACGCCACTTTCGCCACGAATTCCGGCGTTCCCGCGGCCGGCTTTTCCCTCTACCGGTTCTCGGCCGGCCACGGAGGAGTCAAGTGCGAGGGGTGCCACGGCTCGACCCACGCCGAGTGGCCCTCATCGCACGTGAGCGACAACATCCAGTCCATGCAGATTCAGGGACACGTGGGGCCGCTCGCGGAGTGCTCCGCCTGCCACGGCAACCAGCCGCTCTCGGTCAACGGCGGCCCGCACGGGATGCACTCCGTAGGCCAGTCATGGGCGGTGGGGCACGGCGACAGCGTGGGCGAGAACGGGAGCGGCGCCGCCCCATGCCAGGCATGCCATGGCACCGACTACCGGGGCACGGTCCTTTCCTACGCCCAGGCGGACCGGACCATCTCCACGAGCTTCGGGACCAAGACCTTCTGGCGCGGCTACCAGATCGGCTGCTACACCTGCCACGACGGGCCCAACAGCGATCGGGCCAATCCCAACCAGCCTCCCGTAGCCCGCACGTCGTCCGTCGCCTCGAATCAGGGCCAGCCCACGGCCGTGACGCTCAGCGCCACGAGCCCCCAGGGTTCCAGCCTGACCTACAGGGTCGTCTCGCAGCCTCAGCACGGCACCGTGGGCCTCACCGGCAACGCAGCCACCTATTTCCCCGACGCCAGTTACACGGGGAGCGACTCCTTCACGTGGGCGGCATGGGACGGCCAGCTCGACTCGAACCTGGCGACGGTCACCCTCTCCGTCAATCAGGTTACGCCGCCCGCCATCACCGCGGTGACGAAGCCTGCGGCCAACACCTTCAAGCTCAAGATCAGCGGAAGCAATTTCCAATCGGGAGTCAAGGTCTACATCGCCGGCGGAGCCACCCCCTGGTCCAACGTCGTGTACAAGAGCTCTTCACTGCTCGTCCTAGGCTCAGGTGCAAGCCTCAAGAAGCTGTTCCCTAAAGGGACCTCCGTGCCGATCACCGTATCCAACCCCGACGGCGGTTCGGCCCAAACGTCTTACACGCGGTGACCCTGGAGTTTGCCCCTCGACTGTAAGCCCGAATGTAACCCCCCTCCACATCAAGCCCGCCGCATGGCGGGCCTTTTTTTGCTTGGCCCTGGATGCCGAACAGGAAGAGTGTAGGAGAGCAGGGGACCGCGGGCAGGTCGGAGGAGCGGGCAACCCGGGCCTGTGGGTCGCGAGATTCTCAGCAGCCCGCTACGCGCTCATAGGTGGACATGGTTCCCGGAAGCGCGGCGCGGCAGGCCGCGTCAACCTCCCCTTCTGCCTCCGCCATGAGAGCGACCAGATCTCTGTCCAGGGCTCCGTTGCGGCCCATCTGCGCCAGGATCCGGACGACCCGGCCAGCGTCCAGGCCCGCCTTGTAGGGGCGGTTTTCGCGAAGGGCGACGTACACGTCGGCCACGGCGACGAGGCGGGCGCCCGTGGAAAGATCAGCGGCGCTCAGGTGAAACGGGTATCCCTTTCCGTCGGGCCGCTCGTGGTGATAGGCCGCCCACTCCCGAAGGGGCCCGAAGGCGCTCATCCCTTCCAGAATCTTATACGTGTAGTAAGCGTGCCCCCTCATCACATTGAACTCCTCGGCGGTCAGCGGTTTGGGCTTTTCGAGGATCCTCGCGGGGACCGCCATCTTTCCCACGTCGTGCAGGTGGCCGGCTATGCCCATGAGCTCGGGGCCGTCGCCCGGCAGCCCCGCGCGCCGGGCGAGCGCCTCCGCCGTGGCCGCCACGGCACCGGAATGGAAGGCGGTGAAGGGGCTCTTGAAGTCGATGAGGAAGCCAAAGATCTTGGCCAGGCTCTTCAGGTCTTCCACGGCCACCTCGACCATACAGCAATCGCCGGTGTCCGCCAGGATATGGCACGCGTCCACGTCGCGCGCCTGGAGCCAGAAGGCCTCCGTCTCGGCCATCTCATCGAAGGCGTCCACGAGCAGCGGGGCGAACATGGTTCCGGAGGCGCCGCGGATGCGCCGGCGGATCTGCTTGGCCCGGCCCAGAGCCGACCGGGTGCCGCGGAGGAGGACCGCCACCCGGTCGGCAAGGTGAAGGATGTGGCTTTCCGGAGGGATTCCTCCCTGAGCTTCCGCGATCTCCGGCGCGGCATTCCATGATACGTGGTGGTAGGCGACAATGTGCGCCATGTCCTTGAAGGGCGGGAACTCACCAAGGAGCTGGGCAGCGGCCCTGGCGTGGATCATGGACCCGGGCGTCCTGACGTCGTGCTCGAACTCGAGCAGGTCGAGGCGCTCCTTGAGGGTCAAGGCTCCCACGTCGTGGAGGAGGGCGGCCATGACGAGCTGTCCCCGGCGCGCCTCCGGCACCCCGGTCCGGCGGGCGATCTCGCGGGCGATAAACGCGGTCAACTGATGGTGATCTCGCAGCGCTGGATGCGCGAGATCGAGGTGACGGGAGAGGTCCAGGGCCAGGCTCAGAAGGGGAACTCCCGCGTGTGTCGCCACCGGCACTCCTTACGCACCTTGGTGCGCTTCGAGGAAGGCGGACCACAGCAATCTCGATTTCAGCGCCGCCCTGTCGTTCGATGCGGCGCTGAGGAACTCGACCTCAACCTCATAGACTCCTCGGTCCGTGGGGTGCTCATGGACGACCCGGGCGGTGGTTCTGGCATCACATCTTCCGAGAACGATGGACAGGGAGAGAAGCGTGCCAATCCCCAGCCTTCGCTCGCTCGGAAACACGCATCCACCCAACCCCAGGGAGCGGGTCACCGTGATCATGGGAGACCGTTTTGAACTTAGGCGGTTCACAAAGAGAATGCAATGGATCGCCGATCTCGGTGAACTTCTCCGCTCGCGGCTGCCCTGCATCAGAGGCTCCTGCTCCCACGGATAGGTCCCTCACGGGCATGGAGGCTGCGCCGCCTCCTCGTGCCGGAATCGCTGGGCCTAGCGTGATGTGATTTAAGCAATGCGTCTGCCATTGACGGAAAAGCGTTACCCATCGTGCGCGAGTCCCGTCACGCCTCGGAGGCTCGCGTCCTCGACGTCTTGGACTGTCTCAAAACTGCTCCATGGGATATCTGAGAATTCTCAAGGTGGCGGTGAGATGGAGGGCGCGATTTGCTCTTCTCTTGCATTGCGGTTGCCCTAGCGACGGCCTTTCGCAGGCGCGGATCAGCCGTGAGTCTAGGACGGCACGAGAGGAAGCACTGCGGCATTGAACTTGCGTTAACGGGGGAAATCGGCCGGGTTTGGCGGGTCTTGCAGGGGGCTAGACTTTGGGGGCAAGATCGGTTAAAATATGTAGCAAAGGGACGGGGACCATGTGGTCAAGTAGTTGGAAAGGCAGTATGGCCGGGCGTGTTCTGACCTCAGCGAGTGGATTCAGTTATGCAACAGATGGAGAGAACCTTTCCCTCGGCAATGGGGCGGAAGGCGCGGCGGAGGGTCATGAAGAGGAGGGCGCGCGGGGCGGTCGCTGAACGCTCGCGATCACGAACCGGGAGACGGGAAGAACTTCGTGCGCGAATCAACCTGTATTTTGCCAGGAGTTGCTGCCAATGGAGAGCGGCCCAGGGAGCCGCAAAGGAGGGGCAGAGATGGGTCGAACCACATCCACCACCGCCTTGTGTATCGTATTGGCCATGTCCGCGTGGCTGGGGAGCGGCAACCGCTGCCTCGCCGCTTCGCCTACGGAGGGGGCTTCGGCCGTACCGGCTGGAGAACCGGCTCCCAATGCGCAGTCCGCCGCGGCTGAGGTGGTTCCACGCGAGAATCTGGGGCGCAGAATAACCGCCGCGCAGTGGAAGGCCGCGGCAGAATCTTTTAAGAAGGCACTCAAAGCCCGCCGTTCGGAAGGGGTCACGGGGCCTCTCGCTCCCACGCTTCTCACCGGGCCCAACGGATACTACATCCCGGACTACTTCACCACTCCAAACTGGGCCAACAGTCCCCCCCTTCAGAAATTTGTGGACCCTCTTCCGAATCTCTACATCAGCGGGCTGAGTCCTGCCCCGCCTCCAGGGACGGAGTACATCCCCGTGGGTGTACCCGACCAGTCCTCCTACCCGGGCTCCGACTACTACGAGATCGAACTGGGGCAGTTTACACAGAAAATGCACTCCTCCCTGCCGCCCACTACGCTGCGGGGCTACAGACAGACCAACACGACTGATCCATACGTCAACCAGTTCCGGTATCTGGGTCCCATGATCATCG
>JAKAKG010000003.1 GCA_021813555.1 Acidobacteriota bacterium
ACGAAAAGGAGCAGGGGCACCACGGCGATGAGGAAGCGCGTCCCCGCAAAGGTGAAGGGCGGCAGATCTTCCAGCCCCACTTTGATGGCGAGCCACGTGGACCCCCAGATGAGCGTTAAAGCCGCCCAGACGAGGGCGACGCTTGGCCTTTTCACACCCTGCCTCCCCTCGATGAAGGAGCCGCCACCGGTCGGCTCGGGCCTTCGCAAAGGACATCAGCATGGACTCATGGGCCCGTTGCCGCAAGGGGACGCGGCCCTTTGGCGACTTGTGCGGAACTCTTTCCCGTTCCTTGAAAGGCCGAGCCATTCCTGCTACCTTGGCCCGGGGAGGCTCCATGGGGAACGCGGGATCCATCGCTAGAGCGTGCGGAGTGGTAGGTGCGGGCGGGGCCGGGTTCCCGACGCACGTGAAGCTTTCCGCCAAGGCGGAGGTCTTCGCCGTCAACGCCGCCGAATGCGAGCCGCTCCTTTACAAGGATCAGACCATTCTCGAAGAGGCGCTCCCCACGTTCACCGAAGGGCTCATGATGTGCGCCGAGGCGGTGGGCGCCACCCGCGTCTTAGTAGGCATCAAGGAGAAGCATCGCGAGGTCATCGAACGCCTGCGGGATGGCCTGCCCCCCGGCGTGGACGTGTGCCCGCTTCGCGACACCTATCCCTCGGGCGACGAGCACATCCTCGTCTACGACACGACCGGGCGGACCGTCCCCAAAGGGGGAATTCCTCTGGACGTGGGCGTGGTCGTGAACAATGTGGAGACGATCCTGAACGTGGGTGCGCAAAAGCCCGTGACGGAGAAGTGGCTCACCGTCTCGGGGGCGATCCCCGAGGCGCTCAGCGGCAAGGTTCCCTTGGGAATAACGCTCCTCGATGTCCTGCGGGCGGCCGGGGCGCCTACGGAAGGCATGGGATTCATCGTGAACGGACCCATGATGGGCTTCGTGACGGCAGACCTGCTCCAGCCCGTCACCAAGACCACCTCGGGCATCCTCGTCCTGCCCGCGGGCCACTCCCTCCTCCAGCGCAAGGGGCGATCCGCCCAGGCCGTGCACAAAATCGCCTACACCTGCGACCAGTGCATGCGATGCTCCGACTTCTGCCCCAGGGACCTCTTGGGCCATATAGTCAAACCCCACAAGGCCATGATCTCCGTCGGCTTCTCACCGGACGAAGCCACGGCCTGGCAGAAGACGGCCCTTTACTGCTGCGAGTGCGCCCTGTGCACCCTCTATGCATGTCCCGAAGACCTGGACCCGTTCCGCGTCATGGTCGAGAGCAAGAGGGCCCTGGCGGCCAAGGGGGTCCGTCCCCTCAAGGAGGCGGCGGAACCCATTCCCATGTATGACTACCGCCGGACGCCCACCAGCATGCTCGTACGGAGGCTGGATCTGGACCGGTTCATGGCTCCCCACCGCTTCGCGGACTTCAACCTGCATCCCAAGAAACTCACTCTTCCGCTGAAACAGCACGCGGGCGTGCCCGCCCGGGCCGTCGTGAAGGCGGGCGACCGCGTTGCCGCCGGGGGCCTCCTGGCGGACATCCCCGAGGGCGCTCTGGGCGCCAAGATCTTCTCCCCTCTGGCTGCCCGCGTGCTGAGCGTGGACGCCCAGGCCATCCGAGTGGAGGTCGCATGAGCGCCCGTCCCGTCGCGATCCGCAGCAAGAACCCGGCCTCCTCGCCGGGCGCGCCCCGCAAAGCGTCGCCGGCACCCCAGGGCGCGGGGCACGCCACGACGAACATCAAGGACGCCATCGGCCTTCTTGAACTCACGTCCATCGCCAAGGGCATCGAAGCCACGGACCTCATGCTCAAGGCTTCGGATGTGGAACTGCTGGCGAGCCGGTCCATCTGCTCGGGCAAGTACATGGTCCTGGTGAGGGGCGACGTGGCCGCCTGCAACGCCGCCGTGGCCGCGGGCGAGGCCGTGGGAAGGGAAACGGTGGCCGACTCCATCGTCATCCCCAACCTTCACGATGAGGTGTTTCCCGCCATCTCTCAATCTGCGGAGGTGGGCGCCGTGGCGGCCCTGGGTATTCTCGAGGCCTTCAACGTGGCCGCGCTCATCGAAGGTGCCGACGCGGCGGTGAAGGCCGCCGAAGTCAAGCTCGTCGAGATTCGGCTCGCCATGGCCCTGGGAGGAAAAGCCTTCTGCGTTCTCACGGGCGACGTGGCCGCCGTTCGGGCCGCCCTGGAAACAGGCAAACTGGTCATCGGAGAGAAAGGGCTCCTGGTAAACTGGGCCCTCATCCCCTCGCCTAACGCGGCGTTGGTCAAAGAACTCTTGGGAGGCCGCCTGCTATGACGAACCCATCTTGGAAGCGCTGCTTCGCCCTGCTTTTGTGCGCCGCCCTGGCCGTCTCCCTCCCGGGCCCCATTCAATCCCAAACTCCCGCTTCAGCGGCGCCGCCCACCGCCGCGCCTCAGGCCCAGCCGGTGCCGCAGGGTCCCCCGGCCCCGCCTCCCACCGACAAGGAAATTACGGGCACCATCAAGGAGAGCGGGTTCACGCAGCTCGCCATCGCCCTCCCGCCGTGCAAAGCCGATGCCGGATCGTCCGCCCAGGGCCTTGAGGTCATGTCGACGGTCCAAGAGGATCTCACCTTCTCGGGCTACTTCAAGGTCGTGGACCCCGCCCTGTACCAGGGCATGAACCTGGGAGACGCCAAGGTGGATTTCACGGCGTGGCAGGCCATGGCCGCCGACTACCTCCTCCTGACCACGATCTACTCCTCGGGAGGACAGCTCACCCTGGAGGGGCGCCTCTACGACGTGAAGCGGAAGGAGATGGTGACGGGCAAGCGGATCAAGAGCCCCATTCAGGACGCCCGAATCCTTGGGCACAACCTGTCTTCCGTGATCCTTGACTACCTCTTCGGCGCGGGAAGC
>JAKAKG010000082.1 GCA_021813555.1 Acidobacteriota bacterium
ACGGTTCACGTCTCCGCAAGACGCTTACCACATGAGGGGTGCGGCCTGGAGGGTGCGCGGGCGAGACTGCCTTGTGCTGTTCAGGAAACGCCGCCCCAGTCGTATCCAGCATCCTCCACCGCGGATTTCAGCGCGTCAAGTTCCATGCCGTCGCCGTTCACCACGACGAGGCCCGTGGCGTGGTCCGCCTGGACCGACTGGACGCCGTCGACCTTGCGCAGGGCCGACGAAATGGCCTTCTCGCACCCGCCGCAGGTCATGCCTTTGACAATCAAGGTATACGTCGTCATGGGCTTCTCCTTGGAAGGGGCAGAAACGCTAGACGCGAGACGCCTTCCGCTCCCCGCTCCCCGCTCTCTGCTTCCCGCTCCCTGTCTTCTCACCCCTTGTCCGCTTCACCCAGGGCCTTCATGCCCTCTGAGATGATGTCGTCCACGCGGGCGACGGAGGGCGCCTCGCAGTAAACCCTCAAGGCCGGCTCCGTGCCCGACTGGCGGAAAAGGATCCACGAATCGTCTTGAAGGAAGAGTTTGGCGCCGTCCAATGCGTCCACGTTGACCACCGCCAAGCCTGCTATTTCCTTGGGAGGCCTCGCCACCATGGCGGCCACTTGCCGGGCGCCCTTCTCGGGGGTCACGTGGAAATCCCTGCGGCGGAAATGAAATTCTCCGAAGCGGGCGTAGAGGTCCTGGAGGAGCTCCAGGGAGTCCTTGCCGCGCTTGACCATCATTTCCAGCAGGAGGAGGTTGATGAGGATGCCGTCCCTTTCGGGGAGGAATCCCTGGACGGCGATGCCGCCGCTCTCCTCGCCGCCGATGAGCACGTCCTCTTTCTGCATGAGCTCGGCGATGTATTTGAAGCCCACGGGCTTGTTCACGTAAGGAAGCCCCGCGGCGTCCGCGATGCGCTTGAGGTAAAGGGTGTTGGCGTTGTTGGAGACGAGGGCGCCCGTCTGTTTGCGCTCCTCGATCAAGTAGAGAGCCAGAAGGGCGATCATCTCCAGCGGCGTGAACAGGGAACCGTCGCGGTGAACGCCCCCCGAGCGGTCCCCGTCGCCGTCCGTGGCCAGCCCTACCACGGCCCCTTCCTGGAGCACGGCGTCCCTCAAGACGTCCAGGTACTCCTCCTTGGGCTCGGGAGCTCGCCCCCCGAAGAGCGGGTCCCTGCCCGGGCGGAGGGTCTTGACGTGGCACGTGGGGCTCGCCACCCAGCGCTCAAGCAGCCTGCCGCCCACTCCGTTCATGGAGTCCACCACGACGGTGAGGGAGGATTCGCGGATGGCCGCGATATCCACGATGGATTCCATGAATCGCGAGTACCCCTCGTCCAAGGGCGTCTCGATGACCCTGCCGGCCGTCTTGGCCTCGCGCAGGGGCATGGTGCGGACGGGGTTCTTGCCGATGAAGCTCTCGATCTGCCGGGTAGTTTGGACGGACGCGCTCCCGCCGAACCGCTCCTTGATCTTGAGGCCATTGTAGGCGTAGGGATTGTGGCTCGCGGTGATGACCACGCCGACGGGGAGGTTGTGTTTGCGCACGTAGTAGGACACGTGCGGGGTGGGGCAAGCCCGCGGGCTCAGGAAAACCGTGATGCCGTTGGACGCCAGAACCTCGGCCACGGCCCGCGCGAAGTCCTCCGAAAGGAACCGGAAGTCGTAGCCCACGGCCACGCGCTTGTCTTCCGACTGGTCGTCAAGATGGTCCGCCAGGGCCTGGGCCACCATGCGGACGTTTTCAAAGGTGAAATCCTCGGCGATGACAGCCCTCCAGCCGTCGGTCCCAAACTTTATGCTCCGATCCACCGTCCACCTCTCTGCACGATCATCCGCGTCCCCTCCTGCCTCGAAGGCCCTACCCTTCCATCTCCATTTGTCTGAGGTACATGCTCGCCTCCTCGGCGGCCGGGTCCATCATGTCCAGGACCTTGGGCGCGTCGAGAGGCAGGAGCGCCATGGCCTTGCGCCTGGTCTTGCCGGCGGCCTTGAACCGCCCCACCAGTTCCTTCCCCTCGAAACCAGGCACCAGGGCCTCCAAGCGCTCCAGCCGCTCCTCCGCCCTTACCCACCAGCCTTTGGAGAGGAGGAGAAGCGCGCTCTGCATGAGGGCATCCTCTGCGTCAGGCGTCAGGCCCAGCATCTGGTCGAGCTTCGCCTCCGCGGCGGAAATCTTGCCTTGCCGAAGGAGGCTGTGGGCCGCTAGATAGTAGGCGGCGGGCGTCTCTTCTATGGCGAGCGACTTCTGCGCGCAGTTGGCGCTTCCCGCCCACCGCCCCTCGAGGGCGTGCACCAGGGCCATGAGGGTCCAGCCCTCGTGCTGTACGGGATCCGCGCTCAAGACCTGGCTGAGCTTCTTTTCCGCTTCCGCCGTTCGGCCCAGCCGGAGAAGGACTTCGGAGCACGCCAGGAGGGCCCCGGCGGGTGGGCGTTTCTGGGCAAGGACCTCGGTCAGGCACGTGAGGGCCTTCGGGTAATCGCCCAGGCCGGCGAAGATTTCTCCCAAGTAAGCCTGGAGGGGGAGGTTATGGGGATCCAGGGCCAGGGCTTCGTCCAAAACCTCGGCGGCGGCCTTGGATTGGAGGCCATAGAGGAGGTCCTCCGCCCTGGCGAGGCGTTCCTCGAACCGGCGCCGGTTCTTGCCCTGGAAGGCGGCGAGCATGTCCGGCTTGGCGTCCACGAAGCTCTCTTTTCGGTTGAGGGCCGCCAGGTTGGCCAGGGTCCTCTCCCGCCAGCGCCGGTCGAAGTCGCGGGAGGCGATGAGCCCCTTCTCCCGAAGCATGGTGGCCAGGACGTGGATGCCCGCCCGGTTCACCATCACGTTGCGCTCCATGAAGT
>JAKAKG010000162.1 GCA_021813555.1 Acidobacteriota bacterium
TCGTACTCGTCATTGTTCGCTTCATCATCCTGTGAACCTCCCCGCCCTCGACAGTAATTTAGCACCGGGGGGTTGTCTCAGGTATATTGGCACAGGGGGATACGTCATCTGCTTCCAGTGCACATCGAGTCCGACATAGAACATGCTAGCCTCCTTGATAGCGGCACCGCACCGCTAGCGATTACTATCGCCCCGTTCTGGAGGCTTGCTTCATAGATTCACTTTCGTAACCGTTGCTTTTGCAGGGGACTAAGATAGCCCCTGGGAAGGAGCGGAGATGGAGCGGGACGAAGAGAAGGGCGGCGAACTGGTACGGAGCGACCAGGGGAAGATCCGTGCGGAGCTGGGCGAGCTGGTGCGTGGCACGGTGGAAGAGACGCTGAACGGGCAAGGTCCATCGGGACCGCGGCTCAAGTGACAGACCACTGGGCAACATTGGGTCTTCATGCCGCCTTGGGGCACTTCCATTAGGGCTAAATCTTGCTCGTCACCGTCTCGGCGATGATGGCCATGGCAGCCTCGAAGGATCGCCCAACAAGGATATCCTCTGGACTGTATGCGAGGCGGATCTTTCGCTTCTTCAGAATGGTACGGTAGAGGTCCATACTTTCAGGTTTCCTCATAGATACCCCTGAAAGAAATGCCCCGATCACCAATTCGCGGGGCGTAATTCCGTAAGTCGCGGACAGCCGTTGAGTGACTTCGTCATGTCCTAGAATGTAACTAAGCTTCATCTGGGCTTCCGCCAGAGGGAGGTCGCCACAGGGAATGCCACCGGCCTCAAGGAGCTGGCGGCCGGTGTCGTAGTCGATGTCGTAAACCTCCATGGGAACCTGGGATCCTACGGCGATGTATTTGCCCTGCTCGGTTGCCGCCTGAATAGCCGGAAGAACGCTTCTCTCAGATTTTCTAAGGGTGTTTCCATTCCCGCCTCCGTAGCCCAAGAGGATGGCCCCGCGCGGGCACTTCGAAAACACCTCACTGTAATCGGCGGCGGTCATGAGGGGATTGGTGTAAACCGGTATCACGCCAAGGTCGAAAGCAGTATCAGCCGTGGCACCACCGACGCGCTCGATCTGCCTGGCGACCTTGGCCCACTGCTCTGGACCCATGTTGGAGGAGTCAAGGGCGAGCAGGTCGTGGCGGACAGGGTCCGTGAAATAGCCCGACAGCGTATCGTTAAGGTAGCGCCAGACAAAATCGGCAGTGGGTTTCAGCGAACCAGAGGCAGACGGCTTGCTCTCGATAGTCCCACCGGTTCGGACCAGATGCAGGCGGTCCAGCTTCTGATCGGCGTACGGAATGTGTACCCAATCGTGCCTCATGGAATGGAGATGATCGGACTCCAGTTTCGCGGAAATACGGCCATCAAAGGCCGCGGTGGACCATTTCCGGACCTTGTGCAAACGGCCTGAATACGCCACTTGCCCTTCTTGGAATACCGCGAAAAGGTGCGCTGGACGCAGCCGGTTCAAGAGCTGTAGCGAAGTTTTTAGATTGCCAAGGGCATCCGAAACTGAGAAAAATCCCTCCAGCGGTATCTGCGAACCCGTGAGGGCGACGTTCATCGTGAGGCCCTTTAGGGCATAGCGCAGGTAAGCGAGGCCCCAGGCCATCGTATCTGTTCCGTGAGTGACAAGAATGGCTTCCTCGTTCTCCACCCGCCCCACTCGGAAGAGCGACCGCTCGATGGCAGCCTGTAACAAGGACAGCCCCTTCGGGGTGCCAAGGGCCGACTTGAACACCACTTCTTCGGGATCCAATTCTCGCACGCCAAAGCCTGGAGCCACGGTAGCATCAAGGAACGCCCGCGCGAGCTCCAGCCTGTCGTTGGCTGAGGTAAGGAGGACGGCCGCGGTGCTGGGCCGATGGCTCCTGAGCCAGCCCAAGAGCGAAAGCCCACCCCCGCCCCCTGGCTTCAAGTCCAAATCGAGGACCACTGCATCATAGTCAGCGGCTTTCTCCAGCACCTTCTGACCTTGCTCCGGCGTCGAGGCGAAGCCCAGGATCCAACTGGGGCTGGACTTCCTCAAGAAGTCTCGAATCTTGCGAACGAAGGGGCCAAGATCATCATCAACGAATAGTATCTTGAAAGTCCGCATTGGGGTCCTCCGCGTGCAGGCAAAACCTAAATGTTCATCTTGGAGCGCGTGTGAAGGGCGTCGGTAAGGGCAGAGCCCCGCTCAGTAAGGCGAATACCATCGAGCATCGTCTTCTGAGCCCCGAGTCACGCTGGCGGAGGCCGTCCGGGCGGCCTGAAGTATAGGCACATACGCTACGGACGTTCTCGATCTTCTTTGTACGACCGGAGCGCCGTCGGTGCCAAGCCGCGTTCCTGTCCATGGGCAACTACGCCTCCAAAGTGGTCCCGTCCCACGCGGCCTGGTGTGCCATAACCCAGTGGTGGATGGGGCAACTACGAGTATACGAGGCGCTCTTGACGGGCACAAGAGGGCGGCGGAAGAAGGGCTGCAAGAGAAATCCGCCTTGGGGCAAGGTCCATCGGGACCGTTCATACAATGAAAGGTTCTATGCTACTTGTCAGGTCTTCATGCCGCCTTGGGGCAAGGTCCATCGGGACAGGATTAAATGCCAGAACTGATAGTGACGGTTGGTCTTCATGCCGCCTTGGGGCAAGGTCCATCGGGACGTAGCTAAGAACTTTAGTCCTTAGACACTTAGTGTCTTCATGCCGCCTTGGGGCAAGGTCCATCGGGACTCTATCGCTGGGGGGCCTCGCCTGTCAAGGGCTCCAGGGGCGTTTCCGCCGGGTGATTCAAAAATCCATCTCCGGAGGGTCCGCTGGCGCCTGGGACAGTCCGATCGATCGGCAGTAACCTCCTTAAAATCATGGCATTAGGAGCGCCGCCGGGTGACGCTCTTTCGGCGGAGGACCGTTCTGCGCACAACTCATTAGAAATCAATGGATTAGCCATCATGGGCCGAAAGGACCTCCCTCACCCGGCGTGGAACGAGCGATTCGGTAGCTAAAATATATCAAATCCCTTTTTCTCCTTGAGCAGGACCGCTTCACCCAGGCCAAAGGACATTTGCCAGCATGTTTGGCACAGCTTGTAGACTCGGATATTCCCATCCTCGGCCCGTCCCAGGGTCTTTTGCAGGCGCTTAACCAGCCCGTCGAGCTCTGCTTCTTGCAGGTCACACTCGAAAACGGATTTTTGAACGCGCTCACCGTAGTTCTTCAGCAATTTAGCGATGCGCGAACGAGTGCGGTCGGGCTCCACATCGTAGCTGATGACAACCCTCATCGCCGCCACCTGAAGGGGGTGTAGCATTCTCGTTGGCCCTCAACCCATTCCCGAAGGGCCCAGGCCTGGCCGTCCATTTGCTCGCGGTACGTTCGTGCCTGGCCCCCCTCCACCGGGGTGAAGGATTCCAACATGCGCGCTTCGTACGCGCCCACGAACGTCCGAACGGCGGATGCGTCCATTCTGCATCGGGCTGGCTCAGCCGGGTCGGGGCCAAAATTTAGGGGCTTGATTTCGTTCCTGCGAAGGAGGGCGAGGACCATGCGGTCCACTAAAAACCGGAACTCCTCCTGGAGGTCCCATGCGAGAGCCAGCTTGTTGCCTTGGGGGGAGTGAAAAAAAGGCCAGGTGGGATTGAGGCCGGCGGCGATGATGGCGGTGGCGCAGTGATTGGCCAGAAGGAAGTACCCGAATGAGAGCATGGCGTTAATCCCGTCGGGCGCCGGATGGGGCTGCCGCTTCTCAAAGTGCCAGCCCGGGTCTAGTCCCTCCTTGAGCGCGGCGAAGTAGGCCCGGGCACCTGCGCCCTCGTGGCCCATGAGCGCCTCCACGTCACTTGCATCCTTGCAGGCGGCTTCTTGCGCGCGAATCTCGCGGGCCACGCGTTCCTTTCGAGGGAGAGCCTTCTCCACAACAAGCGCCGCGTAGTTGGCCAGCTTGGTCTGGACCACTCCGCGCGCGAAGGACAGCCTGGCCGCCTGGTCCGCCGCCTTCGCACTCTGCGCGGACCAGAGCCTCCAGTCGGCCTGCGCGCCGCCGAGGTGGGCGATGGGCCCCCCGTTAGGCCGGCAGAAGAGAACGGGGATTCCCACTTCGGCCAGCGCCAGAAGGCTGGGGAGGGACGGGCGTTGCGGCCCCACAAGGGTGAGCTGGCGCACGGTACGGATGGGCGTCTCCTGGTGGAGTCCTTTCTCCTCATGGTGGAGAACCAGGTTCTCGGCTCGCAGCCAGATCTGCGTGTACGGCGTCAGGACCGTGACCGCTGATCTCAGGGCGGGGGACGGCAACGGGCCATCGGTCAGGGCCATCGGTGCCAAGCCTCCAAGGTCTCCTTCCATCGGCTCCGCTCCGTCAGCTTGACCGGTACCGCCCGCCAAAGGTTCTTCCTGGCGGCTCAACCAGCGGGCCGTTGCCATGCGCTGGGCCGAAGGCCACGCCGCGGCGGCGAGGTCCCTCTGGGAGAGGTCTCGTGCTTCTTCGTTGGAAAACCAGTACCCCAGGTAGCGGAATCCCTCATCGAAGGAGGTCACGGAAGTCTTCTCGGCGTGCAGGTTCAGGCCCAACTTGGCGAGTGCATCCTGCGCAGCGTCCCGGGCCTGCATGGCGGCCTCCCGGCTCGGGCATTCCACGGCGAAATCGTCCGCGAATCGGATAAGCCGAAACCCCAGAAGCATCATGGCCTCATCGAACTCGTCCAGAAAGAAGTTGGAGAGGACGGGAGAGATGGGCGCGCCCTGGGCGATACCGCCGGTGCGCCTGAGGCGCTTGCCCTCGCGCTCCACATCGGCCCTGAGCCACTGGCTCAGCACGGGAAGGAACGGATCGTGGGGGAAGAAGGCGGAGAGCTTCGCCTCGAGGCGCTCCCACGGCAGCGCGTCGAAAAAATGGTGGATGTCCCCCCGAAGGATATGGGTCGTTCCAAGGCGCCGAGCTTCGTCCAGGGCCTTTTTGGCCATGAGGCGCGACTTTCCCTTGCGGTAGGCGAGAGCGCATTCCTCCAGCAGTGTATCGAGCACGGGTCCGAGAACCTCCTGTGCGGCGGTCTGGGCGAGCTTGTCTTCAAGAGTAGACGGGATCGTGAGGTGGCGGGTGCCGCCGGTCTCTTTCGGAATCTGGACGCCGTGATAGGGAGCGCACTGGTAATGGCCTTCCCTCAGGAGCGACCTTGCGCGGCTGGCAGCTCTTGGCGCTTCACGCGCCACTTCGGGACGGGAGGCTTTAGCGTTAGCCAGGACGATCTTGGCTGCCGTTTCCCACACCTGAGGCCTGAGAACCCTGTCCAGAAGGCTCTCCGTCGGCCGCAGGACCGCCCACTCGGCATCGGAAATGGGGTCAAGTACATACCTTCCAAGCCCGAAGTGCGCCGCCTTTCCCAGGTGTAAGTGCTGGCCAAGCCAGAGCCAGGGGAGCCAGGCGGGCGGGACGGTGTTCAGCACCACCTGGCCGAGCAAACCAGTCTGGCGAAGCTCTTTCGGCCCGGTGACCAGATCGGCTTCGAAAAGGCCGGTGGTTGTGAATCGGACGTCCTCAGGTTTTTGGGGTAACCATGTTTGCGGCGGCCGTCCCGCGACGGGGAGCCGGGTGGCTAAGAATTCGAGCCGTCCGCGAAGCCGCTGAAAGAAAAGGCCGGGCGAGAATTCCTCCGGAGTGATGCACCGCTTCACTTTCTTCTTTCCGGGTTCCGGGCCAGGTTCCAGGAGGATGGGAGACAAGAAGCGGATGGTGAGCGAACCGGGCTCGCCTGCCGCTGGACTGAGGCCCGAAGGATCGGGAGGGGGAGCGAGGCGGAAAGCTTCAAGGGCGAAGTTGCCGGCGAGCTTGTCTCCCTCTCGTCCTGCCGCCTTGATGGCACGGGAGTGTCTCTCTAATGCGTCCTGTATCGTCCCGGCCAAGGCCCGGTCTTCACCGACGAACGTGAGCAAAAACCGGTAGACATCTCCCCGCTCCACCCGCACCCGGCCTGATTCGCAGGCGAAGGGAACCACACCGCGCGGGAACTCGTCCACGCCCTTCTCATGCCAGCCCATGGCTGTTTTTACGAGTCCCCGAATGACACCCCCATGAAAGAAGGGCAGCAAGACGCGCTCGGACAGCCGGAGGCGCACCTCGTAACGATCGAAACCAAGTGCGCTTGGCATAGCGTCCGAAGGCGCCATCGCGTGGCCTCCTCAAGGGATGGAAACGGTCAGATCAAGAACAGCTCCGCCATGGCGTTTTCGTCCGCGCGGCCCACTTTTTCGACGATCTTGTCGCGGGCGGCCTGCGCAAGGGCCGACACGATCCATCCCGGCTTGCCTTCTGGAGGCCGCCGCAAGGAGAGCGTCTGTTCCGCAATGGGTATGCCGTCGGGTTCGCGGCTGAAGAGCCCGGCTCCGATGCAGGCCAATACGGCGAGCTTGACCCCGTGAACCGGGACTTCGCCGGAAAGCTCATCGGCGGCCTTCGCCAGAAGACTGCCCAGGTCAGAGGACGGCGCGCAGGCGGTCTCCAGCCAGGCCGCAGTCAGAGCCAGCTCGCGGCGGCTGGGGAGCTTGATCATGGGCGCCCCCGTTTGCAGGATGGATCGGTAGTTCTCAGGGCTGTGAGCATCATGAGGTTCCAGATCGGGGAGCACCTGGGCGCCTGGGGGCAGGTCGTTCCGAAAGGCAAGCATGGCACTCTGATCGGGCATGCGTGCCGTGCAAAGGGGTGTGGTCGCGCAAAGAAGCCGCAGCGAGTCCAAGAACTTCGGGAAGCCCAGATTCATGGGGTCGAAACCTGGAATGACCGTTGTCAGAGCTTCACGGGCTACGGCCAAGTGCATCCCTCCGTCGTGGAGGTCCCGCGCCGTCTCTCCGTAACGCGCCAGACGGTCGAGCACCTGTCGGGCCTTGGCGATCATTTCCTTGGGCCCGGTGCCCTTGAGGCCGCCCAGACCCGATACGGAGCGAAGCACCCTCGGATCCATGGGAGGCGCGGACACCTCCCGCCGGTTTGCATCGGCTTCACGTCCCGCTCGCTCGGCTGGCGCGTCCGTATCCTGGTCCGTTTCAGGGTCCGGTATCCAGACGAAGGCATCGCAGACGGAACTGAAGAGGCGGTTTGTGGCCATGGGATAAGCGGCACCGATGACCTCCTTGCCGTGCTCGTGGAGCTTTCGCGCGAGGGAGGCGTATCCGCCGTCTCCCGAAACGATCACGAAGACCTCGATATTGGGCCGCTGGTGGGCAAGGTCCACGGCGTCCACGGCCAGTTGAATGTCGGCAACGTTTTTCTTGGCCTCCCGCCCAAAGCCGAAGACCTGGACGGGCTCGACGCCCATCTCCGAGATTTCCTGACGGAGATAGCCTAGGCGCGGGTCGGCCCAGTTGGCGTAAGCCCTCTGGTGTGCGATGCGTCCCGTGATCCCCGTGGCTTCCACGCGCTTGAGAACCGCCTCCAGCGATAGATTGGCCATGAGGCGTGCGGAAAAGTCGTAGCCCTTTAATAGGTTTTCAAGGTCGTACAAAACGACCGTGTTAAAGGATGGGGTCATGGTTCTCTCCAAGAGATGTCCGAGCGAACTCTAGAGCCGTGAAATCCGAGCTTCGCGGCCCGCCGAGGCGATGGTCCCGAGCGCTAAAGGGTGCTCGGGCCCGACCCGCCGCCCTCATCCGAATCGCCTCTGCCACGCCGCTTCTGGACCTCGGCCAAGGCAGCCGCCAGGAGGTCGGGCGGAAGCTGGCCGAGGAGGCCCGCCAGGGTCGCGGGATCGCGGCCGCTCTCGGTCGCCTCCGAGGGAGGGGTTCCCCGCTCGATGGCGGAGCGAACAACGGAATCGTAGCGGTCGAGCACAGTCGGGATGGTCAGAAGGATGCGGAAGAGCTGCTTTTCGGTGAGAATGGCATCCTCAAGGGGAATCTCCACCACGGCCCGAATCTCTCCGTCGCGGTAGTCATACTCGTACTGAAGGCTCTTTGTCGCGAAGCAGACCCAGAGACACGCCTGAAGAACAGCGGTCAGGTGCGGCCCATCCTTATACTTATAAACCTCCGGAGCCGTTACGATGAGGTATTCCCCGTCTTCTTTAACTTCCACGCTTAACAGGACGCCAGAGTGGCCGGAGGCGTCTTTGTAGTTCTTCGTCCCAAACCCCGTGAGGATTCGGCTCTTCTCCCTCTCCAACTGGTACTTCACCCCTCGCGCGTCCATGAACCCGGCGATTGTTTCCAGTGTCGTTCCCATGGGGATCTCCTCTCCTCGGCGGCGTCAGGGAAGGGATGCCCAGAATGCCGCCACATCCCGGGCGTAGAGCGTTTCCTTTTCGACCAGCAGCGTGGCCAAGGCATCGAGGGCGTTCCGGTGAGCTTCAAGCAGAGCGGAGACGTGCCCGGCCTGTTCGATGAGCCATTGCCTCGCGTGGTCCGTGGCCTCGCGGATCGCACCCTCGCCCACCGTGCCCAGGGCATCCTTGAGGCCCTCCAGGCTTACGGGCCCCCAAGCGTCGCACATGCCCCATTTGCCCACCATGCGGAGGGCGAGGCTCGTGGCCCGCTGGAGATCCTCCGAAGCGCCCGTGGCCGCGTCTTCCTTTCCAAGGAGGAGGATTTCGGCGGCTCGCCCCGCCAGGAGAACCTGGATGCGTCGGTCCAGGTCATGGCGGGTCCAATAAGGCGTCTCCGAGCGAGAGGCGCTCTCCACGAACCCCAAGGCTCCGCCGCGCGGCAGGATGGTGATTTCGTCGATCTGCTCGTCGGGCAATAACACATGCTGGACTACTGCGTGGCCGGCCTCGTGAACGGCCGTGGCCCTCCGGCCGAACTCGTCCAGGGAGAACTGTTCCGACGCCAGGCCGTGCCTGATCACCGTGGAGGCCTGCTCCAGGTCCGCTTGGCTCAAAGCCCGCCGGCCTTCGCGGAAGGCGATGAGGCCCGCTTCCTGGCAAACCTGCCGGATTTCGGCCCCGCTCATGCCCGCCAGCCTGCGCGCGAGGCCTCCGAAATCCAGACCGGGCTCCTTGGCCATTTCTTTGGAATGGATTTCCAGAAGGGCCACACGCGCGTCGAGGTTGGGCAGGGGGACCTCCACCTGCATGTCAAACCGCCCCGGCCGTTTCAGCGCTGGGTCCAGGAGATCGGCCCGGTTCGTGGCCGCCAGGACAAAGACGGGGCGGGGGCTCTGGCCGAACCCGTCCATCTGGGAGAGCAGCTCGTTCAGAATGCTGGTCCTCCATTGGTCGTCTTCGTTCATGTCGCGCCGTCCGCCGATGCTGTCCAGTTCGTCCAGAAAGATGATGGCGGGGGCGTAGCGCCTCGCCCGGGCGAAGAGATCCCGCACTCGGCCCTCCGATTCCCCGATGTACTTGTTCAGAACTTCCGAGGCCGAAATGGCGAAGAAGGGAACCTGCGCTTCTCCCGCGGTCGCCCTTGCCAGCGTGGTCTTTCCCGTCCCCGGGGGTCCCGTCAACAGGATCCCCCTGGGGATGGCGAGGCCCAGATCCCGCAGCAAGGCGGGGGCCTTGAGCCAGCCCACCACCTCCTTGAGGCGCCCTTTGGCCTGATCCGCCCCGGCCACGCCACTAAACCTCTCCTGCGGAATCTCCGCCCAACCGAACTTGGTCCGGTCCCCAGGGGAGACGGCCACCACCTCGCGTACCTTTCTAACCCAGAGGGGAAGGATTCCGTCGCGGAGCTTTAAGACCGGGTCCGGCTCCACATCGAACTCGATCACCTTGGACTGGCGCCTGAGGCCGGCCACGAGCCGCTCCCGCCTGAGTCCAGCGTCGAGTCGGATGAGCTGGGCCAAGAAATCCTGCCGATCCTGCGTCCCTTCGCCCCGCCCTGCGGCGAAACGTTTTGGGAAAATGCCGCGTGCCCCGCCCTCTTGAGAGACGCGCTCCAGCACTTCGGAGAGCAGGCCGCGCCGTTCGGGGAACTCGGAAAAAAGGTAGATCGGAATGTGGGAGTACCGGGAACGAAGATGGCGCAGAATCGAAAGCCCCTGGTCCGGTCTGGGTTCGCCCTGCGGAGAGCCGATGTGCAGGTCGAGAAGGATCGCGTCCGGAGGGTCGCGGGTGAGGACCTCCCGCGCGGCTTCGATGGTCCCCGCCTTCGTCCAGCGCAGCTCACGCCCCAGGTCCAAAGTCCAGTCGTCATCGTCCACCAGGAGGAGGTGGGTCTCGCTGGCCAGCGCTTCCCGGACCGAATCCGGCAGGGCCGTCCCCGGCTCCAAGGCGATCTGAAGCGTTTTGATCTCCGCGAGAGCAGGCGTCGCGGACTCCAGGAGCTCCTCTCTGCGTTCCTGGGCGAAATCCTGAATGAGGGCCGAAGTGAAGCCCCTCAGGCCTGTCTGAAGCCTCCTCGCATCTCCGCCCCCCGCGTAGCGAAGGACCAGGAGGCTAAGCGTCTGGTCATCGGCCACCTCCAATGTGAGCCCCAAGGTGCCTTCCAGATTCTCGGAAATCTCCCGGAAGGTCCGTTGTGCCAACTGCTCCATGTCGAGACCGTTGAGGTACCCGAAGAGGGCCGCGCGTCCCTGGGAAAGGCCCGAGATGAGGGCCGGGGAAAGCCTTTCCTGGCTTCCCTCCGCACCCTCGGGCCCCAGGGACGCCCACAGCGCGCTTTCCAGGTCTCTGGAATCGCCCAAGACCCCCGACCGTCCAGGATCGTCATACAGGTCACGCCCGAGGGCGGTGGTAAAGACGAACACCGCATTCGAGAAGTCCACGACCTTCTTCAGGTTTTGGTCGTAGAGCTTGCCCGAGTCCAGCGCCTCCGCGAAAAGCTGGCGCGTGTTGGCGTGGGCGCGTTCGATCCCCTTGACGAGTACCAATCCGAAAGGGAAATCCTCGATGAATTTAGTCAGCTGTCCCTGCTTGGCCCCCTTGTAGGTCTCGCTGACGCCCGTGAGCGGTTCGTGGGACTGGGAGCCGGTGAAGGTCGACATGTCGAGAACGAGGAGCCCGCTTAACAGGTTGCGTTCGAGCAGGAACTCAGAGAGGGCCGTCCCTGCTAGCGTCTTGCCGCAGCCGTGGGGACCGGCGAGCGTGAGGATGATGGCCGGGCCTTGGCGCTCAGGCGGCTGGTCCCCCGGCTGGATGAGCCGCCCTTCCAGGCGGGCGGCGAAGTAGGCTTCCACGATTCGCCTCAGGGCACATTCCTGGCCCACCAGCCGAGCGCCAAGGTGCGCTCGCAGGGCGCCCGTGTCCTCCAAAATGGAGGCGAGCCTTTGCACCTTGGGGTCCATTTCCTTTTGGCCGGGGGAGGAACCGGACCCGGCAAGGGCGACGAGCCATTCGCGCTCGCCGGGGCAGGTTTGCAAAATGTCTTTGAGGAAATCAGTCAGTTTGGGACCGCCGGCCTTTCCCCACACCCGGTCGGTGATGCGCTTGAGCTCCTCGGAAAGGGGCCACGGCCCGTCGGCGGGGGCCTCGAACTGGGCCACGGCCTGGGTGGTAAGGAGCCCTTGGCCAAAGGGCTTCCCAAGGAATTCAGAGAGAAGCTCTCTTCCGGTACTCGTTTTCAACGCACCCAGTACGATGTGGCGGGGCATGAGCCGGTCCGACCCACTCGCCTTCGCCGCGCCTTTGGCCCAGCCCAGGATCTCGGCCAGGGCGGGTTCGTGCTCGTCAGACCTAGGCGGCAATGTCACGGTTCCGCCTCCTTCTCAAAGAGCGCAATCCTTTTCAGGTTTGGCTGTCATGGAAAACATTCTACACGACAAGTCATCGGCGCGCCAGCGGGGGCAGGGACACCATACGGGAATGGCCGCGCTGAGCTCATACCGGAGCGCCGCCTCGCCGGAACCTGCATGACCGCTCAAGGCCAGCTCGATTCGCTTGAACAACCCGTCCCGCCGTGCTCTGTGTAGCGGGCAGGCTGATCAGATGGAGGACAGGTCGGCCATCGCACATTTGCACGCGGGCTCCTTCGTTTCTATGGAGAAGTCCAGCGGTGCATGCGGACGTCCATCTCGGTGTAAAAGTCCGCCAAGACCTGTCTAACATCTGTGGGCAAAGCCGTGCCATCTTGTGGCGCATTGTGGGTCTCGCTCGACAGCGTGTGCGGCATGTGGTAAGCAATCCCGTAATACTTGGGCTCATCCTCGCCATCCAACTGATCCTCGATCACCTTGAACCGAAGCAGGCTTTTATAGAGGCGCTGCCAGTTGTCTTCACGAGCCTCGCCATCCGTCGATGTACCGTCAGCTTTTCGCATTGCCAACAAGATCATGCGAATGGGGTCTTTACCGTCCAGGGCCATCGTGCAATCCAGCCAGTCGTCTTCGCCCCGCTTAGTTCTCCACAGAAGCGGCCTATCGGCCCCCCCATCGCCAGTCGCCTCGGTTCCCAAGGCATGGGGCCATGCGATGTCCAGGCACTTCGTCCAGGGCTTCTCGATGGGCTCCAAACCGGCAAGCGACCGAGAACACCATGGCTGGCCATCCTCCCTCAGGATGTCGAGAGAGCCCAGGCCATTTCGGTATGGGTTTTCCATCGCGCCCAACCAGTGGATGAGGCCGAGGGTGCTCTCGATCTCTTCTCTCCGCTCCTCCGGGCAGCGGATGACGGTCCGAAGCGTCTCCCCGGCTTCTATCTCCTTCTCTCTTGCTTTCTCCCTCTTTTCGATCTCCGAGCGGAAGCTGTCCAAGGGCACCAGGCCGAGACTCCTCATCATGCCATCTACAGCCTTTCTGTCCACATCAACTTCTTCATCCTCTTCAGGCTCCCTCAGCGCTGGGGTCTTCTTGGAGGTACCCTCCGCCCATTTGAGTATGGGGGAGTCGGTCTCCCCAAATATGATCTCCACCGTGCTGGGTTGAGTCGGGTCCCCATGGAGGCTTCCGAAAAAAGAGGCTTCCCGGCGGCCAAGCTCTTGCGAGTCAAGCTCGGCTCCCAATTTCCTGGAGCGACCCATTTCGACGCACCGCCACCACCTCCTCAGCAGGCGCTCGAAGGGTGGGGCGCTACATCCACCTGCATGATCCACCTCTTTGAGGACGGCGGGTGTGATGAATCGGATGGTAAATGGGATTTCCACTTCGCGCGTCATCGCCCCTCCATTACCACATGGTGTGCTGCTCATAGATCACACACTGAAATACCCTCATGCCGCCTTGGGGCATTACTCGCTTTCCTCCGAAGGGGCCCGCTGGAGGCCGTGAGGAGGTGAGGAGGTTAGGCGGTGAGCAGGTGGGAAAGGCGCGGGTTTTCCTTCGAAGCCAGTCATCCACCCTGCTCACCAAGTGCTTCGCCCATGCCGCCTTGGGGCATTCCTCTCCCCGACTGTAGCGCTTTTGCCCCTTACGGCATATGCGCTTTGTCTTCATGCCGCCTTGGGGCATTCCTCTCCGGGACTGGTATGGAGCTTTACTCGTTTTCCCTGCCAAGTCTTCATGCCGCCTTGGGGCATTCCTCTCCGGGACTCGGACGACTTCGGTTGGATGTCGACGTCGACAACTCGTCTTCATGCCGCCTTGGGGCATTCCTCTCCGGGACTCAAACGGAGAACACGGACATGTTGGGATAAAGTCTTCATGCCGCCTTGGGGCATTCCTCTCCGGGACACGTTTACCATGACGTATTCATCGCCCCGCTTAGTCTTCATGCCGCCTTGGGGCATTCCTCTCCGGGACCTGACTGTTCTCACGCATCGGATCTCGAAGCGTGTCTTCATGCCGCCTTGGGGCATTCCTCTCCGGGACCGCAGCGTTTCCTGCTGACCGGCTAACTCTTTTTAGTCTTCATGCCGCCTTGGGGCATTCCTCTCCGGGACACCGGAAAACACTTGGACATCGACAACTGGACACTGTCTTCATGCCGCCTTGGGGCATTCCTCTCCGGGACAGGGACAAAAGGAGACGAAGATGCAACTGACACAAGGTCTTCATGCCGCCTTGGGGCATTCCTCTCCGGGACAATCGGTTTTGCCCGTTTCGACGTGCCTCATCGGTCTTCATGCCGCCTTGGGGCATTCCTCTCCGGGACCCGGTCCGGACGGTTCGGGCGCCGTGGCGCCATCGGTCTTCATGCCGCCTTGGGGCATTCCTCTCCGGGACTGTTCGATTGTGGAAACTGCCGCAAAAACAGCTGCGTCTTCATGCCGCCTTGGGGCATTCCTCTCCGGGACACAACATCCGACCCTGCCTACGGGCAACCGTAAAGGTCTTCATGCCGCCTTGGGGCATTCCTCTCCGGGACAAGAAGAAACGCAAACAGGAGATCGCGCTGGTTCTGTCTTCATGCCGCCTTGGGGCATTCCTCTCCGGGACCATCGAGACGTTTCGGGCCCAGGAGAAGGTCCAGGAGTCTTCATGCCGCCTTGGGGCATTCCTCTCCGGGACTTCCACCGGGTTGTGGAGTCCCTCCTTGCGCCACCGGTCTTCATGCCGCCTTGGGGCATTCCTCTCCGGGACCCTGTACAAGCGCGTACCGAAGGGAAATCTCATGTCTTCATGCCGCCTTGGGGCATTCCTCTCCGGGACCCGACCGCCGAAATCATCGCCGGACTCGCTGTGTCTTCATGCCGCCTTGGGGCATTCCTCTCCGGGACTCTAGCGCTGGAAAGCCTTGCCTGTCAAGGGCTCCAAGAGCCTTGCCGCCGGGTGAGGAGAAAAGTTGGTTTTTAGGGGGGTGTCAGGCG
>JAKAKG010000138.1 GCA_021813555.1 Acidobacteriota bacterium
TTCCGTTCTCACCTTCGACAACCCCAAGGGCAAGGTGAATATCCTTTCCGCCGAGATGCTGGAGGAGTTCCGCTCCGTCATCGGCGACATCGAGGGTGATCCCGGCGTCAAGGCCTGCGTCCTGGTGAGCGCCAAGCCCGACAGCTTCATCGCCGGGGCCGATTTGAAGTACTTCCTCTCCATCCGGGAGGCGGCGGAAGGCGAACGGTTCTCCCGCGAGGGGCACGCCCTCCTGGACCGGGTGGCCAACTCCTCCAAGCCCACGGTGGCGGCCATCGCGGGCCTCACCCTGGGCGGAGGCCTGGAGGTGGCGCTGGCCTGCTCTTACCGCCTGGCGGCGGACGACCCGAAGGTGGTTCTGGGCCTGCCCGAAGTCCAGTTGGGAT
The DNA here is from genome assembly GCA_021813555.1 of Acidobacteriota bacterium. Taxonomy (GTDB): domain Bacteria; phylum Acidobacteriota; class UBA4820; order UBA4820; family DSQY01; genus JAKAJA01. The sequence goes on from JAKAKG010000138.1 coordinate 387, forward strand.
TGCTCCCCGGCGGCGGCGGCACGGTGCGGCTGCCCCGGCTCGTGGGCCTGCCCGCGGCCCTGCCCATGATGCTCACGGGCCAGCGCGTGCGGGCCCGCAAGGCGCTGAAGATGGGCCTCGTGGACGCCCTCACGACGCCCGGCGGCATCGAGGAGACGGCCATCCGCACGGCCCTCGGGCTGGCGGATGGGTCCATAACCCGGCGCCATCGAAAACGCTCCTGGATGGAGGCCTTCCTGGAATCCCCGCCGGGAAGAGCCCTCCTCTTCAAGCAGGCGCGCAAGAGCGTGCTCGCTAAGACCCGCGGCCTCTACCCCGCGCCCCTCTTCATCCTGGACTGCGTTCAGACGGGCTACGCCAAGGGGCCCGCCGCGGGCTACGAGCGCGAGTCCGTCCTCTTCGGGCAGCTCACCGCCGGGCCCCAAGCCAAGGCCCTCATCGGCCTCTTCGAGGCGGCCACCGAGCTGAAGAAGCCCCTGGACGCCACTCCGCCTCGGCCCGTGAACCGGCTCGCCGTGCTGGGCGCGGGTTTCATGGGCAGCGGCATCGCCGCCGTCTCGCTGGACCTGGCCTCCGTGGAGGTTCGCGACCTCTCGCAAAAAGCGCTGGACGGCTGTGCCAAGGCCATCTACCAAGGCCTGTCCAAGCGCGTCAAATCGGGGGCCATCTCCCGCTTCGAGCGTGACCGCCTCTTCGCGCACATGTTTCTCACCCGCGACACCGAAGGGTTGCGCCGGGCGGATCTGGTGGTGGAGGCGGTCTTCGAGGACCTCGGCCTCAAGCGCGCGGTGCTCGCCGAAGTGGAGGCGCTCATGCCGGCCCAGGCCGTCTTCGCCTCCAACACCTCCGCCCTGCCCATCGCCTCCATCGCGCAGGAGGCCCGCCATCCCGAGCGGGTCCTGGGCATGCACTACTTTTCGCCCGTGCCCAAAATGCCCCTCCTGGAGCTGGTGGTGGCCGAGAAGACCGCCCCGTGGGCCGTGGCCACCGCCCGCGCCTTCGCCGTCCGGCAGGGCAAGACCGTCATCGTGGTGAAGGACGGCCCGGGCTTCTACACGACCCGCATCCTCTCGCCGTTCCTGAGCGAGGCGGTGCTGCTGCTGGAGGAAGGGGCGCGCATCGAGGACGTGGACCGCGCGGTGAAAGATTTCGGCTACCCCGTGGGGCCCATCACGCTCCTGGATGAAGTGGGCATCGATGTGGGCGCCCACGTCACCCGCGAGCTCGGCCCCGTGTACGCGCACAGGGGGCTGGGCGGCAGCGGCGCCCTGCCCAGGCTCTTCGACGCCGGGTACCAGGGCCGCAAAAACGGCCGCGGCTTCTACGTGTATCCGCCCCCCGGCAAAAAAGGCAAGAAGCGGCCCAACGAGGAGGTGTACGCCCTGCTCGGCGGCGCGCCGAGGCGGGCCATGGAATCCATGGCCGAGCGCCTCGCCCTCCTCATGGCCAACGAGGCCGTCCACTGCCTGGAGGAGAGCGTCATCTCTTGTCCCCGCGACGGCGACGTGGGCGCCGTCCTGGGCCTGGGCTTCCCCCCCTTCCGCGGCGGCCCTTTCCACCACCTCGACGCCCTGGGCGCCCAGCACGCCGTGGAGCGATTCGAAGCCCTCGCCAACCTGCACGGCCAGCGCTTCGTCCCCGCCAAGCTCCTCGTCCAGATGGCCAAAGAAGGCAAGCGCTTCTTCGAAGCGTAGATAGCAGAAAGTGGGGCAAGCGGATGGATGAAAGCCGATGGCGAAACTTCGCGACGGTGGGGCCTTCGTAGGGGAGGGCCTCCGTGCCCTCCCGTCGTCGCATTGGCACCGCCGTGGTGCCGTCACAACCGCGGGCGGGGACGGTGCCCCGCCCCTACGGATTCATGAAAGACGCGTTGCCTCCTCGCCCCTCGCTCGCGTCCCGGCATCTCGGCATCCCGGCATCCCGGCATCCCGGCATCCCGGCATCTCGGCATTAGGAGCATCCCATGAACTCGATCTACTTCTCTGAGGAGCACGAGGCGTTCCGCCGCAGCGTCCGGCGGTTCATGACGGAGGAGGTGGCGCCGCACGCGGAGGCGTGGGAGCAGGAGGGCCGCACGCCCCGGAGCATCTTCCGGCGCATGGGCGAGCTGGGCTTTCTCGGCATCCTCCACCCCGAGGCCTACGGCGGCCAGGAGGCCGATCTCTTCTTCGCCATCGCCTTTCTGGAAGAGCTGCCCCGCTCCCTCATGGGCGGCTTCTGCGCCGCCGTCTCCGTGCAGCAGTTCATGGCCACGGCCCACATCGCGGCGAGCGGTTCCGATGATCTCAAGGGGTGCTACCTGGCTCCCTCCATCGCGGGGGCCAAGGTGGGCGCCCTGGCTATCACCGAACCCGACACGGGCTCCGACGTGGCCTCCATCCGCACGAGCGCCCGCCGCGACGGCGATGCCTACGTCGTGAACGG
>JAKAKG010000050.1 GCA_021813555.1 Acidobacteriota bacterium
TCGGGGTCGGACCGGGCATGGGAAGCGGTGAGGGAGACGTCCTGCGATGTGGTGCTGAACCTGCAAGGGGACGAGCCCGCTTTGGAACCCTCCGGCGTCGAAGCTCTCCTGGAGCTCATGGAACGGGATCAGGAGGCGGGCCTCGGCACCCTGGTCACGCCCCTGAACCGGCGCCAGGAGTATGAGAGCCCCAACGTGGTGAAAGCGGTGCTTTCAGATTCGGGCCGGTGCCTCTACTTTTCCCGCAGCCCCGTGCCCTATCTGCGCGGAAAGGCCTTCGGAGAGATACCTCTGTGGCGCCACGTGGGGGTCTACGCCTTCAGGCGCCCGATCCTGGAGGCCTTCGTGGGTTGGCCTCGGGGACCGCTCGAGGCGGCCGAGGGACTGGAGCAGCTGCGGGCCCTGGAACACGGAGTCTTCATCGCCGCGGCCGTCACGCAGTGGCCCGGCTGCGCCGTGGACACGCCGGACGACATCCTCGCGGCCGAAGCCTACCTCTCGTCTCACGCTCTCGACTCCTCACTCCTCACTCCTCACTCCTCACTGCTTTAGGGTGATCCCATGCGACGCCAGGATTTGGATCAGTATCTCTCCGATTTCCTCAAGGCCAGCCTCTTTGATGACGCGGCTCTCAACGGGCTCCAGGTGGAGGGGCGGAAGGATGTGAACCGCGTTGCCCTGGGTGTCTCGGCCTGCGCGGAGCTCTTCAGGAAGGCGGCCGCTACCGGGGCCGACGCGGTGGTGGTGCACCACGGCCTCTTTTGGAAGGGCGATTGGCCCCGGCCCGTGACGGGCATCACGAGAGAGCGCTTGAAGATCCTCCTGGAGGCCGAGTGCAGCCTCTTCGCCTTTCACCTCCCCCTGGACGCTCATCCTGACGTGGGCAACAACGCCGCCGCCGCTCGCGACCTGGGGCTCGTGGACCTGGAACCCTTCTGCGACTATCACGGGTCCGCCATCGGGTGGCGAGGCCGTTTCGCGGCCCCCGTGGCGCCGGCGGATTTCGTGCAGAGGCTTGAAGCTTACTACGGGCATGGCGCCCACGCCGTCCTGGCGGGTCCAGAGCGCATCGAGCGGGTGGGCATCGTTTCGGGGGGCGCGGCGAGAGAGGCCGAGCAGGCGGTGGCCCTCGGTCTGGACGCCTATATCACGGGGGAGGCGGGGGAACCGACGACGTTCCTCTGCCGGGAGGCGGGCATGCACTTCGCGGCACTGGGCCACTATGCCACCGAGCGCGTGGGGATCCAGGCCCTGGGCCGTCACCTGCGCCAGAACCTCGGCCTGGAAACGGTGTTCATCGACGTGGAGAACGAGGCGTGAACAGGGAAGGCGGGACGCGAGCGGGAAGACGACGGAGGGCGCGGGCTGCTGTCCCTCTGCTCCCCGCTTCCTGCTCCCTGCTCCCGGTAAAGTGCGCGAGACAAGGCAGCCATTTGCCCAGAGGTGCTCATGGCAGTACCTGAAACGACCGAATCGTTGGCGCGGCGGATCCGCGTGGCGCGCGGATTGGAGCCGGCGGACCTCCTGTTCGTGAACGGCAAGATCGTCTGCACGTTTACGGGCGAGGTGCTCGAACTTCCCGTAGCCGTGGCGGAGGGGCGGATCGTGTCCCTTGGGGGAAGCGTGACGGAGGGCCGAGAGGTCGTGGATTTGAAGGGCGCCTTCCTCGCGCCGGCTTTCACGGACCCGCACATCCACGTGGAGTCGTCCATGCTCACCCCGGAGGGCTTCGCGGAGGCGGTGGTTCCGCACGGCACCGGAGCCACGGTGAGCGACCCGCACGAAATCGTCAACGTGCTCGGCCTCGCCGGGTTTGACTACATGCGGCGCGCCTCCGAGGGCCTTCCCGTGGACCTCTTCTACACGATCCCGTCCTGCGTTCCGGCGACCAACATGGAGACGGCTGGGGCGGAGATGGATGCGCGCGCCGTGGCCCGGGCGCTGGACGCCTATCCCGATGCGCCCGCCCTTTCGGAGATGATGAACTTCCCCGGCGTCATCTACGGCGCGCCGGACGTCCTGGCCAAGATCCAAGCGGCCCGGTCCAGGGGGTTCGCCGTGGACGGCCATTCGCCCGGCGTGTCGGGAGCGGACCTGGAGGCCTACCTCAACGCGGGAATCCTCACGGACCATGAGTGTACAAGCGTGGATGAGGCACGCTCCAAGCTCCGTTCGGGCATGTGGGTGCTCATGCGTGAGGGCTCGGCGGCCAAGAATCTGCGCGATCTGGCCCCCACCGTGACGCCATGGAACGCCCACCGAATCTGCATCGCCAGCGACGACCGGCACCCCGACGACCTGGTGCGAGAAGGACACATGGACCACGCCCTGCGCGTGGCCGTAAAGGCGGGCCTTGATCCGCTCACGGCGCTCCGCTTCGTCACCTTGAATCCCGCGACGTTGTACGGCTACAGGGACCGCGGGGGCATCGCGCCGTCTTACCGCGCGGACCTCGTGGTCCTCTCCGACCTCCAGCGGTTCGATGTGCTCTCGGTCTTCCACGGGGGTATGAAAGTGGCGGAGCACGGTGAGATGGTGGCCGAGATCCCTCGCAGGGACACGCAAGGGACCTTGTCCTCGGTGCATCTGCCTGAGGACTTGGCGGAGAAGCTCTCGATGTATCCCACCTCGGGCAAGGTTCGGGTCATCGGCGTGGATCCCGAGCAGATCATCACGCGCAGCGAGGTGGGGGAAGCCACGGAGGCGGGGCCGGGCAAGGCCCTCCAGTTCGCCGCCGTGGTGGAGCGGCACCGGCACACGGGAAACGTGGGTCTGGGGTTCGTGTCGGGCTTCGGT
>JAKAKG010000182.1 GCA_021813555.1 Acidobacteriota bacterium
CGTTCGTTCCCTGGGAAGAGTTGAGGATGACGGCGATGACGGAGCCGGTCTTCGGGTCGTGGAAGATCGCCGCCTGGTAGCCGAGGCCCTCGCCCGAGTGGCCCCACCAGCCCTTCAGCTCTCCGATACCCAGGCCGTAGCGGCCGTACTCGGGGCCGCTGGTGGCCACCCGCGAATGCGCCAGCCGTTCTTTCTGAAGCCTGGAGCCGATGAGCTCGCCGGTTCCCAGCGCCTTGCCCCACCTGCAGAGGTCGCCGAGCGTGGTCACCATCCCGCCTCCCGCGCCGAAGGCCGAGAGGTTCACGGCGGGGCACACCTCCAGCGCCCCCGTGGCCTGATCCACGATGTAGGGCGTCGGGTGGGGAACGGGGAAGTCCATGGTGTTCGGATAAGACGTCCTTTTGAGCCCGAGGGGTTTGAAGATTTTTTGCTGATACCTTTCCGCGAGCGTCTGCCCCGTGACCTTCTCCACCACCATCCCGAGCAGGGCCGTGTTGGTGTTGCTGTAGTCGTACTGTGCGGCCGGAGGGAAGACGGGCGAATAGGGGATCGCGAGGTCCACGATCTCCTGGGGCGTCCACGCCTTCGCGGGATCCGCCAGGAGCGCCGAGAGGAATTCCTGGGTGTCGCTGTAGTTCTTCACCCCGCTCTCCATCCCCGCGAGGTTCGCGAGGGTGATCTCGTTCCCGTTGGGGATATCAGGCACGTAGGCCGAGATGGGGTCGTCCAGCGAGATCGCCCTGCTCCGCACGAGCTGGAGGATGAGGGTGACGGTGTACGACTTGGTGACGCTGCGGATGGGGAAGCGGTCGTCCAGGCCGATGAGGGTGCGGTTCTCCACGTCGCCGAATCCTTCGGCTATCTTCCAGGGCCTTTTCCCGGGGACCCAGACGCCGGCCACGACGCCCGGGACGTGATACGCCGTCTTGACCCTCACGACGGCCTGCCGGTAGGCCTCGCGCCGCGCGGGGCCCGAAACCGCGCGGGTCTCGGAGGCAGTGGCCGTGCCCGGGCCGCCCTGGGCCCTTGTGGCGGCCGGCAGGCCCAGGGCGAGCATGAAGCCGAGAAGGAGGGCCCGCTTCGCCGCCCCAGCGGCCCAGCAGGCCCATGAACAAGCCCCCCTTCGAGTGTGCATAATGCCCCCCCCCGCGGATCTGTATGTAATATATGTGGCGTATCCCTCCAGTTCAAGCGTCCTGCAAGGCTGCGCGCGTCCAGGGCGAAGTAGAACGGCAGAGCGCCGGGCGCTCTGCCGTTGGTCGGCCGCTTGTTCTTCGGCACCGGCCCGAAAGGCCAGACGCCGCAAGGCTCAAAGAACACCCGCCCGGCGCCGGCGCCCCGCGCAGAGAGAAGGCTCACGGTTCCAGGGTGACCTTGATGGCGCGGTCGTAGAGCAGCTCGGTCCAGACGGGCCCCGTTCCGGTCTTCTTCTCGAGATAGGCACGAAAGGCGATGAAGAGATCGCCGTTGAGGTCGAGCTTGGGACAGGTGACGCTCGGCTCGATCTTCAGGCAGGGAATCGACGGGTCGCCGCCGCACTCCCGCGCCACCTTGAAGACATAGAATTTGTCCTGGTTCGGATCGCCGGGAATCAAGCCGCAGGCGGAGTTGTAGAGGTCGGGGCTGCTCTTGCCCGTGATGCCGACCTTCAGCGTATCGCCGTAGACGCTGAAGTTGGAGTAGGTGGCCTTCTTGGTGAGGTCGTGATTGAGGCCGTACACGATGACAAATTGGTTGGGATCGTCCAGAAGCGTGAAGTTCGAGGTGGAGAGGTAGGTGGTGTCGCGGACTTCTCCCAGCAGGTTGGCGTTGCGCTGAAGGCCGTCCATGCCCTCGTTGATCCAGATGCCCGTGGTCAGGTCCTGGGTGGCCGCGCCGGGATAGTGCGCGAGGATGGCGGCCCGCAGGGCCTGCAGGCTCGGCATGTAGTCCATCTCGTTAGTTCCGGTTCCCCGCGGCGTGAGCTTGGGCATGGGGAAGGGCTTGGGCGGCCGCGAGGTTCCGGCGGGGGTGATCTTGAAGGCGCGGTAGGGCGGCGAGTCCATGTAGGCCTGCACCTCGCTCTCGTGGCCGGGAAGGGGGAGCATGAGGCGGTGGAGGAGCACGAAGTGGTCGGCCGGCTCCTGCTGGCCGAGCTGGGTGATGCTGGCGGGGATCACGTCGGTGTTTACGATCCCCCCCGGAAAGCCCGCATCCTCCGCCGCCGCCTTCACCAGGGAATCGGTGGTCTGGTCCGGGGTGGACACGACGATCACCGACTGGCCGAAGGGTTTCGTACCTTGAGGGGCGCCGGTCTTGATGGTGTCCACGTTGATCGTGTCGCCGAGGCTCAGGAAGAGGATGTCCCGGTCGGGATTCACGGGATCGTACCGCGAGAAGAGGTAGCTCCGGTAGCTGAAGTACTTCACGGGGGGAGGAGTCTTGCCCACCAGGACCATGGCGTCCTGCTCTCCCATGAGCTGTTCTTCGGGGACGTCGATGGTGCCCTGCTTGCTGGTGAAGGTGAGATAGGGGGCGCCGGCGTTGTTGCCGTAGCAGCTCTGAATGTACCCGTTGCAGCAGAGGTAGACCACGTCGGCGGGCCGGAAGCTCTTCTCCGTCACGGCGAACCCGCGCTTTTCGAGAGCCCGCTTGAAGGCGTCGATCTTGGAGTTGGGGATCAGCCCCGACTCGCCGCGCACCGCGGGCGTCTCACCCAGGAAAGGCGTGGAGCACAGAAACAGCGAACCCAGTACCATCCATGCAGCAACACGTATCCTTCTCATGTCCCCCCCCTCATTCAGG
>JAKAKG010000033.1 GCA_021813555.1 Acidobacteriota bacterium
GCGCTCCCTCTGCAACGGCCTGAAGGCCGCCGGCCTGGCGCCGCGGGTGGTGCTGGACCCGCCCGCGAAGGCTCCCGAGGTCCTCGTTCTGCCTGGAGTGGGCGCCTTCGGCCACGGGGCCGCCGCGCTGGAGGCGCGAGGCTGGCGGAAGGCGATTCCGGCCTTTCTCGATGCGGGCTCCAGGCTCGTGGGCATCTGCCTGGGCATGCAGCTCTTCTTCGAGTCGAGCGAGGAGAGCCCGGGCGCGCGGGGCCTCGGCCTCCTTCCAGGGACCGTGCGCCGCCTGGACGCGTCCCGCGCCAAGGTGCCGCACATCGGCTGGGAGCGCCTGAGGTTCGAGGCGGGGAAGGAAGGGGTGCTGCCCTGGGCCTACTTCGTTCATTCCTTCGTGGTGGTTCCCGCGGACCTGCGCGTGGTGGAGGTTTGGGCGGGACACGGCGGGCGGGAGTTCCCGGCGGCCGTGCGCTCGGGGAATGTGGTGGGCGTCCAGTTTCACCCCGAGAAGTCCCAAGGCCCCGGGCTGGCGTATCTGGCCGCCCTCGTGGGAGGTGCCTCGTGATCCCCTGGGTGGCCCTCGACATGCTCCACGGGCGAGCGGTCCGGCTTCGGGAGGGCCGGCGGGAGGAGGCTGCCGATTACGGCCCCGCGGAGGACGTTCTCGCCCGGTGGATGGACGCCGGAGTGCGCCACGTCCACGCGGTGGATCTTGGGGGCGCCTTCGGGGAGCCCGGCATCCTCACGAGTTTCATGGAGGCCTGGAGAAAGAGGTTCCCCGAGGCGGTGTTCCAGGTGGCGGGAGGTATCCGCTCGGCGGCGGCGGCGCTCAGGCTCGCTGAAGCGGGCGCGGACAGGATCGTGCTGGGGAGCATGCTCTTCGAGGATTCTCCCTCCGCGGCACACCTGGTGGAGGCGCTGGGAGCGGCCCGCTGCATCGCCGCCCTCGACGTTCGCGAGGGCCGAGTGCGGATGAAGGGCTGGACCAGGGATGCGGGGCTCCCGCTGAAGGCGGCCTTGGAGCTGGCCCGGTCCCTCGGCTTCGAGGAAATGCTCGTGACGGACATCGCCAGAGACGGAGGCATGGCCGGCCCCAACCTGAGCCTCTATCAAGATCTCGCGGCCTCGGGGTTGGGCCTCATCGCTTCGGGCGGGATCGCCTCCCGGGACGATCTGGCGGCCCTCGCGGCGATGCCGAACATCACCGGGGCGGTGGTGGGCAAGGCCCTCTACGAGGGGCGGCTCAGCCTCAACGACCTGCGGGAGGTGGCGCCGTGAAACGGATCATCCCCTGCCTGGACGTGAAAGAGACGGGCGTTGTGAAGGGCGTTCGCTTCCAGAATTTGCGGGCCGTGGGCGATCCCGTGGAGCTGGCCGTCCGCTATGACGGAGAGGGGGCCGACGAACTCGTCTTTCTCGACGTGAGCGCCACGGTGGAGGGGCGGAGGCCCCTCCTGGAGATCCTGGAGCGCGTCTCGGAGCGCGTCTTTCTGCCCCTCACGGCGGGGGGCGGCGTGACAAGCGTGGAGGTGATGCGCGACATGCTCCTGGCGGGAGCCGACAAGGTGGCCGTGAACACGGCCGCGGTGGAGAACCCCTCCCTTCTCGCGCAGGCGGCGGACCGTTTCGGCGCCCAGTGCGTGGTCCTCGCCGTAGATGTGCGTCGCAAGGGGCCCCGCTGGGAGGTGGTGACCCGCGCGGGCACCAGGGAAACGGGCATGGATGCCTTGGACTGGGCCGAGCACGCTCAGGCTGCGGGCGCGGGGGAGCTGCTCGTGACGAGCATGGACGCGGACGGCACGCGGGGAGGCTTTGACTGCGACCTGTACAGGGCGCTGGCCGAGGTCTCGTCCCTGCCCGTCATCGCCTCGGGGGGCGCAGGGCGCCCGGAGGATTTTCGCGACGCCCTCGAAGCAGGTGCCGACGCCGTTCTGGCGGCATCCCTGTTCCACGAGGGTGTCCTTCCCATCCCAGAACTCAAGCGGGCCCTCGATGCGTGGGGCCAGGAGGTGCGGCTGTGAAGGTGGATTTTGACAAGACGCCGCTGGTGCCGGCGGTGATCCAGGACGGGCGAACCGGCGAGGTCCGCATGGTGGGGTACATGGACCGGGAGGCCTACGACGCCACGGAGCGGTCGGGATGGCTGCACCTCCATTCCAGGTCCCGCGGCGCCCTCTGGAAGAAAGGGGAGACCTCGGGCAATCTCCACCGCGTGAGGGGAGTCAGCGCCGACTGCGACGGAGATGCCCTCCTCATCCAAACCGATCCCCAGGGCCCCACGTGCCACACGGGGTCGCCATCGTGCTTCGCGGAGACGCTGTGGGGACGAGGGCCGGAGCCCGGTGTCTTGGCCAGGTTGGAGGGCGTCATCGCGGCCCGCCAGAGGGAGCGCCCAGAAGGTTCTTACACGGCCCGGCTCCTGGAGGAGGGTACGGCGAGGGTCGCGCAAAAGGTGGGGGAGGAGGCCGTGGAGACCGTGGTGGCGGCCCTGGCCCAGGACCAGGCCCGGCTCGTGGAGGAATCGGCCGACCTGCTCTACCATCTCATGGTGCTCTGGGCCGCTCGCGGCGTCACCCTCGCCCAGGTTCTCGGCGAGCTGGACGCCCGCTCGGGGGAAGGGCCGTGAGCGCCCTGGAAGGCTTGAATCCCGGCCTCTGGTGGGACGATACGGCGTCCCTTCGCGCCCTGGAGCAGCGGCTCCTGGGCCTCTGGGGCGGCCGGGGTTTCGCGGAAGTGGTGCCGCCTTTCCTCCTCCCGGAAACCGAGGCGCTGGCCGCGTCATCCGAGGCGCTGTCGTCGCGGACCTTGAAGGTTCAGGCGAACGGCGGGGGCTCCCTGGCGCTCCGGTCGGATTTCACCGCGGGCGTGGCCTGGATGGTCTCCCGGCGGTACAGGTCTCTGGACGCGCCCCTGCGGGTCTGCTACTCGGGTGCGGTGCTGCGAAGGCCCACGCCCGACCGCCCCGAGGGGCTGGAAACCCTCCAGGGTGGGTGCGAGCGCGTCTCGCCCGCGGCGGGCTTCGAGGGCGACGAGGAGATGCTCCGCCTGGCCGCCGAGAGCCTGCTGGCGCTGGGGGTGAAGGACCCCGTCCTCGAACTGGGCCACTGGGGCCTCGTGGGCCCCCTCATGGACCGGATGGCCTGGCCCGCCGAGGGACGCGCGGCGCTCGAATCGGCCCTGAACCGGAAGAGTTCCTCCGCTCTGGCGGCCCTCGGCGGGCGATTTGGCCAGAGCCCCGAGCTGGTTCTCCTTGGAGACCTGCTCCACCTGGGCGGGAGGCCCGAAGCCGTGGACGCCCTCGCCCCTCGCATGAGGACGATGGGAGTTCTGGCCGTGTGGGCTCAGATCCGTGAATTTGGAGGCCTTCTCGGCAGGGAGTTTCCAGGGCTCGCGGTCAGGCTTGAACCCACGGACGTGCGGCACTGGAGCTACTACACGGGCCTCACGGTGAAGGCGTTCGCGCCCGGCCGTCCTTTCGCGGTCCTGTCCGGCGGCAGGTACGACGGACTCTATCCAGCCCTGGGCCGGTCCTTCGGGGCCTTCGGCTTTGCCGTTCATTTGGGCAGGCTGCTGGAGAAGGAAGGATGAACCACCAAGGCACAAAGACACCAAAAATGAAGAATCAAAGGTAGACAAGGAAAGATAAACAGGAAAAGGGAAACAAAAAAATGATGAACACGTGTGATGACACGTCGCGCTCCGCCGCTCTCTTCCGGATGGCCAGATGCCCAGAATCGCGCTGACCAAGGGCCGCCTGCTGGAGCCGGCGCTGGGATGGCTGGAAGGGCTGGGCTTCGTGCGGCCTGACCTAGAGAGCCGGGCCCTGAGCCTGCCCATCGGCCGGGGGTGGGAGGCCGTGCTACTGAAGGGCTCCGACGTCCCTGTCTTCGTTCAAAACGGGGCCGCCGATCTGGGCGTGGTGGGCTCGGACGTGCTGGAAGAGGACGGGCCGGACGTCTACGACCTCCGTCCCCTAGGCTTCGGAGCCTGCCGGCTCTCTCTCGCCGCGCCCTTGACGTGGGAGGCCAAGCCCGGCGCCGCGGCGCTGAGGGTCGCCACCAAGTTTCCTCGCCTGGCCGAGGAGCACCTGCGCGGTCTGGGTTTCATGATCCGGATCATCCGCCTGTCCTCCTCGGCCGAACTTGCGCCCCAGCTCGGCCTGAGCGACGTCATCGTGGACATCGTGGATTCGGGACGGACCTTGCATGAAAACGGTCTGCGGGAGGTCCAGGTCCTCCGCCCCATCCAGGCGCACCTCGTGGCCAACCGCGGCGCCTACCGGTTCCTCAAGGATCGGTGGTGGGAAGGATGAACGAGAGAGGGCAATAGGCAGGGAGTAGGCAGAAGGCAATAGGCAATAGGCAGAAGGCAATAGGCAATAGGCAATAGGCAGAAGGCAATAGGCAATAGGCAGTAGGCAGAAGGCAATAGGCAATAGGCAGTAGGCAGAAGGCAATAGGCAGTAGGCAGTAGGCAGAAGGCAATAGGCAGTAGGCAGTAGGCAGAAGGCAATAGGCAGTAGGCAGAAGGCAATAGGCAATAGGCAGTAGGCAATGGGCAGTGGGCACAGGGCGAGAGTGGGGATTGGGAATGCGGCCAAGAGGAGACCCGGTGCCCCAAACCCAGAACTCAAAACTCCGGCACCCCAGGGGTCCTTGCCCCCTCCTTTACTTCGGCGAGCCGCGGACGGACCATTGAACCTTGTTCGAGATAGGAGTCCCATGTTTGAGGATGTGAAGGCCATCTACCGCAATGATCCGGCGTGCAAAAACATCGAAGCCATCCTGTACCCGTGCCTGCACGCCATCGTGGCCCACAGGTACGTGATCCATCCCCTCTACCGGCTGGGCGTGCCGTTCATCCCCAGGTTGCTGTCCCAGATCATGCGCTTCTCCACGGGTATGGAGATCCACCCCGGCGCCAGCATCGGCCGCGGCTTCTTCTGTGACCACGGCACGGGGGTGGTGATCGGCGAGACGGTGGAGATCGGGGCCAACTGCGTCATGTTCCACGGGGTGACCCTGGGCGGGACGGGCAAGCACGTAGGCAAGCGCCACCCCACCGTAGGCGACAACGTGTTCCTGGGGACGCACGCCACGATTCTGGGGCCCGTGACCATCGGGGACAACGCCAAGGTGGGGGCGGAAGCCGTGATCATCAACCGGGACGTGCCCGCAGGGGCCACCGTCGTGGGCGCCCCCGCCGTCATCGTCAAGCTCGGCAATGAGCACGTCCACCTGCCCCTGCCCGTGTCCAAGTACCACCTGGAGGACAGGGAAAGGGAAGGTTAACAGCCTGCTAATCCCCTCACCCGGCGGCGTAGGAGGCCATGGCCTCTTCGGCCACCATGCGAGACAGCGGGTGGTAGGACGGCCGTGCCACGGCGTAGATGTCGCGCGCCAGGGCCCGGGTCTTGGGGGTGGCGCCCAGGGCCTTGTAGAGGGGCCGCAGGTATTTCATCCGGCCCACGTGGGAGAGGACCTCTCCCAGACGAGCGAAGGCTGGTTCGTAGCCGCTGGACGCGGCGATGGTGAGCCACTCCACGAGGATTTCGTAGTTGCCGCGCCCCGTGAGGCCGAAGGTTTGGTCGAGCCACGCGCAGTCCGTCCCAGGGAGGGGACGGGGCAGGCCCTGAAGGTAGATGAGGGTTTCGTCGGGCGACCAGTTCGCCCTGACGCCTTCGGACGGGCGCTGGCCCGAGGACCATCCGGCGGACAGGGCCTTGAGCGACTCCAGGGCCGCCGATCTGAAGACGGGACAGTTGGCCGGCATGCCCTCCGAGTAGATCCATTCTTGAGCGCCCACCTTGGCCGAAAGGCCCGGCATGGCCTCATCCAGAAAGGCCAGGAATTGCTCGCTCGTGATGGACGTGAACCGGAAGCGGGCGATGTAGGCCCGGACGAATCTGTCCCAGGACTCCCTCCCGGCGGTCTGTTCCATGAGCGCCACGAAACGGGCGCCCTTCTCGTACGGAACTTCCGAGTACATGGAATCGGGGTCCACGCCCCACAGGTCGGTCTTAAGGCGGGTGAAGGGCGAGGAGGGACCAAAACGCGAGAAGGCGTCATCCAGTCCCACCTTGCCTATGGCCCAGGACATGGCCGCGCGCTCCGGCCCATGGAGCGCCTCGAGGACGCGCCGTTCAGCCCAAACCGTAAAGCCTTCGTTGAGCCAGAAGTCGTTCACCGTGGCGTTGGTCACGAGGTTGCCGGTCCAGGAGTGGGACAATTCATGCACGACCACGTTCACGAGGGAGCGGTCCCCCGCCAGGAGGGTGGGCGTGAGGAAGGTGAGGCGCGGGTTCTCCATGCCCCCGTAAGGGAAGGCGGGGGGCAGAACGAGCATGTCGTACCGGTCCCACTCGTAGGGTCCGAAGAGGGCTTCGGCGGTGACGATCATGTCCTCGATGCCGGCAAACTCCCAGGCGGCCTTCTCCACCGTTTCCGGCTCCGCCCAAATGCGGGTGCGCGGGCTCAGGTCCCGGGAGGCCAGGTTCCCCACGGCGAGGGCGATGAGGTAGGTCGGGATGGGCTGGGGCATGTCGAACAGGAAGGTGCGGGACCTCGGGCCCGGTCCGGGCTGGACGCCCGATGATCCCGCCGACATGACGGCCGTGAGATCTTCTGGGACCGTCACTTCGGCCTGGTACGGGACGCGCGCGCCGGGGCTGTCCTGAAGGGGCGCCAGAGCTCTGGCGTGATGGGGCTGGCATTGGCTGAACATGAAGGGGTGAACCTTGCCCGCCGTCTGCTCCGGGCCAAGCCACTGGAGGGCCGTGGCGTCGGGGGAAGTCTCATATTCCAAGGCGACGTTCCGGGTGCCCGGCGGCAGGTGAAGCCTTAGTCTCCGGCCCAGCACCGCATCGGGTTCGCCCAACTCATGGGGAACCGGCTCCCCCCCGGCGGTGACGGACCGAATGGTGAGGTCGCGCGTATCCAGGTCCATGGGACCCTGCGACGGACCGGCAAGGATGAGTGTCACGCGGCCCGAGACGCGCCGGGACTCAAAGTCCACGTTCCAGGCTATCTTCAGCGCGGCCGTGCGGGGCTGATCCGGATCAAAATACGAGTGGGGGTCCGTCCGGGCCATCAGGTCACCTCTTCGGTTGCTCTCGCGACGGCCCAGGGCGGTCTCCCCGGAGTGCGACATCGCTCAGCTTGCGTAAAGGCAAGCTTACCTGGTGCTCTCCCTCCTTGGCAAGAGGGCCAGGCGGGCTTCTGAAAAACTCCCGTGGCCCATGCGAGTTTCTCAGCAGCCCGCCAGGGTTCACCAGGCCGCTTGGTCTTGCGAAAGGGCGATGATCCGAGGCGGAGGACCTGCGAAGCCGCGATCTGCAACCCGCTCGCGGCCCGCCCCCAACTCTTGCAAGGAAAGCCCTTTCCTGCTACAATACGAGTTCGTGGCGGGGCCTTGGCCCCGGATTGAGGAAAGTGAGGAGCTGCAATGTCTGAACAGTTCATCGAAATAGAGGTCGAGCGCCGCGAGGTGATCGGCAAGCGGGCCCGCAAGGTGGCCGCCCTGTCCGGCATGGTCCCCGGCGTCGTTTACGGCGGAGGGAAGGAACCTGTCCCCATCGCCGTGGATTCCAAAGGCATCATCCAGATCCTCCGGTCCGAGAAGGGTGCCAACTCCGTGCTCCTGTTCTCCATGAAGGGGACCAAGCAGCAGCGCCACGTCATGGTAAAAGACATCCAGATCGATCCGGTGACGAACACGCTCATCCACGCCGATTTCAAGCGGATCATGATGGACCAGAAAATCCGCGTGAAAGTCCCCATCATTTTTGAGGGTGTGGCTTTCGGTGTGAAGAACCAGGGCGGCATGGTCGATATGATCATGCGCGAGGTGGAGGTGGAATGCCTGCCCATCGCCATCCCCGACCGCCTCCACGTGGACCTGACGCCGCTCAAGATCGGCGAGAGCGTGAAGGTCGGGGACCTCAAGGTGGCCGAAGGGATTCGCATCGTCATTGAGGACCATCACCTGCCCGTGGTCGTCGTGTCCGCCCCGAGGGTCGAGACGGCCGCCACGCCCGCTGAGGGTGAGGCCGAGGTAGCCGCCGAACCCGAGGTCATCGGGCGCGGCAAGAAAGCCGAGGAGGGCGAGGGCGAGGCCAAGGGCAAACCCGAGGCCAAGGGCAAAGCGGAAGCCAAAGCCAAGCCGGAGGGCAAGGGCAAGAAGGAGTAGCCCTTCCAGCCCATGGACGCCGATTACCTGCTGGTTGGGCTGGGCAACCCGGGGGAGGAATACCACCGGAGCCCCCACAACGCGGGATTTGAAGTGGTGGAGAGAGCGCGGGCCCTGTGCAAGGGCCCGCGCTTTTCCGTCCGCGGCGACGGCGCGGTCTCGGCGTGCCGCTGGAGGGGCCACGCCCTCCTCCTGCTCAAGCCCATGACCTACATGAACCGCTCCGGTTCGGAGGTGGCCCTCTGGCTTCGTCGCACGGGCCTGCCCCTGGAGCGTCTCATGGTGGCCTACGACGATCTGGATCTGCCCCTGGGCCAGGTGCGCCTCCGGCCCGGCGGAGGTGCGGGGGGCCACCACGGTATGGAATCCATCCTGGACCAGGTGGGCTCAGGCAACTTTCCCAGAATTCGCATCGGCATCAAATGTCCAGAGGTGGGGAAGGCGGAGCACGTGGATTACCTCCTTTCCCCCCTCCCCGAAGACCTGTGGGCGCTCCTCGGGGAGAGTGCCCATCGGGCTGCGGAAGGGGCCCTCGCGGCGGTGGCTATGGGCTGGACCCGGGCCATGAACCAGTACAACCGAAAAGAGCCGCCCGCCCCCCCTGGTACGGAACCATGAGCCCCTGGCCGCCCGGGGCCGGCTCGACGCGGCACGTGTGTCGCCGCGGCTTGCCGGGCGCGTGCAACGGATCTTAACGCACAGACCTTGACGCCGATGCCATTTCGCCATTATCTTTAGTCCAGAGGCGACCAAGGCTAGATGCTTCACCTAGTGAATGAATTTTGTGGGGGAAAGGCAAATAAACGCTTGACTTTCCGTTTTGCGTCCGATAGACTCTCGTGGAGAGAAGGGTTTCGCGTCTGAGGGGAGAGAACGATGCGAATAGAGATGAAGTTGTTCTCACTCGTCCTTCCCGCCGTCCTGGCCCTGGGATGGGGCGTGGCCGCGGCGGCCCAATCGGCGCCCGCGGAAGAGCAGAAACCGCAGCCGGAAGCCAAGGCCGCGGCCCCTTCCGTACCCGCCGAAATGCAGCAAAAGGCCAAGACTTACAAAGGTTCTGCCGTTCCCCCGAGGGATCTGAAGAAGCTCTCCGACGGCCACTGGACGCCTTACACGCCCCCTGAAGAGGCCGCAGGCGGCGAGTGGTACGTCATCCAGCAGGGTGACACCCTCTCCCAGCTTGCCCAGCAGAAGCTCGGTACGTGGCTCCTGTGGCCCCAGATCTGGGATGAGAATCCCTACATCAAGGACGCCCACTGGATCTACCCGGGAGACCCTCTCCTGATCGGCAAGCCGCAGGTTGTGTCGGAGACGGTCCCGATAGAATCCGAGATGGGCTCAACACCCAAGGCTGAGACGGAGGCCGCCCCAACCGGCCTGGCTCTGGAAGAGGAGGCTCCCCAGCCTCCCATCAACGCGCACGATGTCTACTGTTCGGGGTTTATCACCAAGAACTTCAAACTTCCCCACCTTACGGTGCTCGGAAGCCAGCGCCCCGAGACCTTGAGTCTTGCTCAGGGTGATGTGATCTACGTGAACGAGGGAAAGGCCGAGGGCCTGCAGCCCGGGGATAAGTTCAGCATCCTTCGCGTAGGACAGCACGTGAGCCATCCCATAACCGGCCGCGAGCTCGGGCGGTACGTGCAGCGCGTCGGAGAGGCCAAGATCCTGGCCATTGAGCCGCACACGGCCATCGCCGTGATCAGCGCGTCGTGCGACGAGATCAACGTCGGCAACGTGCTCGTGCCCTGGAAACCCATCCCCATCCCGTGGGACGTGAAGCGCGCCGAAGCCCTCCCCCTCCAGATCGACACGCCCGACAAGGTTCAGGGCCGCGTGATCTGGTCCAGCGATCGGCTGGAAGCCACGGGCGAGAGCAACATCATTTACGTGGACCTGGGGTCGCGCGAGCGGCTCGCGCCCGGGGACAAACTGTGGATCTACCGCTATCCGGCGGCCCAAGGCAGCCTCATCAGCTCCACCACGGACCTCTTCCGCCAGCAGAAGATCGACGTGGGCGAGAAGGATCTGTTCCGTCCCAAGAAAGTCGGCACCTACCAGGGATCGGAAGCTCGCGCCGAGCAGGCGGCCCCCCCTGACACCCGGATTCCCGAAGGAACGGCCAAAGCCGAGGCCACCGACGGCCGGATGCCGGAGGGAGATATTTACAGAGGCAACACCGAGGGGGTCAAATCCATCAGGATGTACATCGGCGAAGGGGTCGTCCTCACCACCGAGGCGGGCACGGCGTGCGTCAAGGTCATCAAGAGCTCTCAGGAAATCGGCTTCGGTGACTGGGTGACCCTCGAATAGCTTCGGAACATCGAGCGGATACAGAAAGGGCGGCCGCGAGGCCGCCCTTTTTTTCGAAGGACAGATGGGAGCAGCTATCTCCGGGTGATCACTCTCAGCCCCGGAAGATCTTCTCCCGCGAGGAATTCCAGGGCGGCGCCGCCGCCCGTGGAGATGTGGCTGATCTCATCCGCCACGCCGGCCTGCATCACAGCCGAGACCGAATCGCCCCCGCCGATGACCGAGAGGGCCGAGGACCGTGCCACGGCCTTGGCCAGGTCGAGGGTCCCCTGGGCGAACTCGGGCCGCTCGAAGACGCCCATGGGGCCGTTCCAGAAGATGGTCCTGCTGGCGGCCGCCCGGGCGGCGAAGGCCTTCGAGGTTTCGGGGCCGATGTCAAAGGCGGAGAGCTCCTCCGGGAAGGCGCCGGCGGGGACCACGCGGGCGTCTTGGCCCGCGTCCATGGAGAGCGCGGCTCTATGGTCCACGGGCAAGAGCACGTCCACTCCCCGCGCCTTGGCGCCCTCCATGATCTCGGCACAGGCGGGCACGAGGTCCGGCTCCGTCCGGCTGTGCCCGGAGCTGAGCGCCCTCGCCGCGAGGAACGTGTAGGCCATGGCCCCGCCGATGCAGAGGCAGTTCACCTTCTGGGACAGGTGTCTGAGGATGGGTATCTTGTCCGAAACCTTGGCGCCGCCCAAAAAGGCCGTGTAAGGCCGTTCCGGGGTGCCCAGGCGCCCAGCCAGATACTCCACTTCCCTTTCCAGGAGGAGGCCCGCGGCTACCTCCGGGAAGAGCTCCGCCGCCGCACATACCGACGTGTGGGGGCGATGGACGGCCCCGAAGGCATCGCTCACGTAGCAGTCGGCCAGGGCCCGGATGCGGCGGGCAAGGTCCGCGTCACCCTTGGTTTCGCCCGGCTCAAAGCGGATGTTTTCCAGAAGGAGGACTTCGCCAGGGCCGAGGGAAGCGGCCAGAGCTCGGGCGCCCTCGCCCAGAACGTCGGGCGCGAACGTGACCTGCACGCCGGGAAGGAGCTCCCGGAGGCGCTGCGCCACCGGAGCGAGGGAGAGCTCGGGGACGCGCCGGCCCTTGGGCCGGCCCATGTGAGAGCAGGCGATGACCCTGGCCCCTCGGTCCACGAGGTGCTTGAGGGTTGGGACGGCCTTCCGGATGCGGGTGTCGTCTTGAATGAGGCCGTCCTGGACGGGGACGTTCAAGTCCACTCGCAGGAAGACCCGCTTTCCTTCTACGCCCAAATCGCGTACGGACAGATAGCCGCTCACAGGTTCCTCCCCTTGAGGTAGGCCAGAAGATCCACGAGGCGGGCCACGTATCCAGCCTCGTTGTCATACCAGGCGATGAGGCGGACGGCCCCTTCATGGGCGGCCACGAGGGGCAGGTCCACGATGGAGGAGGCGGGGTTGCCCAGGAAGTCCTGGGAGACGAGCGCTTCCCGGCTCAGGGTCAGGATACCCTTCAGGCGGCCTTGGGCGGCCTCCTCCAGGCATGCCAGGACGTCTTCTCGCCGGGCGGGCCTCTCGGCCAGCAGGGTGATTTCCGTGAGCGATACGGCGGGGGCAGGGACGCGAACAGCCATGCCGTGGACCATCCCCTTCAGTTCGGGCAACACCGCTTCCACCGAAAGGGAGGCGCTGGTGGTCGTGGGGATGAGGTTCAGGGCTCCCGCCCTGGCGCGCCTCGGGTCGTCCAGCGGGGCGTCCACCAGGGGCTGGCTCACGTTGTAGCAGTGCACCGTATTGAACCAGAGGGAGCGGCAACCGAAGCGCCGCGCCAGAGCGAACACGGGCGGTACCACGCAGTGGGTCGTGCACGAAGTGGCGGACAGGATCCGGTCCGAAGGAGCGAGCGTCTCGTGGTTCACCCCGTACACCACCTGCCGGTCCACGTCACGGCTTGAGGCGGTGAGGATCACGGGGAGGCCGTGGCCCTCCAGGGGAGCGCGGCCCTTGAAGCGCCCCGTCGCGTCCACCACCCAGTCAACACGGGCGCCGTTCCAGGGTATCTCGGAAGGAGTGGCGCCGCGAAACAGGGGAACGTCGCGGCCATCCACCGAGAGGCCCGTCTCCGTTGCCTTCGCCCGGTGGCCCCAGGAACCATAATACGAATCGTGATTCAGCAGATGGGCGAGGATGGCCCCGCCCGCCACGTCGTTGAGGGCCGCGACCTCGAATCGGCGGTCGTCCCAAAGTGCCTTCAGAAGGCCGCGGCCAATTCGGCCCAGGCCGTTGATGCCTACGCGCATGTCCATCCCCTGATGAGGAAGTGTGCCGGTAGCCGGCGGGCGGCCGGCCGCCTCTACCTGACGACCACCTTGATGGTGTTCTTGGCGGTCCCGGCCATGACCGTGATCTCCGACGTCCCTCGGGCCAGGCCCGTGACGTTGCCGTCCTTGTCCACGGCCGCCACCTTCTCCGATGATGATGAGCAGGTGAATGGGACGTCCATGGGTTCGCCCAGGTCTGAAAGAACCGAGACGTTCAACCTCGCCGTCTCTCCCGCCTTGATCGTCTGCACCGGCGGTGTGGGCACCTTGATGGCCATGGGAACGAGGACGTGGACGGGGACCAGGAGTTCGGCCTTGGATTTCCCTATGGCCGCCGTGATCTTCGTGTCGCCCGAAGTCAGGAGAGTAAGCCTTCCCTGGTTGTCCACCGTGGCTACGCCGGGAGCGTCCGACGTGAAAACGATGCCGCTCAGATCCGCGGGCTCGCCTCGCTCGTTGGTCCCCGAGACGAGCAGGGGCACCACGTCACCTGCGGGCCCCTTCACTCCGTCCTGGGGCGCCGCCAGGTTGAGGGCCGACACGATGTGAACGATGAGTTTGGCTTGGCCGGAGGCCTTCCCGGAGGTGGCCGTGATGGTGGCCTCGCCCGAGCCACGGGCCGTCACCTTTCCCGCGGCGTCCACCTCGGCCACGTCGGGCGCCGAGGAGGTGAAGGTCACCGCGGCTTTCTCCATGGGGCGGTCCTTTTGGTCGAAGACGGTCGCAAGGAGCGTCTTGGTGCCGCCGGCATCGTTCATGACAATCTGTTTAGGTGCGACGGTGATCTTGGTGGGTTTAGCGCACGCCAAACCAAGGACGAGCCCCGTGGCAGCCAGGGCCAGGGCCCAGCGAGTCAAGTGCATCGGCTTCCTCCAAACGCTGGATGATCGAGGCGGTTTTCGCGCCAACGCCCCTGACGGCCATAATCCGGCCAGGGCCTTCGCGCCATCTCCTTGCCAGATAAGTGATTGTACCCCCGCGGCCGGGAGTGTCAACCCCGCGAGGAACGTGGAGCGTGAGAGATGGGAGGTCGTGGATGAGAATGGGTGAAGGCGAGGGACGGCACGTTCACGCGGGCGCGGCCATCTGGTAGACTCCTGTCCGGAGGTCAGCCATGAAGGTCGTGGGTGTCATCCCGGCCCGGTACGGTTCCACGCGGTTTCCCGGCAAGCCCCTGGCACCCATCCTCGGGCGGCCCATGATCCAGTGGGTGTGCGAGCGGGCCGCCAAGGTGCGGGGGCTGGAGCGCCTGATCGTGGCTACGGACGACGAGCGCATCGCGGACGCCGTCCGGGCCTTCGGCGGGGAGGCGGTCCTCACGTCGTCCGGCTGCGCGTCGGGGTCGGACCGGGCATGGGAAGCGGTGAGGGAGACGTCCTGCGATGTGGTGCTGAACCTGCAAGGGGACGAGCCCGCTTTGGAACCCTCCGGCGTCGAAGCTCTCCTGGAGCTCATGGAACGGG